>CANIEC010000101.1 GCA_947466085.1 Rhodospirillales bacterium
AGAGCCCGTCATGATGGCGCCTCCGGTCGAGGCTGTGCCGGTCGCTCCGACGCCTGCGCCGATCCAGGCTCCCGTCGCGGCGGCCCCCGTGGCGGCGCCGCCTGCTCCGGCGCCCGCGCCGGCAGCGCCGCAACGCCCCCTGGTCGACGAGAACGATTGGCGCATCAGCCGTCCCTCGACGGCCAAGGCGCCGGCGCGGACCGAGCCGGTCACCCGACCGACAATGGCGCGGCCGGCGACCGACAATCGCGCGCCGAACCTGTTCCAGCGCATCACCGGTGCCTTCTCGGCGCCGAAGCCCGCGACGACAGCCGCCGCTCCGGCGGAACCGCCGGTCGCGCGCCCTGCGCCGGCCCCGGAAAATGTCGTTGCCGTGGCTCCCAAGGCGCCCGTTTCGCGGCCCGCCCCGGTCCAGACCTCGATCAGCCTCGACGTCACGGAGCGTGCGAAACCCGCGCGCGACGACGACGACCTGCAAATTCCGGCATTCCTGCGGCGGCAAGCCAACTGACGCAGGAATTTCTGCTCTTCACGCATCTTCCGAGGGGCCGCGCGGCCCCTCTTTTTTTCGCTGGCACGTGATATAACGCGCCGGCACGAAGTTCATTGCGGATGGGACATGTCGAAGTTGGTTGTGGCTAAGGGCCGTCGCATCGCGGTCGGGCTGGCGCTGTCATTGGCGTTCGGGCTCTCCGCGTGTGGCTCGGACGACGACAAGTACGTCGAGCAGCCCGTCGAGCAGCTGTACAATCGCGGGCTCGATGCGTTGGGCCAGCAGGAATACAAGACTGCCGCCAAGAGCTTCGAGGAAGTCGATCGCCAGCATCCCTATTCCGTCTGGGCGACCAAGGCCCAGATCATGGCGGCTTTCGCCTACTATCAGTCCAACAAGTATGACGAAGCGATCATCGCGCTGGATCGTTTCATCCAGCTCCATCCCGGCCATCGCGACCTGCCTTATGCCTATTATCTGAAGGCGCTCTGCTACTACGAGCAGATCTCCGACGTCGGCCGCGACCAGCGCACCACCCAGCAGGCGCTCGATGCGCTGGCGGAGGTCGTGAAGCGCTTCCCGGAGTCGCCCTATGCCCGCGACTCGCGCCTCAAGGTCGAACTCTGCATCGACCATCTGGCCGGCAAGGAGATGGCGGTCGGACGCTACTACCAGACCAATCAGCAGTATGTCGGCGCCATCAACCGCTACCGCGTGGTGATCGAACGCTATCAGACGACGACGCACGTGCCCGAGGCGCTGCATCGTCTGGTCGAGGCCTACCTCGCGCTCGGCGTGAAGAGCGAGGCCAAGGAAGCGGCGGCCGTGCTCGGCTACAATTTCCCCGGCAGCGAGTGGTATCAGGACAGCTACTTCCTGATGACCGGCGAGGGCACACGGCCGCCCGACGAGAAGCGCGGCTGGTTCTCCAGCATCTTCTGACCGTCCGGCATGCTCGCCACGCTTTCGATCCGCGATTTCGTGCTGATCGAGAAGCTCGACCTCGATTTCGCCCATGGCGGAGGCCTGGGCGCCCTGACCGGCGAAACTGGCGCCGGCAAGTCGATCCTGATCGACGCGTTGGGTCTCGCGCTCGGCGCGCGCGCCGAATCGGGCGCGGTGCGGCGCGGTGCCGCCCAGGCCTCGATAGCCGCTTCCTTCGATCTGCCGCGCGACCATCCGGCGCGCGCCATTCTCGCCGACCAGGGATTCGACGGCGATGACGTCCTGACCCTGCGCCGCATGATAGCTGCCGACGGGCGCGGGCGTGCCTTCGTCAACGACCAGCCGGCCTCGGTCGCCCTGTTGCGCCGGCTGGGCGACACGCTGGTCGAGATCCAGGGCCAGATGGAGCAGCACGGCCTGCTCGACACGGCGACACATCGTGGTTCGCTCGATGCGTTTGCCGGTCTCGAAAAGCAGGCGGCCGCGGTTGCGTCCGCCTGGACGATCTGGCGCACCGCCGAACAGGCCTACGCCGACGCGCAGTCGACAGCCGAGGCGGCGCGGCGCGACGAGGAATTCCTGCGACACGCGGCGAAGGAACTTGATGCGCTGGCACCGAAGGCCGACGACGAGGAGACGCTGGCGGGCGAACGTCAGTTGATGCGGGCCGGCAGCGCGCTGGGCGAAGCCGTCAGCCAGGCGCTGGCAGAGCTCGAGCAGGGACGCGGCGCCGTCGCCAGCCTCCGCACGGCGCATCGCCTGATCGAACGCAATGCCGACAAGGTCGATGGCCGGCTCGATGCGCCGCTGGCGGCGCTCGATCGGGCGCTCAGCGAAGCCACCGAGGCGCAGGCCCAGCTCGAGATGGCGCGCGATGCGCTGGAGTTCGACCCGGCGCGGCTCGAGAAGATCGAGGAGCGGCTCTTTGCGCTGCGGGCGCTCGCGCGCAAGCACAATGTCGCCGTGGCCGGGCTCGCCGCGCTCAGCGAGAAATTCGCGGCCCAGCTCGCGGCGCTCGACGACGGCGAGGCCGGGCTGAAGAAACTGGCGGCTGCGGCGAAGGCGGCCCGCGCGGCCTATGTGGCGGCGGCCGAGGCGCTGGCGGCCGCGCGGCGCAAGGGCGCAGCCAAACTCGACAAGGGGGTGGCTGCGGAACTGGCCCCCCTCAAGCTCGAGCGGGCTAAGTTCGTTACCGAAGTGACCGCCTTGCCTGAAGCCGAATGGTCGGCCGCCGGCACCGATCGGGTACAATTCACCGTCTCGACCAATCCCGGTGCCCCGCCGGCGCCGATTGCCAGGATCGCGTCGGGCGGCGAGCTGTCGCGGTTCCTGCTGGCGCTCAAGGTCTGCCTCGCCAAGGTGGGAGACGCGCCGACGATCGTGTTCGACGAGGTCGATTCCGGCATCGGCGGCGCCACTGCAGCGGCCGTCGGCGAGCGGCTGAAGCGGCTGGCGAAGGACGTTCAGGTGCTTGTCGTCACCCATTCACCGCAGGTCGCCGCGGTGGCCGACCGCCATTGGCTGATCCGCAAGACCACGACCCGGACGGCGGCCAGCACGGACGTCGTGGCGCTGGATGCCCAGGGCCGCCGCGAGGAGATCGCGCGCATGCTGTCGGGTGCGGAAGTGACGGTCGAGGCGCGCGCCGCAGCCGACCGGCTGCTGGCGACGGCCAACTAGGAGAACGACGATGTCCCGTGCGGCGAAGGTCGTGGCGGCGCTCGCCGTGGACAAGCTCACCGAGCGGCAGGCGCGCTCCGAGCACAAGCGGCTGGCCGAGGAGATCGTCCACCACGACAGGCTCTATCACGAGAAGGACGCGCCGGAGATCTCGGACGCTGACTACGACAGGCTTCGCCAGCGCCTGAAGGCGATCGAGGCAAGGTTCCCCCAGATCGTCGACATGTTCAGCCCCACGCAGCGGGTCGCGCCGACGCCCACCACGGCTTTCGCCAAGGTGAAGCACACGAAGCCGATGCTCTCGCTCGACAATTGCTTCACGGATGAGGAGCTGCAGGATTTCCTCGACCGCGTGCGCCGTGGCCTGGAGCGGGAAACCAATATCGGGCCCGACGATGAGATCGCCTTCAGTTGCGAGGCCAAGATCGACGGTCTGTCGATCAGCCTGCACTACGAGGATGGCGAGTTCGTTCAGGGCGCAACGCGCGGCGACGGCACGACGGGTGAGGACGTCACGGCCAACCTGCTCACCGTAGAGGACATCCCGAAGAGGCTTAAGCCGCACGGCAAGGACGGGTTCCCGAAGTCGATCGACGTGCGCGGCGAGGTCTACATGGAGCGCAAGGCGTTCCAGGAGATGAACCGGCGCCAGGAAGAGGCGGGCGAGAAGGCCTTCGCCAATCCGCGCAACGCCGCGGCGGGCTCGCTGCGTCAGCTCGATCCCGGCATCACGGCGCAGCGCCCCCTGCGCTTCTTCGCCTATGCCTGGGGCGAGGCCGAGCCACGCACCTGGAAGACGCACAGCGAATACCTGAAGCTGCTCGAGGAATGGGGCTTCAAAACCAACCCCCTGACGAAGCTCTGCCAGACGCCCGATGAGGTGCGTGCGTTCTACGCGAAGATCGGGGTCGAGCGTCCGTCGCTGCCGTATGACATCGACGGAGTCGTCTACAAGGTCGACCGCATCGACTGGCAGGAGCGGCTGGGCTTCGTGAGCCGCGCACCGCGCTGGGCGACCGCGCACAAGTTCCCGGCCGAACAGGCGCACACCCGTCTCAACGGCATCAACATCCAGGTCGGTCGCACCGGCGCGCTGACGCCGGTGGCCGAGCTCGAACCGGTAAATGTCGGCGGCGTCATGGTGGCGCGCGCCACGCTGCACAATGCCGACGAGATCGAGCGGCTCGACGTTCGCGTCGGAGACATGGTCACGATCCAGCGGGCCGGCGACGTGATCCCGCAGGTACTGGGCTTTATCGCCGACGAGCGACCGGAGAATGCCCGGAAGTACCACTTTCCCACGCACTGCCCCTGTTCGCTCGGGACCGAGGTGAAGGCCGAGGAGGGTGGCGTGGTACGGCGTTGTTCCGGCGGGCTCGAATGCCCGTTCCAGCAAGTAGAGCGCCTTCGCTACTTCGTGTCGCGCAACTGCTTCGACATCGAGGGGCTGGGCGGCACGCACATCGAGAACTTCTTTAACGACGGGCTGCTCAAGGTGCCGGGCGACATCTTCCGCCTGCGCGAGCACGAAGCCGATCTCAAGAAGCGCGAGGGCTGGGGCGACCTTTCCGTGCGCAACCTGCTGGCCGCCATCGACGCGCGCCGCACCATCTCGCTCGACCGCTTCATCAACGCGATCGGCATTCCGCTGATCGGCGAGGCCACGGCCAAGGTTCTCGCCCAGGAATATGCCGATGCCGATACCTGGCTGTCGGAGATGTTGGCGGCGGCGAAGGAACGAGAGGCGCATCCCGAGCCCGCGAAGAAGGAGAAGGCCGCCGAAACCGTCGGGCCGAGCTATGGCCGGCTGTGCAACGTCGAACAGATCGGCGTTACGACGGCGGACGCGATGTGCGCGTTCTTCGGCGAAGGCCACAATGTGGAGATCATCCGGGACCTGTTGAAGCAGCTCTCGGTCCAGCCGGTTGGGCGGCGTGTCATCGCCGCCGATGCCAAGCTCAAGGACAAGATCGTCGTCTTCACCGGTGAGATGTCGACCATGACCCGCGACGCCGCCAAGGCGCGCGCCGAGGAGCTGGGCGCCAAGGTCACCGATTCTGTCTCGAAGAAGACCAGCCTCGTCGTGGTCGGCGAGAATGCCGGCTCGAAGGCCCGCAAGGCCGCCGAACTGGGCATCCAGACGATGACCGAAGAAGAGTGGGTGAAGCTGAGCGAATAGCTCCAGCCTTGGCGACTCTAACCTGTTCGGTCAGATCGCGCGGGTCGCCCTGTCGAGCCAGGCGCGGGTCGCTTCGTCGACGGTCGGACCGACTGTGTCGCGCACCCGGCGGTGATAGTCGTTGAGCCACTGCCGCTCGGCTTCGGTCAGCAGGGAAGGTTCGATGCAGGCGAGGTCTATCGGCGCCAGGGTCAGCGTCTCGAATTCGAGATAGCGGCGGTCGGCGCCCTCGATCTCGACCTCCTTCACGGCCACGAGATTCTCGATGCGGATGCCGTAGGCGCCGGTCTTGTAATAGCCGGGCTCGTTGCTGACGATCATGCCGGGCTGCAGGGCGATCGAATTCGGCATCTTGGAGATGCGGTGCGGACCCTCGTGAACCGACAGGTAGGCGCCGACGCCGTGCCCGGTGCCGTGATCGTAATCGAGGCCGACCTGCCACAGCGCGTAGCGCGCCAGAACGTCGAGCTGCGAGCCGGTCGTGCCCACCGGGAAGCGGGCGCTGGCCAGCGCGATATGTCCCTTGAGGACACGCGTGAAGCGGTCGCGCATCTCGGGCGACGGCGTGCCGACCGCGACCGTGCGGGTGATGTCGGTGGTGCCGTCGCGATACTGGCCGCCTGAGTCCACCAGATAGAGGCTGCCCGGCTCGAGCGTGCGCTCCGACGCCTCGGAGGCGCGGTAGTGGACGATGGCCCCGTTGGCGCCGGCGCCGGAGATCGTATCGAAGCTGAGGTCGCGGAGCTTGCCGGTCTCCTCGCGCAGCGCCTGCAGCCGGTCCGACACTTCGATCTCGCGCAAACTGCCGGCACCCGACCTGGAATCTAGCCATTCCAGGAAGCGGCTGACCGCGGCGCCGTCGCGGCGATGGGCGACGCGAATGCCTTCCAGTTCGACGGCGTTCTTGCAGGCCTTGGGAAGCGCGATGGGATCGGCGTCGCGAACCAGCGTCGCGCCCGCGGCCTGCAGGCGGGTCGCGGCCCAGTAAGGCGCGGTCGAGGGCTCGAGCAGGACGCGCTTGCCGAGCTTGCCCATCATGTCGAGCGCGCTGCCAAGCTCCCCTGGCGGCGCCAGGGTCACGGCATTGCCCAGCCAGGAGACGGTGCGGTCGGGGATCTTGCGGCGGTCCATGTAGAGATCGACATGGCCGTCGGTATGGATCAGCGCGAACCCCAGCGCGAACGGGGTGCGTGGGACGTCGCCGCCGCGCACGTTCAGCAGCCAGGCGATCGAATCGGGGGCGGTGATCAACGCGACATCGGCGTTCCTGGCCGCGAGCGTCGAGGCGATGCGGCCGCGCTTGCTCTCGCTGGTCTCACCGGCAAACTCCACGGGATGCGGCAGTACGGGCGCGAGCGGAGCGGGCGGCCGTCCGCGCCACACAGCGTCGACGGGATTGGACTCGACGGGCACGAAACTGCCGCCCGCCCGCTGACAGCCACGGGCGAAGCGGTCGTATCCGTCCACCGTCTGCAGCCAGGGATCGAAGCCGAGCTTGCCGCCCTTGGGCAGGTTCTCGGCGATCCACTGCTCGGCCGACTGCTCGGGAATCTGGTGCGGCACGAACGCCCCGACGTCGACCTGGTCGCGCACGGCCAGCGTATAGCGGCCGTCGACGAAGATGGCGGCGCGCTGCGCCAGGACGATGGCGAGGCCCGCCGAACCGCTGAACCCGGTCAGCCATCCCAGCCGCTGGGCGCGCCGCGGCACGTATTCGCCCTGATGTTCGTCGGCACGGGGCACGACGAAGCCGTCGAGCCCGCGGCGCTTCAGTTCGGCGCGCAGACCGGCCAGCCGCTCAGCCGGGGCCGGGCTCGCCTGCAGCCCGTCATCGGCCGCCGCGAGTTCTGCCCGCCAGGCAGACAGTGCTTTGGTCAATTCGGCGTCAGCCGCCGGATCGATCAGCTCGACCCACTCCGGCCCGGACAGGCTTTCGGGGGCCGCGGCAACGCCGAGCATCAGGTCTCCGAGGGCGGCGGGGTCAGCAGGTAGGCCGCGGCTGCGGAGGAGGGCGAGTACGTCGTCGGGAGCGGTCGTCATGATGAGATGGACCCTACGCGGGGTGATGGGTCGGATCAAACGGAGCAATAATGTTACTCTCGCATCTGCGAAATGCTTGGAGATGCTTCGCTATGCGTTTGGTGCATGTCGAACCTTCAGAGTCCGCACTTATTGTTGCGCCTCAAGGCTCTATATTTGCTGAGTGCGGTGCAGCATCGACTATCGCGCCGCACAATAGAAGGAGAGACTCATGATGACCCAGCCGATTCGGACCTTTAAGGATCTGACCAGCGAAACTGCGCCGGCGGGGGGAAACGCGAATACCAAGATCAGCTTCACCCTCGACGATCGCCGCCTGATCGAGCTACGCGCCCGCTACGCGCGTGCCGAATGGCTGGCGAACGCACTGGGTGACGCGATCCTGTGGGTCGGCCGCCTGTACGATCGCGCCGCCGGCGGGATCAAGGCCGACCTCAAGCTGCGGGCCGCCGAGTCCCAGCTCCATCGGATGAGCGACCGCGAACTGGCCGACCTCGGCCTGTGCCGGGCCGACATCACCTTCGCGATCCGTGAGGCCGTCGAAGGCGTCGCCCCGCGCTTCGACGATGTCGGCGGGCAGGTCACTGCGGCGAACCAGAATCTGCGCCGCGCGGCGTAACCGATTGTAGAGTAGCGTAGCGTAGCGTAAGCGTAAGGGGGCCGGCGAAAGCCGGCCCTTTCGCTTTGTGGCCTCAGCTTCGGCGCAGGACCAGGCTGCGCCACCAGGCGCCACCCGTCTCCAGGTCGATCCGGCGCTCGAAGGCGAAACCGCATTGCTCGTAGCCCGCGAGGATGCTGGCCGCCTGCTCGACCAGCAGGCCGCTCAGCAGCACGCGTCCTCCGGGGCGCACCGATGCGCCGAACGCCTCCGCGAGATCGAGCAACGGCGCGGCCAGGATGTTCGCCACGATGAGGTCGTAGGGGGCGCGGCCAGCCAGCTCGTCGGCCTGCAGGCCCGCGGAGACGAAGAAGGAGCAAAGCTCCGGGACGCCGTTCAGCCCCGCATTCTCGCGCGCCACTTCAACCGCCTCTGCGTCGTTGTCACCGCCGATCACCGGCCGGTTCCACAGCTTGGCCATCGCGATGGCAAGGATGCCGCTGCCGCATCCCACGTCGACGGCGTTGACCGTCTCGGCCGGATCGAGGGTCGCCAGCATCTCGAGGCATCCGCGGGTGGTGGCATGCGTGCCGGTGCCGAAGGCCAAGCCGGCGTCGATGCGCAGGGGTAACAGGCCTGCAGGCCGGCCGTCCATCACGTGCGACGGGTGGACCCAGAAGGGGCCGACGGCGAAGGGCCGGAAGGAACGCTGGTTCTCGGCCACCCAGTCGATGTCGGGCAGCTCCTCCCAGCGCCAGTCCGGCCGGTCGAGGCCAAGGGCCTGCGCGGCGGCGTCGATGGCCGCTTCGACCAGTGCTTCGTCACCCTCGCCGAAAATGTCGATGCGCCAGGGGCCGTCGCGGGAGACCTCGCAGCTCGCAACGATGAAGCCTTCCTCGGCCAGCCGTTCTTCCAGGAGGATTTCCCAATCGGCGCGCTGCGCTGCCGGTGCGACGAAGCCCGCCTTGCGTACTTTGCTCATGCTCATGCCGGAAGGAAGAGCATGCGCCGGGCCGGCAAGTCCACGCCGACATTGTCGCCGACGTCTCGCAGCTCGCTGCCGGACTGGAACGGCGTCTCGATCAGCACTTCGCTGTCGCCGATGCGGACGGCGTAGCGGACGGTCGCGCCCAGGAATTCGCGATGCGTGACCGGACCGCGCAGGGGCGCACTTTCGGGCGACGTCAGAGCGGCGTGCTGGGGGCGAAACACCAGGCGCTTACCAGAGGGAATGGGCACGCCGGCCCGTTCGTCCAGAATGTTGGCCGAGCCCAGGAAGTTGGCGACGAACAGGTTTGCGGGATTTTCGTAGAGCTCCATCGGTGTTCCGACCTGCTGGACCGTGCCGGCATCCATCACGGCGATACGGTCGCAGATCGTGTTGGCTTCCTCCTGGTCGTGGGTGACGAAGATCGTGGTGAGGCCGAGCCGCTGCTGCAGCGAGCGCAGCTCGCGGCGCACGCTGACCCGCATCTTGGCGTCGAGGTTGGACAGCGGCTCGTCGAGCAGCAGCACCTTGGGCTCGATGGCGATGGTGCGGGCCACGGCGACGCGCTGCTGCTGGCCGCCCGAAAGTTGCGCGGGCCGCCGCTCGGCGTAGGCCGAGAGGCCGACCAGGTCGAGCGCCTGGGCGACCCGCCGGTCGATCTCGGCGCGCGGCAGGCGGCGCTCCTCGAGACCGAAGGCGACGTTCTTCGCCACGGTCATGTGAGGCCACAGCGCGTAGCTCTGGAACACCATGCCGACATCGCGCTTCCAGGGTGGCAGGGGCGCCACGTCCTGGCCGTCGAGCAGCACCTTGCCGGTCTGCGCCTGGGCAAAGCCCGCGATCAGCCGCAGCAGGGTGGTCTTGCCGCAGCCCGAGGGCCCCAGAAAGGCGAAGAATTCGCCGGGCCGGATCGAGAGTGCGACATCCTTCAGCACGTGGGTCGCGCCGTAGGAGAGGTTGACGCCCGTGATCTCGATGCCCACCGCCCGAGCCGGCTTCGACATGGTCATGTCCGTCATATATCGAGGCCCCTGGCCCGTTGCGAACGATCGACCGCGAGCTGCGACAGCCACATGCAGACCGCCACGATGAGCACGGCGATCACGCCCAGCGCCGCGCCGGCGCCGCGTCCCGCCGGGGTCTGCATCAGCACGTAGAGACCATATGCCAGCGGCGCATCCGAGTTCGACTGCACCAGGATCAGCACGGCCGACAGTTCGACGGCGGCAGTGGCGAAACTGGTCACAAATCCTGCAAGGAGGCCGCCGGTCATCAGCGGGATCACGACCCGCCGCACCGTGCGCGCCTTGGTGGCGCCAAGATTCTCGGCCGCTTCCTCGAGCGAGACCGAGATCTGCTGCAGGGCGGCATAGGCCGCTCGCAGCGCGTAGGGCAGGCGGCGGATGGCGATGGCCAGCACGATCACGATCCAGAGGGTGGCGAGCGGCGCGCCGTCGGGCAGGTTCACGCCGTAGAAGGCGCGCAGATAGCCGATGCCCAGCACGACGCCGGGCACCGCGAGCGCGGTGCTGGCGGCCCAGTCGAGCCACTGCCGTCCGGCCAGGCGCGTGCGCAGGACGAGATACGCGATGGCGCCGCCGATCACCACGTCGATGGTGGCGGCGAGGCCGGCATAGAGCAGCGTGTTCTTGATGTAGACAGAGCTGTCGCCCAGCACGCGCGTGTAGTGCGCCAGCGTGTAGCCGTCGGGCAGGGGGCTGTAGGACCAGACCGTGGCGAAGGACAAAAGCACCAGCCCGACATGCGGCGCCAGCACCAGCGCCAGGATGAAGATCACGACGGCATAGGCCAGCGCCTGTTCGCGCGGCCGCAACTGGCGCCGAGCAAGACCGCCGCCGCCGCGCTGGGTCGTGGCGTAGTCCTTGCCCTTCATGACTAGCGCCGTCGCCCACATGGTCGCCACCGCGACGAGCATCAGCACGACGGAGATCACATAGCCCATCGGATCGTCGATGCCGATCGAGGTGATGCGCAGATAGGCCTGCGGCGCCAGCATCTCCTTGACGTTGAGCAGCAGCGGCGTCGCCACGTCGTCGAACACCTTCACGAAGACCAGGCTGGCGCCGGCGATGTAGCCCGGCAGCGCCAGCGGGAGCGCGATGCGACGGAACAGGCGCAGCCCGTGCGAGCCCAGGTTCTGGGCGGCTTCCTCCATGCTGCGGTCGATGTTGCGCAGCGCTGCCGAGAGGTTGACCAGGATGAACGGGAAGTAGTGGATCGCCTGCAGGAAGATGACGCCGTTCAGCCCTTCCATGAAGCCGATCTTGAAGTCGAACCATTCGTCGAGCAGCAGGTTCACCGAGCCGTTGCGGCCGAACAGGAGCTGCATCGCCACCGCGCCGACGAAGGGCGGCATGATCAGCGGCAGGAAGCCCAGCGTCTGCACCAGCATGGCGCCGCGGAACTCGAAGCGCGTCGTAAGATAGGCCAGCGGCAGCGCCAGCACCGACGCCCAGACGACGGTCATCGCCGACACGTAGACCGAGTTCCAGAACGAGCGCACGAAGAGGTCGGTGCGCCCGAAGTCGAGGAAGTTTACGAGCGTGAGCCCGCCGCCGCCCTTCTCGGTGAAGGCGACGTAGACGACGGTCGCCACCGGCACGATCAGGAAGACGCCGAGGAAGAGGGCGATGGCGAGCGCCAATGCGATCTGCCCGGGGGAGCGGATCGAACTCATACGCCTCCCCATTCAAATGGGGAGGTGCCCCTGTAGTCAGGGGCAGAGGGGTCATACTCGGTGACCCCGGACGCGATGACCCCTCCGCCCGCGTGCGACGCGGGCACCTCCCCATTTGAATGGGGAGGCAAGTGACGAGAATCCCGCACTAGCGCGCCAGCTTCAGCGCCTCGTCGGCCTTGGCCTTGGCGGCGGTGTACTTTTCCTTGGCAAAGGCCGCCCACTGCTGCTCGAGCTCGGCCTGGCGCGAAGACTTTTCCTTGCCGCCGGTGAAGGCGGCCTTGATCTCGGGCGAAGCCGCCTGCGCCGCGGTGATCGGCATGGCGGCGATCAGGTCGCGCGCTTCCTTGGCGAGCGCGCGGGCCTGGGCATTGTCCTTCTTCTTCAGCGCCGCATCGACCTCGTGCAGCACCTTCGTCACGGCCTTCAGCGGCTCGAGCTGGAAGGTGATGAGCTGGTCGAACAGCGTGTCGACGGCGGCGGTCCGGCCTTCCGACAGCTCGGCGTTGAAGGTCAGCAACCCCTGGAGGTTCTTGTCCTTGAAGGGGTTGGGATAATCGGCCGGTGCCTTGGCGTAGGTCTCGGGGCGAACCGGCAGGCGGCGGATCGTCGGCTCCAGCAGCACTTCCTGGCCCACGGGCGACAGCAGGAACTCGATGAAGGCCTCGGCGCCCGCCTTGTTCGGGGCGTTGGCGACGACGCCGACATTGGCCGGCACCAAGGTCGTCACCGACGGATAGACGAACTTCACGGGAAAGCCCGCGCCCTGCGAGGAGAAGGCGAAGAAGTCGATCACGATGCCATAGCCGACCTGGCCGGAGTTCACGGCTTCGGGCACGCCGAACGACCGGTCCGTCACCGTGCGCAGGTTGCCGGCGATGTCCTTGGTCGTGCGCCAGCCTTTGTCCCAGCCCTCGCCCTGCAGGATCGTCTCGATCGTGAGGTGGGTCGTGCCCGAGCGCGACGGTGCCGAGATCGACACATGGTCGAAGTAGGGTGCCTGCGCGAGATCCTGCCACTCCTTGGGCGTCGGCAGCTTGTTGGCCTTCACATAGCGCTCGTTCCACATGATGCCGTAGCCCGAGGCGGCGAAGCCGGAATAGAAGCCGTCCTTGTCGTTGACGGGATAGGAGCCGACCTTTTCGGCGATGCCGGTGGCCTTGGGCTTGTAGGGGCTGAGCAGCTTCTTGCCCTTCAGCACCTCGAAGGCGTCGGGCGCGGAGGCCCAGAAGAGATCGACCTGGTTGTTGCCCTTGGTCTCCTCGATGAACTTCACGCCGGCGTTGGTGTTGCGGTTCTGCACTTCCAGCGTGGCGCCCGGCACGGCCTTCTCGAAGGCCTTCTTGATCGGGTCGGTGACGTCCTTGGAGAAGGAGGTGACGACCGTCACCTTGCCGGTCTGCGCAAAGCCGGCGCCGGATGCGAGCACGACATAAAGGGCGGAGCCGAGGGCAAGGGCGGAGCGGCGGAACATGGGGTTTCTCTCCTGTAGTTTCTGCTCAGGCGGCTTCGATGAAACTGTCGAGCACCTTCTTGGGGCCGGCTTTTTCGAATTCTATGTCGAGTTTGTTACCGTCCACGGCGACGATGAGGCCGTAGCCGAACTTCTGGTGGAAAACCCGCTGGCCGATGCTGAGATCGACCCTGTCGCCCTCGGTCGCGCGGCGATCGTCGGCCGTCTCGTCGCGATAGCGGCCGCGGCGGCCGGGGACGCCCAGGCTCTCGTACTCGAAGCCGCTGGCCTGGTCGCGCAGCCCGCCATGGTGGCCGGCGGAATAGGTCGCATAGAGGCCGGCGTCGCTGCTCTGGGCAAGCTGGGCCGGCGGCAGTTCCCGCAGGAAGCGCGACGGGATGGCGGCCTGCCACTGGTTGAACACGCGGCGGTTGGCGGCGAAGGAGACATAGGCCCGCTTGCGCGCCCGGGTCAGCCCGACATACGCCAGCCGCCGCTCTTCCTCGAGACCGGCCATGCCCTTGTCGTCGAGCGCCCGCTGGTTGGGGAACAGGCCCTCTTCCCAGCCCGGGAGGAACACCGTGTCGAACTCGAGCCCCTTTGCGGCATGGAGGGTCATCACGCTTACCATGTCGGTGTCGTCGCGCGATGCCATGTCGGTGAGCAGCGCCACGTGCTCCATGAACGCCGGCAGCGAATCGAACTCCTGCAGCGCGTTGACGAGCTCCTTCAGGTTCTCGATCCGGCCCTCGGCCTCGGGCGAACGGTCGAGGCGCAGCATGTCGGTGTAGCCCGACTCATCGAGGATGGTTTCGACGACCTCGACATGGCTCATGCCGTCGAGCATCGCCCGCCAGCGCTCGAAGTTGCGGATCAGGTCGCCCAGCGACTTGCGTGGGCGGGCCTTCAGCTCGTCGGTCTCGAGCGCCCGCCGCGTCGCCTCGAACAGCGAGATCTTCTGGGTGCGCTGGATCAGCCGCAGCGTGCGCAGGGCCGATTCGCCCAGGCCCCGGCGCGGTGTGTTGTAGATGCGCTCGAAGGCGAGGTCGTCGTCGTGCTGGATGGTGACGCGGCAATAGGCCAGCGCGTCGCGGATCTCCTGGCGCTCGTAGAAGCGCGGGCCGCCGATCACGCGATAGGGCAGGCCCATGGTGATGAAGCGTTCCTCGAACTCGCGGGTCTGGAAGCCGGCGCGCACCAGGATGGCGATCTGCGAGAGCCGGTGCTTGTCGCGCTGCAGCGCCTCGATCTCCTCGCCGATGGTGCGCGCTTCCTCGTCGCCGTCCCAGACGCCGCGCAGCGAGATGCGCTCGCCCTCCTTGGTGTCGGTCCACAGCGTCTTACCGAGCCGCCCCTCGTTGTGCGAGATCAGGTGGGACGCGGCGGCCAGGATGTGCGGCGTCGAGCGGTAGTTGCGCTCCAGCCGGACGATGGTGGCGCCGGGGAAATCCTTCTCGAAGCGCAGGATGTTACCGACCTCGGCGCCCCGCCAGCCATAGATCGACTGGTCGTCGTCGCCGACGCAGCAGACGTCCTGCGTGCCCTGCGCCAGCAGGCGCAGCCAGAGATACTGCGCGACGTTGGTATCCTGATACTCGTCGACCAGGATGTGGCGGAAGCGGCGGTGATAGACCGCCAAAATATCGGGGTGCTTCTGCCACAGGGTCACGCAGTGCATCACCAGATCGCCGAAATCGACGGCGTTCACCTCGGCGAGCCGCTCCTGGTACTGGCGGTAGATGTCGGCGGCCTTGCCATTGGCGAACTCGCCGGCGTCGTCGCCCGAGACCTTTTCGGGCGTCAGCGCGCGATCCTTCCAGCGCTGGATGATCCCGGACAGGATGCGCGCCGGCCATTTCTTGTCGTCGATCCCCTCGGCCTGCAGCAGCTGCTTGATCAGCCGCGTCTGATCGTCGGTGTCGAGGATCGTGAAATTGCTCTTCAGCCCGATCAGCTCGGCATGGCGGCGCAGCACGCGCACACCGATCGCGTGGAAGGTCCCCAGCCACATCCCGTCGGCCGCGCCGCCGATCAGGCTCGCCACGCGGTCGAGCATTTCGCGCGCCGCCTTGTTGGTGAAGGTGACCGCCAGGATCTGCGATGTCCGGGTCTGGCCGGTGAGCAGCAGATGGGCGATGCGGGTGGTGAGCACGCGGGTTTTGCCGGTGCCGGCGCCGGCCAGGACCAGCAAAGGGCCGCCGGCATGGGTGACGGCCTGTCGCTGCTCGTCGTTCAGCCCTTCGAGATGGGCCGTGGGCGCGAGGGCACGCCGCGCCGGGACCGGATCGGCCGGAGCGGGGTCATCGGTGATTTCGAACGGATCGGCGGGAGGCGCCATGAACCGTCATATAGCAATCGCGACGGCGGACGCCTATCTTTGAGACTGTGGACGCGCGTGGTGCGCGGCGGAGGTGAGCGGATGGCCCGAGGGTTGAACGGTTCCGCAAACGGGTCGGGCCATTGGCCTCCCCCAGGAGACGAGGGCGTGGTCGCCCGCACCCCCGGCGGCGGCTCCAACCTGCCCCCTCCGGTCGCAGCGGCACTGCCCGCCGTGGTCGGCGTAAGGACCACCATTCCCGAAAGCCGCCGCTCGGCCCAGACTTTGGGCACGGAGCGTGAAGGTCACGGCATCCTGGTCGACGACGAGGGCCTCGTCCTCACCATCGGCTATCTCATCATGGAAGCCGACACCGTCACGATCACCGACATTGAGGGCAACGAGACGGCCGCCCGCATCGTCGGCTACGACTATGAGAGTGGATTCGGACTGGTTCGTACCGAGAACCCGGTCCCGCTGAAGCCGATGGTGTTCGGCGACTCCGATTCCCTCGCCTTGCGCGGCGAGGCCTATGTCGCGGGCGTCGGCGGCGAGAAGGCGGCGCTCAAGGTCAAGGTCGCCGGTCGGCGCGAGTTCGCCGGCTACTGGGAGTATCTGCTCGACAGCGCCATCTTCACGGTGCCGGCCTATCCGCTGTGGGGCGGTTCGGCCCTGATCGGCCAGAACGGCGAACTGCTCGGCGTCGGCTCGCTGCTGGTGCAGGAGGCGCTGGGCCCAGGATCGCCGGCGTTCCCCGGCAATATGTACGTGCCGATCAACCGGCTGAAGCCGATCTTCGGGGAGCTGGTCTCCACCGGCCGCCTGTCGAAGCCGCCGCGCCCGTGGCTCGGCATCTATACGGTCGAACATATGGGCCAGCTCGTGGTCGGCGGCATTTCCGACGGCGGGCCCGCCGATCGAGCCGGCCTGCAACGCGGCGACATCCTGCACGTGCTGAACGGCGAGGTGCTCGACGATGTGGCCGACTTCTATCGCAAGCTCTGGGCGATCGGCCCGGCGGGCTCCGTGGTGAAGCTCCGGATGGAGCGCGAGGGCGATGCGTTCGACGTCACCATCCGTACCGGTGATCGCGCAACCTATCACAAGTACGGCGCCGACTGATCCGCCTGTGAATAGCTGCGCTTTGACTCGGGCGCCGCACGCTGCATAGGTTCGCGTCGAGCGACAACCGGGGAGACATCGATGGCCAAGGCATTCGCCTCGCAGGCGGATATGACGGACAAGAAGATCACCTTCAGCCGTCTGTCCGAGCACGCCTATGCCTTC
>CANIEC010000102.1 GCA_947466085.1 Rhodospirillales bacterium
CCGGCCAATACGTGGCCGGCGTCCTGTGGCCGACCATCTTCGAGGCCGGCATCAGCTCATGGGGCTGGCAGGCGGTGATGCTGGCCTATGCCGGCGTGGTGCTGGTGCTGATCCTGCCGGCGACCTTCCTGCTGAAGCCCGCGCCGTTGCCGCCGATCGAAGCCCCGGCCGCCTCGACCGCACGCACCGCTGCCGCGACACCGCATGGCAGGCGCCTCGTCGCCGGGCTGCATCCCAACCTGGCGCAGTTGCTGATCTGCATCGCCGGCTTCTGCTGCTGCATGCCGATGGCGATCCCGCAGGCGCATCTCGTCGCCTTCTGCAGCGACATGGGCATCACGCCGACGCGCAGCGCCACCATGCTGTCGATCATGCTGGCCGCCGCCTTTCTCGCGCGCCAGGCCTGGGGGGCGCTGGCCGACCGGATCGGCGGCCTGCGCACCATCATGGCCGGCTCGGCCTTCCAGGCCGTCACCATCGCGGCCTTCTCGTTCACGCAGGGCGAGGCCGGCCTGTTCGCCGTCTCGGCTGCCTTTGGCCTCGGCTTCGCCGGCATCATCCCGTCCTATGCCGTGACCATCCGCGACCTCTACGCGTCGTCGGAAGCTTCCTGGCGCATCCCGCTCACCCTGTTCACCGCCATGAGCGGCATGGCGGTGGGAAGCTGGTGGGCAGGGCTCCTCTACGACCATTTCGGCTACTACGCGCCGGCCTTTGCCTCGGGCGTGGCCTTCAATGTCGCGAATCTTCTGATCGTAGGGTTTCTGATCTTCCGCCTGAGCGGTCCGCGCCGGACTTTCGCGTGGCCGAAGAGCTAGCGGGTGAAGAGGGAGAGGGCGCGGTGGCGGAGGCGACCGCGCAGGCCGCGCAGCAGGCCGCCCTTGGTCGTGGCTTCGAAGATCTCTTCAGGACCCTCCGGGTCGAGCACCTGGTTGTCGGCGAGCCACTTCTCGAGCTCCTCGAGGTCGGGGACCTCGTAGGGGCGTAGCGATCGTCCCTCGCCGCGCAGGGCCTCGACGGCTTCGATCAGCGAGCCCTTCGACTCGATCGCGGCGGCGACCTTGTCGGCCGGGACGCCCAGATGCTCGGCGAGCAGGCTGTCGCGGAGCGCGCGGATCGTGGGCACGGCGCCCTCGTTGCCGGGATGCGCCGCATCGATCGTGACGTCGCATTCGGTGTCGAGACGCATCGAGCGGCTGTTCATGTTGGACGATCCGACATGCAGCGCCTCGTCGTCGACGATCGTCATCTTGGCGTGCACGTAGATCGGCTCGCCCTGTGCTGTGAAGGGGTGATAGATGCGCAGGCGCCGGTGCCGGTCGAGCCGGTGCAGCGCCCCGTAGAGGCGGGCGCGCGCCGTGTCCATGGCGACCGGCTCCAGCCAGCCATGCGACTTGAAGGGATTGATCAGGACGATCTCCGGCCCGTCCGGCTCGTCAAGCCTCTGTGCGATCGCCTCGGCGATGCGGCGTGACGCGAAGTACTGGCTTTCGGCATAGATGCAACGGCGGGCGCGGGCGATCAGCGCCAGATACGTGGCCTCGATCTCGCGGATGGGGCCGTCTTCGTCGCCCTGGGGTCGCGACCGGCAGATCGCCACCGAGATGTCGCGGAACTGAGCGTCGAGACCGTCGGGCCAGCAGTCGGCGCCGCCGCTCACCGGGGCGAGCACCGCGCCGCCGGCCGCCTGCCAGCGGTGACGGGACAGCTCGCCCAGCGCCGCCGCCACCGGACCCTCGAGGATGGTGGTCGCATCGTGCCACGGCGCGTAGGGGCCGCCGCCCGGGCCGACGCGGCGTGGGTCGTGGTCGCGATGCTCCGGCGTGTCCCAGCGGTTGCTGGTCATGTCGATGCCGCCACAGAAGGCCACGCAGTCATCGATCACGACGATCTTGTGATGATGCGAGGCGCCCAGCGTCACGGCACTGTCGAGCCGCGTGTGGATGCGCCGGTGTGCCATCCAGCGCATCAGCGTGAAGATCGTGGTTCCCCGGAACAGGGTGCGCAGTGCGCCGATGTTCCAGCGCAGCAGGAAGACTTCGAGCTCGGGAGTGCGCTTCACCAGCCACAGTACGAATTCGCCCAGGGTGCGCGGCTCGCCCGGCAGCCGCTCCACGCTGAGTTCGATGCGGGCGTCGAAGTCCCAGCCGATCAGCATGATGCGCTTGCGGGCCTTCAGCATCGCCTTGCGGCCGACCTCGAAATAGGCGCTGGCATCGACGATCAGCCCGGCCCGCGTTGCCTTCTCCCGGCGCCAGAACAGTTCCGTCGGTTCCAATCTGTCCATGCCTCCCATTGGTCCCTTGTAGCCCCGTCTCGCGGTCGGTTTGGTGATGGACCGTCGGCAATGCGTCTAACGCATATCACCGGATCGGTTCCCCGCATTTCGTCCACGCCGCGAAATTCACCCAGGCAGGACGATGTAATCGCTCGGCTTTCTCGCGGAGAATACGGGCACAAGCGCACCAAGTGCCGGGCCATCCGGGAGGATTGCATGTTCGATCTGATCGTCACGAACGCCGACATCGCCGACGGGCTCGGCAACCCGCTGCGCAAGGCCGACCTCGCGGTGAAGGACGGCCGCATCGCCGCCATCGGCCACGATCTCGGGTCGGCGCGCGAGACGGTGGACGCGACCGGCCTGGTGCTGGCGCCCGGCGTGATCGACGTCCACACCCATTACGACGCCCAGCTCACCTGGGACTCGACGGCGTCGCCGTCGCCGGCGCTGGGCGTCACGACGGTGGTGATCGGCAATTGCGGCTTCGGCATTGCGCCGGCGACGCCGGCCACGCGCGACACGCTGCTCAAGAACCTCTCCGAGGTCGAGGCGATGTCGCTCGAGGCGCTGCGCGAAGGCGTCGACTGGCAGTTCGACGATTTCTCCTCCTACCTCGATTTCATCGCCCGCCGCGGCGTCACGCCCAACGTGGCCTCCTTCTGCTCCCACTCGGCGCTGCGCACCGTGGTGATGGGCGACGCCGGCTCCGAGCGCGAGGCGACGGCGGACGAACTGGCGAAGATGTCGGCGCTGTTCGACGAGGCGCTGGCGGCGGGGGCGATCGGCCTGGGCTCCTCGACCTTCGAGAACCACAACGGCTATGGCGGCATCCCGGTGCCGTCGCGCCTGGCCAGCGACGACGAGTTCCGGGCGCTGGCGCGGGTGATGGCGCGGCACGGCCACGGCGTCACCATGGCGACCTGTGGCCAGCGCTCCACGATCCCCTTCATGGAGGAACTGGCGGAATTGTCCGGCCGGCCGGTTATCTATTGCCCGCTGCTCGACTATCCGACCAGGCCCGAGCATGCGCCGGGAATCTCCAGCGCCTGCGCCGAGGCCCGCGGCCGCGGCCACGCGGTCTATGCCCAGGCCTCGTGCCAGCCGCTCAACATGAACTTCGGCCTGCTCAACGCCTACATGCTGCAGACGATCGCGCCGTGGCCCAAGGCCGGCGACGCCGCGCACCATCGCGCGCTGTTCACCGATCCCGCCTTCCGGGCGGCCTTCAAGAAGTCGCTGGCCACGCCGGTGGAGGGCGGCCGCATCTTCAACGGCACCTGGCACCTGATGGAAGTCTCCATATCGCCGACACAGCCAACCCTGGAAGGCCGCAACATCGAGGACATCGCGCGGGAGCGCGGGGACGATCCGGTGGACGCGCTGCTCGACATCGGCCTGGCCGACGACCTCGAGACGACGTTCATCGTGCGACTGCTCAACGTCGACGAGAAGCGGGTCGGCGACCTGATCGCCGACGACGGCAACCTGATCAGCCTGTCCGACGCCGGCGCCCATCTCACCCTGTTCTGCGACGCGGGCTATGCCATGCACCTGCTGGGCCGCTGGGTCCGCGAACTCGGCCGCTTCAGCCTGCCGCACGCCATCCGCAAGCTGACCGGCGATCCCGCCCACATCTACGGCATCGTCGACCGCGGCCGCCTCGAGGTCGGCGCCTGGGCGGACCTCATGCTGTTCGATCCCGCGACCATCCATGTCAGCAAGACCCGGCGCGTCGCCGACCTCCCGGCCGGCGCCAACCGCCTGATCCGCAGCGCGCCCGGCCTGAAAGGCGTGTGGGTCAACGGCGTCCAGGTGTTCGACGGCCAGGACTATGTGAAGGTGAAGCCGCCCGGCCAGGTGCTGCGCTCCTTCAGCACCGCCCGGCCGACGCTTGCGATGCCGCTCGCCCGGGCCGCGGAGTAGTCTTCGCACGACTGTGCCCCGAAGTTGCGGCCATGCTATTTGAAGGCATGGCACCAGAAGCTCTGCGCGAAAAATTCCAGGACCTCTATTTCGGCAGCGGCCCGCAGGCCCGGCGGTTCCGCTACGGGCTGGTCGCATTCGACATCGCGACCATTGCCGTTTTCCTCATCTCGCCGTTCGGCGGGCATCAGCCGTGGATGATCGCCCTCGATCTCGCCATTGGTCTTCTGCTGTCGGTCGAGTTCGGGGTGCGGCTGTGGGTGGAGCGCCGGCCGCTGCGCCACCTGTTCAGCCTCTCCTCGGCGGCCGACCTGATCGTGATCCTGTCGCTGCTGCTGCCGGTCTTCATCGAGAACCTGGCCTTCCTGCGCATCGCCCGGGCGCTGCGCCTGCTGCGCTCCTACCACCTGCTGCGCGACCTGCGGCAGGACTCGAAGTGGTTCCGCCTCTATGAGGACGTCATCCAGCGTACGGTCAATCTCGGCGTCTTCATCTTCATCGTGACGTCGGTGGTTTACGTCACCCAGCGCAAGATCAACCCGCAGATCTCGACCTACATCGACGCGCTCTACTTCACCATCACGACGCTGACGACCACGGGTTTCGGCGACATCACCCTGAAGACCCCGGGCGGCCGGCTGCTCGCCGTGATCATCATGGTGGTGGGCGTAGGCCTGTTCCTGCGCCTGCTGCAGGCCATCTTCCGGCCCAACAAGGTGCGCTTCGAATGCCCATCCTGCGCGCTCCTCATACACGACCTCGACGCCGTCCATTGCAAGCATTGCGGCATCGTCCTGGCGATCCCGAACGAGGGGATTTAGAGGAAAGGTCCCTCACTGCGTTCGGGATGACAGCGATTGCTGCATCGACGCACCGCGCCAATCCCGGGACCCATTGTCATCCCGAACGGAGTGAGGGACCCTTGCCTCGCGGAACCTAAAGCGCCGGCCCCGCAAGGATGCTCCGCGCTTCCACCGCGATGGTCTCGGCGATGATGGCGTAGCTGTCGGCATAGGCCGAGCCGTCGCGCCAGACCGCGGCGACGGAGCGGCTGGCGCTCCAGCCGGCCATCGGGAGGCGGGTGACCATGTCGGCGCCGCCCACCTCCGAGCGCAGATAGAGTTCCGGCAGGATGGCGAAGCCCAGCCCCGAGCCGCACATCTGGCGCAGGCTGTCGAGGCTGGTTCCCTCATAGTCCTCGAGCAGCGTGGCCTTGAGGTCCTCGCAGATCTCGCGGGCCTGGCGGTGGGCATGGTGGCGGCGGTCGAGGCTCAGGAATCCGATCCCCGCGAGGTCGCCGCGGCGCACTTTGCCTGCGCGGCCGAGCGGATGCTCGGGCGGGCAGACGATGTGCAGCGGCTCGCGGAACAGCGGCTCGATGTGCAGGTCGCTGCCGGAGACGGGCAGGGGCGACAGCACCATGTCGAGCTCGCCGCGCGCCAGCTCGCGCGCCTGCTCGTCGGGAATGCCCTCGCGGATGTAGAGGCGCAGGTCGGGGAAGCGCCGGTGCAGCGAGGCCACGATGCGCGGCATCAGGTAGGGGCCGAGCGTCGGCGTGACGCCGAAGCGGATGGTGCCGGCGATGCCGGCCCGCGAACGGCGCGCCATGTCCTCGGCATCCTTCACGTCCAGCAGGATGCGGCGGGCGCGCGTCACCAGGTCCCGGCCGATCGGCGTGAGTTGGACCGGGCTCTCGTTGCGTTCGACCAGGGTCACGCCCAGCCGCGCCTCCAGCGCCCGCACCTGCTGGCTGAGGGTGGGCTGGGCGACGTGCACGGAGTCCGCGGCCCGCCGGAAGTTCCGGCTGTCGGCCAAGGCTACCAGGTAGGAGAGCTGGCGCAGCGTGGTCATGCAGAGTGATAGTCTGAGACTATCAATTCAGGCACGTCAAATCTATTTCTACAATCGCCTTCCGTCGCGCATCTTGCCCGCCTCATCGCAAAGGACGAACGAACATGAGCCGCTACCCCCATTGGACCCTGGTATGACCGAGTTTCTGGTTCAGCCCTTCCTCGGCACGCCGGTCTGGTTCTGGCTCGCTTTCGTGACCCTCGTGGGAGTTCTCACCGCCTTCGACCTCGGCCTCCTGCACAAGGAGGACCGGGTGATGGGCATCGGCGAATCGCTGAAGCTCTCGGCCTTCTACATCTCGATCGCGCTGGCCTTCGGCGCCTGGGTCTGGGTCGAGAAGGGCCCCGAGCTCGGCATGCAGTACTTCACCGGCTTCTTCATCGAGAAGGCGCTGTCGATCGACAACATCTTCGTCATCAGCCTGATCTTCACCTTCTTCGCCATCCCGGCCAAGTACCAGTACCGCGCGCTGCTGTGGGGCATCATCGGCGTCATCGTGCTGCGTGGCCTCATGATCGCGGCCGGCGCGGCGCTGGTGAGCGAAGCCTACTGGGTGCTCTACATCTTCGCCGCCTTCCTGATCGTCACCGGCATCAAGATGTTCTTCACGAACGACCAGGAGCCGGACCTCGCCAACAACGCCGCCATCCGCTGGATCTCCAACCGCATGCGCGTAACCAAGGAGCTGCACGGCGACCGCTTCTTCGTCTCCACGCCCGACGAGCGGACCGGCCGCATGGTCTTGGCCGCGACGCCGCTGTTCCTCGCCCTGGTGGTGATCAACCTGGCGGACCTGGTGTTCGCCGTGGACTCGGTGCCGGCGATCTTCGCCATCACCACCGACACGTTCGTGGTCTACACCTCGAACATCATGGCGGTGCTGGGCCTGCGCGCGCTCTACTTCGCGCTCTCGGCCATGATCGACCGCTTCCACTACCTGAAGCACGCGCTCGCGGCGGTGCTGATCTTCATCGGTTCCAAGATCTTCGTCTCGGACTTCCTCCTGGACGAGGGCAAGTTCCCGCCCGTCGCCAGCCTCGCCGTCACCTTCGGCCTGATCGCCGCCGGCATCGCCTGGTCGCTGTGGAAGACGCGGGAGGGGGCGGTGCACAGGTGAGGGGCTGGTTGGCTCGACTGATCAGATCAGGCGCGCGATGCCAGAATGCGTCGTGCATTACTAGTCTTTCCACTCGGAAGCTGCGTCGATGAACGCCTGATCCTTCTGCGCGCGACCGGTCTTTGCGACCGCAAGCGACTGGCGATGTGCTTCCCTTCTGAACGCTGCCGACCGCACGTCCTGTACCCAGACTTGGATCTGTCTCAACGCCAGAGCCTGCTGTCGATCGCTAAGCTCCTGCGCCTTCATCCGCTTGCCACTCATGTTCTCAACAACGGAGGAATGGCAAACGATGCCATCGATTCGTGTCCGTCTACGGTCAACACGATATTGGAATCTGATAGCGGATGAGACGATAGCTTCTCTCGTTCCGCGATAGTCCCAAGAAGTGCCTCAATGAAATCGTTCAGATCCGTGGATTTCTCTATTACGTCATCCATGATCTGGCCCATAGCATTCGCATGGCTTAGCTTGTCTTCGGGATCACGCAAGCAATCCAGCATCCCTTGAGTCATTAAGTTCAGCGACATCGTGTATAGCGAAGAATGCCGCGGCGTCCCTGAATAGATTGACATGTCGCTACCGTCTGGAATTCGGGCATACGCGTCGTCGATCTGTGCGCTCGTAGGATGATGGAAGGCGAAGTTGTTCCGGATTGATGCCATTAGCTCCATATCGGACAGATTCTTCCGAACTCTCTTCAGAGCAGCTTTTCCCTTCATATCAAGGAGCGGCAGATAGGTGTGACCGAACTTCTGACTAATCACATGCTTGTTGAGTGCCACGTATCCTTCCTGCGTGGTGCCGATCAAGAGCCGTGCAATTGTGAAGGCCCGGCTTTCCGCAAAAAGCTTCATGACGTCGTCTGACTGTTCTTTGATCGAGAAAATCAGTAGCCGGTAAAGCGTGTTAATCTCGTTGGCGATGTGCCCAAACAATAGAAAGTTTCGACGCACATCGGGTGGAATAGCGTCCAGCGCATCCTTGCTGATCTCGATCTTGTAGATATTGAGGGGCTTTGACACGGTCGCAGGTCTGACGGGCATGGTTTCCTCTCCAGCCGGTAGTATGGTCCCCACGAAATTATCGTGGAACGGCCTAGCGCAAGACGACGAGAATTTCTTGTTGAAGGCTGAGGAACCGGTTCCAGAGCGAGAGCGGCGACAGACTGCAAACGCCCACTTTAGGTCTCTCCCACCACTGCCAACGCCTGCGTAAGATCCGCAATCAGATCATCCGGATGCTCGATCCCCACCGACAGCCGGATCGTCGTGTCCAGAACGCCGATGCGGTCGCGGACTTCCAGCGGGACGCCGGAGTGGGTCATGGCGGCGGGGTGGCTGGCCAGTGATTCCGTGCCACCGAGGCTCACCGCGAGCTTGAAGATTTTTAGCGCGTTCAGGAAGGCGAAGGCTTCCTTCTCGCCGCCCTTGATGTCGAAGGAGAAGGTCGAGCCGGCGCCGGTGCATTGGCGGTCGTAGAGCGCCTTCTCGGGCGAGCCCGCCGGCAGCAGGCCGAGATAGTGGAGCTTCGCCACGCTGGGATGCGCGGCCAGCCAGTCGGCGACCAGACGGGCGTTGGAGTTGGCGCGTTCCATCCGCAGCCCCAGCGTCTCCAGCGAGCGGCCCAGCATCCAGCAGGAATGCGGGTCGAGCTGGGTGCCGAAGCTGCCGCGCAGGGCGCGGATCGGGGCCATGATCTCCTTCCGCCCCATCGCCGCGCCGGCGATCAGGTCGGAATGGCCGCCGACATATTTGGTGAGCGAATAGACCGAGACGTCGGCGCCGTGGTCGAGCGGGCGCTGGAAGACCGGCCCCAGCAGGGTGTTGTCGCAGGCCAGCACGGGCGGGCCGCCGGGCTGGGCGGTGCCGATCTCGTCGGCGATGCGACGCAGCAGCGCCACGTCGACCAGTGTGTTGGTCGGGTTGGCCGGCGTCTCGATCATGATGACCGGGATGCGGCCGTCCCTGGACGCGGCCAGCGTGCGGGCCTCGGCCACGGCGGCGCGGATCGCATCCTCGTTGACGCCGTCGATGAAGCCGACCGCGCCGATGCCGAAGCTCGACAGCGTCTTGGCCAGCAGGGTCTCGGTGCCGCCATAGAGCGGCTGCGAGTGCAGCACCACGTCGCCCGGCCGCGCGAAGGCGAGCAGCGTCGTGGAGATCGCCGACATGCCGGAGGAAAACAGCGTGCAGGTCTCGGCGCCTTCGTAGACCGCGAGCCTGTCCTCGACGATCTCGCTGTTGGGATGGTTGAAGCGCGAATAGACCAGGCCGGCGGCGCTGCCGGCGGGCGGCGTCTTGCGGCCCGCGGCATAGTCGAAGAAGTCGCGGCCTTCCTCGGCCGAGCCGAACACGAAGGTCGAGGTCAGGAACACCGGCGGCTTCACCGCGCCTTCCGACAGCGCCGGGTCGTAGCCGTAGCTCAGCATCAGCGTCTCGGGGTGGAGCTTGTGGTTGCCGATATGGGTGCGGGACGGGCGCGGCGCGGTCATGGCGTGTCTCCTGTCTCGGGGTGGGCGTCTCCGTATGATGACGGCAAGGTGTGTCGAAACGGTGTGCCTGCCACAAAAACAGACCTCACCCTGAGGAGCGGCCCGAAGGGTCGCGTCTCGAAGGGTGGGCACGCGCACCCCGTCTGTTGCCCATCCTTCGAGACGCCGTGCTTCGCACGGCTCCTCAGGATGAGGTGGAAGTGTCCTAAGACCCCATCAACGCCGCGATCTCGGCGCGGACGCCGTCGGAGCGGCGGTAATACTGGTGCGAGCCGGAGAAGCCGTCGTCGTAGTCCTTGAAGCCGCTGCAATCGACCATGCGGTAGGTGGCGGGCGGGAAGAGCGTGGCATCGCCGCCGCCGCGCGGCCCGTCCTGGCCGAGGCGCCGGCAGAAGTTCAGCGTCTCGCTGAGCTTGTCGAGCACCTGGTCGCGCCGGTTGTGCAGGATGGTGATGCGCCGGCCCAACCTGGAGAGCGGGGCCAGGCTGTTGGTGACCGCCTGGTCGAAGGCGTCGTCGACGATGTCGGGCGCCGCCATGAAGATGTGGTCGAACATCTCGGCATCGCCATTGCCGTTGTCGAACCAGGCCTGTACCGCCCCCTGCAGCGCGAGGTTGCCCATGCTGTGGGTCAGGAGGAAGGTCCGCCGTCCGTTCGCGCGCGCCTTCTCGAGGATGGGCAGCAGGTTGGCGAAGAAGCGCATCAGCGGCAGGCCCGAGCCGCCGGCCATCCGCTGATCCGAGCGGTAGGGCAGGGTCGGGAAGGGGATGGTCAGCAGCTGGCCGCGCGAGGGCCAGCTGAAGGTGACGACGGTGGTGTCCGCCTCGCTCACGCCGGAGTCGGCGAGCCATTCGCGGTTGAAGGCGGCGCGCGTCAGCGCATTCTCGAAGCTGTTGGAGAAGCCGTGGATGAAGACCAGGATGTTGCGCCCGCCCTCGGCCAGGTCGTCGAACGCCGTCTGGCTGAAGCCGCCCTTCTGCAGATCATGGATCGAGCGGATGGCGCCCACCGTGTCGGCCGTGAGGCCGGCGCTGTCGACGAAGGCCGTGCCGTAGGTCACCTGCAGCGGGTTGTCGGGCGCGACCATGCTGAACGTATAGTTCTCCGGCCGGTCGGCCGGATGGTTCGCGATCCTGTTCGTGGCGAAATAGACGGTCGTCGTCATGATGCTTCCCCCGAATTGCCTTCCAGCGTGATCCCTTGCCGCTTTTTGTCAATCTGCATGGTTGCAGGTGTTAGACTGCAACGATGACGACGTCCCTTCGCGAGGCCTGGGCGACCCTGCCGTCCCGGCTCAAGCTGCTGGAGCCTGTGGCCTTCTCCGACGGCGAATGGTCGGTGCTCGAACGCCTTCACGCGCGCTTCAACGATCGCGAGGCGCATGCGCGGTTGCCGATGGCGATCGCCCGCTTCCGCGACGCCGCGGCGAAGGAGATCTTCGACCGGGCGCGGCAGTTCGACGATGTCGTGACGGTGAACGTCGACGAAAGCTGGGAGGACAGAGTTGCCGGCGGTGAGGGCGATCCCATGGCGCCCTGGGTGCGGCTCTACAACGAGGAGGTCGATGCGATGATGGGCGTGCTCGTTCCGCCCGCGTCCTATCGCAAGGAGCACTACGCCTACGGCCGGTTCGTCTTTCCCGAGCCGCACGGGCTGCATACCGACCACAGCCTGGAGGATCCGGCGGCCGGGGGCGAGCCGATCTGCATCGCCCGCATCGAGACCCTGGGCACGCACTATGTCGACGGCGATTACCGCATGCAGGATCCGGAGACGCAGAGCATGCTGAAGGCGCTGCGCTACTGGATCCCCGTTCCCGAGGGCGAGCCCGAGCAGGTGTTCGAGGCGCTGCTGAAGCGCGGCACGCTGAAGACCATACCGGTCAACCACGTCATGCTGATGGTTGCCGGTAACGGCTCGGAGAAGGCCCAGGTCACCCAGCACATCTCCGCCCGCCCGCCCGAGGGCGGCCTGCACTCGGCCTTCTTCCAGCGGCAGTACCGGCTGCTCCCGCAGCCCTAGGCCGATCTCCGGTTGGAGCGGCGGGCATTGAGTTCCGCCGCTTCGGGAGGGGGAACCGTGCAGCCGTCGGGCCGTTGAAACCGTAAGCCCGACTACCGCGCCGAGTTTATGCCGACCTCACGCCAACTTTGGAGTTCACCCATGCGAAGCGCCGTCCCGCTTGTCGCACTTTTTTGCATCGCGTTGACTGTACCCGCCCTCGCGCAGGGGCGTGGCAACAGCGGCGACAAGGGTGGGGGACCTGACAAGGGTGCCGAGCAGGGACAAGGCCAGGGTCAGGGGAAAGGCAAGGGCCAAAGCCAGGATCAGAACGAGGGACAGGGACATGGCCAAGGACGCGGGCAGGGCAACGCGCAGGGCGGGCCGCAACAGGTGAACGTCGTCGTGACCGACCGTGATCGAGGCGCCGTGCAGACCTACTACCGGAACGAGTTCGCAACGGGCAACTGTCCGCCGGGCCTGGCGAAGAAGAACAACGGCTGCCTGCCGCCCGGACAGGCGAAGAAGTTGTGGAGCATCGGGCAGCCTCTGCCGCCCGCGCTGGTCTTCTATCCGCTGCCCACTGTGCTGCTGTCGACGCTCACGCCGCCGCCGCCCGGCTATCAGTATGTGCGCGTCGACGACGACGTGCTGCTGATGATCACGGCAACGCGGATCATCACGAGTCTCGTTTCGAACCTCGGCGGCTGACCCGGTGACGGGTCCATGCGCCGAGCTGCCCGAAGGCCCGATGCCCGGCATACCGCGCCTCGGCAGGCCCTTCCTGCAGGTCCATCTCGACCACGCCATCGCCGAGGTGACGCGGGGACGACTCAAGTCGCCAGGATGACAGAGGTTCAGGGGCTGCTGCGCCCCACCTTTGATTCGGTACCCGCGAGCAGGCGCGCGATGTTGGCGCGATGGAGCGCGATCACGTAGAGGCCGCCGGCAATGACCAGCAGGCGAAAGGCCGGCGGCTCCGGCAGGACGTGAGCGAGGACGATCGCGGTCAAGGCCGCCAGCATCGAGGCGAGCGACACGATCCGCACGAGCGCCAGCACGGCGACGAAGACGACCGCCGCGCCCACGCCGACCGGCCACGACAAAGCGAGCAGCACGCCGAGCCCCGTCGCCGCCGACTTGCCGCCGGTGAAGCCCAGCCAGATCGAGCGGCTGTGGCCCAGCAGCACGGCCAGGCCGCACAGACAGACCGCCCACGGCAGCCACGCCGCGGGTGCCTGCAGCCAGGGAAAGAGCCAGCGCGCCAGCAGGATCGCCACGACACCCTTCAGCACGTCGACCAGCAGCACCGCGAAGGCCGGTCCCTTGCCCAGCGTGCGCAACACGTTGGTCGCGCCGGTCGAACCGGAACCGTGCTGGCGGATGTCGATGCCCTTGAGCAGCCGGCCCGCAAGATAGCCCGTGGGAATCGAGCCCAGGAGATAGGCCGCGGCGATGCCGGCGATCCCGAACAGCGAAATGACTAGTGGCGAGGTCGCGTCGTGCAGCGGAAGGCTCCTTCGAATCCGTCCCGACTGTAGCGCACACAGTCGCGACCGCGCGTCCTCTGCTTGCTGCCTTCACTCGTCCTGCACTAGTGTTTCGTCCGCAAGCTCAAGGGGCAGCAAGGCCCCGGAGTTGAGGGAGGATCAAGTATGCGTACACCGACTCGTCGTGGACTCATCGTTGCGGGTGCGGGCGCTCTCGCGGCGCCGGCGCTCTTCGCCACTTCGTCGCGGGCGCAGGCCGCGTTCCCGAACAAGCCGATGCGCATCGTCGTGCCCTATCCCGCGGGCGGCCAGACCGACGGCATCGCGCGCGTCTATGGCGAGTATCTCGGCCGCAAGCTCGGCCAGTCGGTCGTGGTCGAGAACAAGGGCGGGGCCGGCGGCACGATCGGCGTGGCCGAGGTCAAGCGCGCGGCGCCCGACGGCTATACCATCCTCTGCACCATCTCCTCGTCGCTGATCCAGAACCGGGTCACGGTGAAGGACCTGCCGTACGATCCGGAGAAGGACTTCACCTATCTCACCATGACGACCAGCCTGGGCGGTCCCGTCGTGGCGGCCGAGAAGACCGGCGCGACCAACCTCAAGCAGTTCGTCGAATACGCCAAGAAAGTCGACAAGCTGAACTTCGGCGCCTACGGGCCCGGCTCGACGCCGCAGATGCTGATCGAGACGATGGCCAAGCAGTACGGGTTCAAGGTCGAGGTCGTGCAGTATCGCGGCGAGGCGGCGATGTTCGCCGATGTGGCGGCCCAGCAGCTCGACGGCGGGGCTGGCAGTCCGGCCGGTTCGGCGGCGGTGATCGCCTCAGGCAAGGGCCGGGCCATCGCCATGATGGGCGACCGTTTGCCGGCCTTTCCCGGCGTGGCGACGATGACGGAGCAGGGCGCGGTCGGCGGCTTCTACGAGACGCGGGCCTTCGCCGCCTTCGCCGTTCCGGCCGCAACGCCGAAGGACATCGTGAAGAAGCTGTCCGACACGCTGATCGAGGCCGGCACGGACGAAAAGGTGAAGGCGCTGATGGCCAACTACCTGATCGTGGGCCCCCTCAGCTTCGAGGCGACCAACAAGGTCTTCCAGCGCGACACCGAGATCATGCTGAAGGTGATGAAGGAGATTGGTATCAAGGCGGAGTAAGGTACGAGCGAAGCTCGCACCTTACTCCGCCCGTGAGCGTCAGGAGCTTGCCTCCGGCAAGCTCCGGGAGCGACGCCCGGTGCCGGAACGCAATTCAGACGGAGAACCCACCATGTCCTTCACCGTAACCAGCAATAGCTTCAAGGAAGGCGCCGCTCTCGGCATGGAGCACATCCTCTCAGCCGAGTACGGCTTCGGCTGCGGCGGCGGGAACAAGTCGCCGCACCTGCGCTGGTCCGGCGCGCCCGAGGGCACGAAGAGCTTCGCCGTGCACTGCTTCGATCCCGACGCGCCGACCGGCTCGGGCTTCTGGCATTGGGTGGTGGTCAACATTCCCGCCGGCACGACCGAGCTCGCGCTCGACGCCGGCAATCCGAAGGCGGGCCTGCTGCCGAAGGGCGCGCTGCAGACGCGCACCGACTTCGGCGCCCCGGGCTATGGCGGTCCGTGCCCGCCGCAGGGCCACGGCCCGCACCGCTACGTGTTCACGGTGTTTGCCGTGAAGGAAGAGGCGCTGCCGGTTGCTGCCGATACCTCCGCTGCCATCGTGGGCTTCCAGCTGCATTTCAATACGCTGGCCAAGGCCGCGCTGACCGGTACTTTCGAGCGATCGGCTTAGAAGGCCGAGCGAAGCCTGGCCTTCCAAGCCGGTGAGCGTCAGGACATTGCCTTCGGCAATGTCCGGGAGCGACGTATGGCTCTCTCCACCACTATCTTTCATCCAACGGCGGGAAAGCCCACTTCCCATCCCGGATCGGCAGGAACGACCCGTCGTCGACGCCCACCTCGTCGGCGATGCGCTCGTTCGTCACCTGGTTGAGGGCCAGGATGAGGTCGCCGTTCTTCCTCGGATCGAGCGCCAGGTTGGCCATCTCGTCGGGATCGGCCTGCAGGTCGTAGACCTCGAGGTCGTTCTTCGCGAGCAGCTCTTCCATCGTCTTCGGCGTGTTGAACAGGACGGGCGAGAAGTAGCGCGAGAAGCGGTAGCGGCCGTCGAAGATGCTGCGGATCGAGGTCCGGCTCCGAAAGTCCGGCGGATGCCCCGCCAGCATCGCCTCCTGCTGCGCCGGTGGCTTGGTCCGGTAGGTGCGCGTGTCGATCGTCATCGTGGCCCATGTGGGGTCCGCATAGGACAGCATGTCGAAGTTGAACAGAGTGGCCGGTCGCACGGCCTTCTCTCCGGCGGCTTCCGGCTCGCGCAGCAGCGCGGAGAAGTCCTTGCCGGGCAATCCCTCGCCGGCACGGGCGCGGGCGGCGCCGTCCATGCCGGTGAGCGCCAGGATCGTCGGCGTGAGGTCGAGTTGCGAGGTCAGCGCCCGGCACTGTTTGCCGCCCGCGAAGGCCGGATGAACGATCATGAGCGGCAGGTGGTTCTGCTGCCGGTAGGTGGTCGTGCCCTTGCCACGCATCTGGTGGCTGCCGCCCAGCTCGCCATGATCCGCCGTGAAGACGACGATGGTGTTCTGCGCCATCCCGTTGTCTTCGAGCGCCTGCATCAGGCGCTCCACCTTGGTGTCGCAATCGCGGATGGCGTTGAAGTAGTAATCGCGGAGCGCCCGCCAGCGCCGGTCCTCGTCGGGCCAGGCGCCGACCAGCAGGTCGATGGATTGCTGGTAGTAGAGGTGCGCTTTCGGCCGCCCCGGCGCATCGAGCGGCTGGTGACGGCTCACGGGCAGGGGCACGCCGTCCCAGGTCGCGCGGTAGAGTTCGTCGTCCGGGGCGCGTGCGATGCCGAACGCATGGCGCTTGCCCTGGATGTTCTCAGCTCCGATGTCGGAGTCGAAATACATCGTGTCGTGCGGGTTCACGAAGTTGACCGCGAGGTACCAGTTCTGTCCCTTGGTGCGCAGCGTCTGGGCTTCCGTGCGCAGCCACGAGATCGACGTCGCCAGCGTGCCGTCGTCATACGAATAGCCGCCCAGGGTGCCGTCGATCATGTCGCCGATGCCGAAGAAATCCTGGAACCCGTAGGACTGCAGGGTCTTGCGATAGTCGAGCAGCGGCGCGTCGACCGGCTTGTCGTTGAGATCGAGGTTCGCCGAGAGATGCCATTTGCCCTGATAGG
>CANIEC010000103.1 GCA_947466085.1 Rhodospirillales bacterium
TACGCCAGGCCCTGGTCGAGCAGGAGACCGACCAGGCCGATCAGCAGGATCGCGGTCACGATGTTGGCGATCGAGAGGTTGTTCCACTCGTTCCAAACGAAGTAGCCGATGCCGGTGCCGCCCACGAGCATCTCGGCCGCCACGATCACCAGCCAGGCGATGCCGACGGAGATGCGCATGCCGGTCATGATGGTCGGCGCCGCCGCCGGCAGGATCACCTTGAAGGCGGTGCGGAACGGTCCGACCTCGAGGGTGCGCGCCACGTTCAGCCATTCCTTGCGCACGCTGCCCACGCCGAACGCGGTGTTAATCAGCATCGGCCAGACCGAGCAGATGAAGATCACGAAGATCGACGAGATGGCGCTGTCCTTGATCGTGTAGAGGGCGAGCGGCATCCAGGCGAGCGGCGACACCGGCTTCAGGATCTGGATGAAGGGATCCAGCGCGCGATAGACCAGCGGCGACATGCCGATCAGGAAGCCCAGCGGCACCGCCACGAGGGCCGCCAGGCCGAAGCCCAGCAGCACGCGGCCCAGCGAATAGGCGAGCTGGATGCCGATGCCCTTGTCGTTGCTGCCGCGCACGTAGAAGGGATCGGCGAGATGCTTCCAGATCGTGGCCCCGATCTCGGCCGGTGTCGGCATCGCCGATTTCGATCCGGTGGCCGCCGCGGCGCCCACCAGCTTGGCATATTCCGGATCCATCGCCGGGCCGGTTGCGGCCGTCGGCAGGGTGGCGACCTGCCAGATGCCGACGATGGCCACGAAGATCAGCAGCGACAGCAGGCCTGCCCGCAAACCGAGGGAGTTCTTCTGCATCAGCGCCGACCATCCACGGAAAGCAAAGTCCTCATCCTGAGGAGGCTGCGCAGCAGCCGTCTCGAAGGATGGGCTGCAAACGCGGTGTCCTTGGCCCATCCTTCGCGACGCTCGCTGCGCTCGCTCCTCAGGATGAGGTTAGCCTTTGGTCCAGCCGGCAATGTCACGGCCGCTCAGGTCCGCTTGATGGCGAAGCTGTTGACGTACTCGTCGGGCTTGGACGGATCGAACGGCTTGCCCATCACCACGATCGTCTTCTTCGACGGATCGGGCGGCGTCAGGCCCATCTCCTTCATCATGTTGGCCGTGTCGGTGGCGAGATAGACCTCGGACGCGACCTTGGCATAGTCGACATCGGCCTTGAGCTGACCCCAGCGCTTCATCTGGGTCATGATCCAGATGGCGAACTGGTTCCAGGGGAAGGGATCGAAATCGATGCGGTTGGGATCCTTCTTCACGCCGCCGAGGCCGTCGGCATAGGTGCCGGTCAGGATCTGCTCCAGCACCGTCTCGGGCTGGTTCAGGTAGTTGGCCGGCGCGATCGCCTTGGCGATCTCCTTGCGGTTCTCCTGCTTGTGGGCATAGGCCGTGGCATCGATGATCGACTTGAGCAGCGCGCGATAGGAGTTCGGATTCTGGGTCGCGAATTCCTTGCTGACGGTGAAGGCGCAGCACGGATGGCCGTCCCACAGTTCCTTGGTCAGCAGATGGATGAAGCCGATGCCGTCGAACACGGCGCGCTGGTTGAACGGATCGGGGCCGAGATAGCCGTCGATATTGTCGGCGCGCAGGTTGGCGACCATCTCGGGCGGCGGCACCGAGCGGATCGAGATGTCCTTGTCGGGATCGAGCCCGTGCTCGGCCACGTAGTAGCGCAGCAGATAGTTGTGCATCGAATAGTCGAACGGCACGGCGAACCGGAAGCCCTTCCAGTCCTTCGGGTTGCGCTTGTCCTTGTGCTTGTTCGCGAGCGTGATCGCCTGGCCGTTGATGTTCTCGATCGCCGGCATCGTCCACGGCACCGGGTTCGAGCCGACGCCCAGCGAAATGGCGATCGGCATCGGCGAGAGCATGTGCGAGGCGTCGTATTCCTTGGCCAGCGACTTGTCGCGGATCACCGCCCAGCCGGCCGTCTTCACGACTTCGACGTTGAGCCCCTGCTTGGAATAGAAGCCCATCGGATGGGCCATGATGATCGGGGTCGCACAGGTGATGGGGATGAAGCCGACCTTGAGGTCCTTCTTCTCCGGCGCGCCCCCTTGCGCGAAGGCCTCGCGGGCAGCCCCGAGCGGCAGGACGGAGGATATGGCGGCCATCGCGGTGGCCGCGCCGACCGTCTTCAGGAACTGGCGGCGCTGGGCATCGACCGGGAACACGGCGCGCAGGACGGCGGCGTCGACGACCCGGTTCCAGCGATCCTCCTCACCAGCGGGCACGGCCTCCGCGGTCAGACGGGCATGATCGGCCTGGGTATGGTTGCCGCCGCAGCTGCAGCCGCCGCGGCCGAGCAGGGCCTTCGGGTCGAACGGGTTCTTGAACATCGGTGCCTCCTCCACGTCTTTGCGCTGACGCGCTTGGAGGGTCGAAAGGCAAACCGTGTGCCAATCGCCCACGACGTGCAGAAACCGCCGATAATCCAGTGATCAGCCACCCCATCTGCTCAGTTTTTCAGCAGATTCTCCCGACTCGTTCTGCGGAATCGCCGGATTCGAATCTTAACGTTGGGGATTAAATTCATGGAATCCCTGACTCTTTCCCCGTTTTACACGGGCATTTCTTATTGCGCCGTTAGCCGTCCTTTGGCAGGCTACAGTTAGTGGGTTGTTGGGTACCCACCACGATATGTCGACCACCCGCCTCAAGAATGGCTCCTGATGGGCCGCACGGCGGAAATGGTTGGGGAGCGGGTCGATGGCGTTATCGCGACATGAGCGAACCAGACGGAAAGCCGACCTCAACCCGCTCGAGATGATCGAGAGGGTTGTTGCCGCCAACGATTGGCCGTTCGACCGGACCTCGGACCGTGAGATCGCCGTCGAGGTCGCGGGTCGCTGGTGCGACTACCGCATGTTCTTCAGCTGGCGCGACGACGTCGAGGCGCTGCACTTCACCTGCGCCTACGACGTCCGCATTCCGGTCGAGCGGCACAGCGACATCCACTGCCTGCTCGGCCTGATCAACGAGAAGATGTGGCTGGGTCACTTCGATCTGTGGAGCGAAGAAGGCCTGCCGATGTTCCGCCACGCCATCCCGCTGCGCGGGACCAACGGTCTGATGGCGGAGCAGCTGAACGACCTCGTCGAGGTGGCGATCACCGAGAGCGAGCGCTTCTATCCCGCCTTTCAGTACGTCGTCTGGGCCGGCAAGAGCCCCGCCGACGCGTTGACCGCCTCGATCCTCGAGACGGTCGGCGAAGCCTGAGCCGACAAGGACCTTCCGACGCCCCCTCTCGCTAAAAAACCAATAAACCTGTTCGGAATGTCCTCAGCGGCGCCGATCCCCCCGGATCGGCGCCGCGACGATTTTAGGGACGCGATTCCCCCGCTATAAGGGTGGCCCTCATGAACACCCTCCCCGACAATCTCTTGGCCGCGATCCTCCTGGCGATCCCCTACCCCCAGATCGACCCGGTCCTGGTCCAGCTCGGGCCCTTCGCCATCCGCTGGTATGCGCTGGCCTACATCGCGGGCCTGGTGATCGGCTGGCAGGTCATGCGCCGCGTCTGCGATCAGCCGCCCAAGGTGCTGTCGCCGCTCAAGATCGACGACTTCCTGCTGTGGGCCGCGCTCGGCGTCATCCTGGGCGGACGGCTGGGCTACGTGCTCTTCTACAAGCCGGGCTTCTACATCGAGCATCCGCTGGCCGCGCTCACCCTGTGGGAGGGCGGGATGTCGTTCCACGGCGGGCTGCTGGGCGTCATCGCTGCCATCCTGCTGTTTGCGATGCGCAACAAGGCCGATCCCTTCATGCTGTCGGACCTGGTGGCGATCGTGGCGCCGCTCGGCCTGTTGTTCGGCCGCCTCGCCAACTTCATCAACGGCGAGCTGTGGGGTCGCATCAGCGACGTGCCCTGGGCCATGGTCTTTCCGCGCGGCGGCCCCCTGCCGCGCCATCCCAGCCAGCTCTACCAGGCCTTCTTCGAGGGCGTGCTGCTCACCCTGATAGTGCTCGCGGTCTGGAAGCTCACCGAGGGCCGCCGCCGGCCTGGCCTGCTGACCGGCGTGTTCTGCGCCGGCTATGGCCTGGCCCGCATCGTGGGCGAGCTCTTCCGCGAGCCCGACGCGCATCTCGGGTACCTGTGGGGGCCGATCACCATGGGCATGCTGCTGTCGCTGCCCGTGCTGCTGTTCGGCCTGTGGCTGATCCTGCGGGCCTACCGCAAGCCTGTCCTGCCGTGACCGGGGCGCCGTGACCGAGCCCTCATGACTGAATTGGGCGGCCTGATCGCGCGCCGCATCGCGCTCACCGGGCCGATCTCGCTGGCCGACTTCATGGCCGAGGCACTGGGTCATCCGCGGCTCGGCTACTATCGCCGCGCCGTGCCTGTCGGCGCCGCCGGAGACTTCACCACCGCGCCCGAGATCTCGCAGATGTTCGGCGAGCTGATCGGCGCCTGGCTGGCCGAGCGCTGGCTGGCGATGGGCCGGCCGTCCCCCGTGCGGCTGGTCGAGCTCGGCCCCGGACGCGGCACCCTGATGGCCGATGCGCTGCGGGCGACGCGCGGCGTGCCCGGCTTCCTGGCCGCGATCGACCTGCATCTCGTCGACACCAATGCGCCAATGCGCGAGGCCCAGCGCGTGGCATTGCAGGCCCACCATCCGACATGGCACGAGCGCTTCGACGACGTGCCCGGGGGACCGCTGCTGCTGGTCGCCAACGAATTCTTCGATGCGCTGCCGGTCCGCCAGTTCCATTGCGCCGCGAGCGGCTGGCGCGAGCGCATGGTCGGCCTCGACCCGCACGGCGGGCTGCGGCTGGCCCTGGCGCCGGGCAACACGCCCTTCGCCTCGGTGCTGCCCGATGCCGACGAAGGCGCCGAAGCCGAACTCAGCGAGGCCGGACGAGCCTTGGCCGGCGCGATCGGCGCGCGCATTGCCCGCGATGGCGGCTGGGCGCTGATCATCGACTACGGTCTGGAAAACGCGGGCCGCGCCGCCTCGCTGCAGGCGGTGCGCGGCCACCAGGGGGCAGGCATCCTGGACCGCCCGGGCGAGACCGACCTCAGCGCCCATGTCGACTTCGCGGCCCTCGCCGCCGCGTCCGGCGTCACGGCCTACGGGCCGGTGGGCCAGGGCGCGTTCCTGCGCCGGCTCGGTCTTCCCGAGCGAGCGCAGGCCCTGAAGCGCAATGCAAAAGCGGCGCAGGCCGATGCCATCGATGCGGCATCGGCCCGCTTGATCGCGCCCGACCAAATGGGCACCCTCTTCCGCGTGCTGGCCCTCGGCGACGGCAAGAGCGCTCCACCAGCCGGCTTTATGGACACCCCCTCGGACGAAGCCCTCTCGGACCAATAAATGATCCAGGCCCAGACCCTCGCTGCCCTCGACGGGGTGCAGCACCGCTTCTTCACCCGCCGCGGCGGAGTCAGCGCCGGTCTCTATTCTTCGCTGAACTGCGGTTACGGTTCGGGCGATTCGCCCGACAATGTGCGCGAGAACCGCCGCCGCGTGGCCGATCAGTTCGGCCTGGACGAGCCCGACCTGCAGACCGTGCACCAGACCCACTCGACCGACGTGCTCACGGTCGCCGACGGACGCTGGAGCTCGCCGGGTGCGCCGAAGGCCGACGGTCTGGTCACCGACCGGCCGGGCGTGGTCCTGGGCGTGCTGGCGGCCGACTGCGCACCGGTGCTGCTGGCCGATGGCGCGGCCTCGGTGATCGGCGCGGCGCATGCCGGCTGGAAGGGCGCGCTGGGCGGTGTCGTCGACACGACGATCGCGGCCATGGAGAAGCTCGGCGCACGGCGCGAGCGTATTCAGGTCGTGGTCGGTCCCTGCATCGGGCCGGACTCCTACGAGGTCGGGCCTGAGTTCCCGGCGCCGTTCCTGGCGCAGGACGCAGCGAACGCCGCCTTCTTCCGGGCCGCGACGCGCGCCGGCCATTTCATGTTCGACCTGCCGGGCTATCTCGTGCACCGCATCGCGCGCAACGGTGTGGCCGTGACCGCCACCGGCCACGACACCCTCACCGGCACCGACGACTTCTTCAGCTACCGCCGCAACACTCTGCAGGGCGTGCGCGACTACGGGCGCGGCCTGTCGGCGATCGCCCTCGCGGCCTGACGTGCCCTATTTCATCATCCTGATGTTCTGCTGCCTGCTCGGGGTCGTCGCGACATGCGCCATGTTGTGATGTTGCTCTGCCTGCTCGCCCTTGCGGCGTGCGGCGGATCGCCCAAGCCTTTCCAGCACGAATCGTCGAAGGTCTCCTCGGGGCGCCAGATCCGCGACAAGGTCGAGGTCTCGATCAGCCCGCCGCGCAACATGCCCCCGCAGATGGGCGAGCGGGTCGCGGCCGCCCTCGCCATCGAACTGCAATCCTACGGGATCGTGGCCGCGGTGGCCCCCACCGAGGCACCGATCCAGGTCGACGGCGTGATGAGCACGCGCGACGCCGGCATGTCGATCGAGGTCCAGGTCGACTGGAGCATCCGTGGCAAGCCGCGTACCGACGAGCCGGCGACCGTAAAGACCCGGGCCCCGCCCGAGGACTATGCCGAGCAGGCCGAGCGCCTGGTCTCGCGCATCGCCCAGCAGGCCGCGCCCCGGGTCGCGACCCTGGTCGGTAAGCCGCCCAACTTCATCCCGCGCGCGCCCGGCCAGGTCGCCGCGGGCATCACCATCCCCTACGAATTCCCGCCCGACCCCGCGACCGCCCCGCCGTCGCCGACCGACGGACCGCCCACCTCCACGACCGTTCCGACACCGGTCGCCGCCAAGCCCGCCGAACCGCAGGTCAAGGTGCTGGTGGCGCCCGTCACCGGCGCGCCGTCCGATGGCAATCGCCAGCTGACGTCCGGCATGCGGCGTGCGCTGGGATCGAGCAAGCTCGTGATCGTCGACCAGGCAGAAGAAGGCGCCTTCACCGTGGTCGGCACGGTGAACATGACGCCGATCGACGACCGCATGGCCCGGCTCGTCGTCAAATGGATCGTCAAGGATCCGGCCGGCAAGAACGTCGGCGACATCGAGCAGTCCAATCCCGTACCGCTCGCTGCCGCCAAGGGTTCATGGGCGGGATTCGGCGACATCGTCGCCACCGCTGCATCCGAGGGCGTGCTCCAACTGCTCGAGCAGGCGATCAACAAGCCGCGCTGACTTCCGCGCAGCGTCTGAATCGGCTTGTCAGAGGGGGGTTCCCGGCTGCTACTGTCCCTGGGGACGGCTCGATTCTTGCAAGTTCGTGCGAGGACAAGAAATAGCCGCGAGACAGGGAGCTAAAAAAGCATGTTTTCATTCAGGAAGTCGGCATTAGCCGTCATCGCTGCAGCGGGTGTCAGCGGCGTCATGGCCGCCGCCCCGGTGCAGGCACAGACGCTCAAGGTCGTGATGCATTCGGACGTGAAGATCCTCGATCCGATCTGGACCACGGCCTACATCCAGCGCAACCACGGCTACATGGTCTGGGACACGCTGTTCGCGGTCGACGAGAAGTTCGACGTCAAGCCGCAGATGGTCGACAAGTACGACGTGTCGGCCGACAAGCTGACCTGGACCTTCACGCTGCGCGACGGCCTCGAATGGCATGACGGCAAGCCCGTGACCGCGGAAGACTGCGTGGCCTCGATCAAGCGCTGGGCCGCCCGCGATTCGATGGGTCAGAAGCTGATGGCATCGGCCGAGGGACTCGAGGTCGTCGACGCCAAGACCTTCAAGCTGAAGATGAAGGAGCCGTACGGCCTCGTTCTCCAGTCGCTCGGCAAGCCGTCGTCGAACGTGCCCTTCATGATGCCGAAGAAGACGGCCGAAACCGACCCGATGCAGCAGATCAAGCTCGAGGACGTGATCGGCTCCGGCCCGTTCATCTTCAAGGGCGACGAATGGAAGCCCGGCGAGAAGATCGTCTACGTCAAGAACGCCAAGTACAAGCCGCGCGCCGAGCCCGCCAACGGCCTGGCCGGCGGCAAGGTGGTCAAGGTCGACCGCGTCGAGTGGATCGCCATGCCGGACATCCAGACCCAGGTGGCGGCGCTGCAGGGCGGCGAGATCGACATGATCGAATCGCCGGGCCACGACCTGCTGCCGCTGCTCGCCAAGGACAAGAACATCGAGCTGGTCAGCTTCAACCCGACCGGCAACCAGTACGCCTTCCGCTTCAACAGCCTGGCCAAGCCCTTCGACAATGCGAAGATCCGCCACGCCGTCTTCGTCGCCTTCGGCCAGGAGGACTTCCTCAAGGCCACGATCGGCGATCCGCAGTGGTACAAGGTCTGCAAGGCGCCGTTCGTGTGCGGCACCCCGCTCGCGACCGACGCCGGCATGGCGGACGTGCTGAACGGCAACGCCGCCAAGGCCAAGCAGCTCCTCACCGAGGCCGGCTACGACGGCACGCCGATCGTGCTGATGCAGTCGACCGACCTGCAGGTCCTCACCAACCTCGCCCCGGTCGCCAAGGCGCAGATGGAGCGGGCCGGCTTCAAGGTCGACATGGTGTCGATGGACTGGCAGACGCTGGTCGCCCGCCGCGTCAAGAAGGATCCGCCGACCCAGGGCGGCTGGCACGCCTTCCTCACCTCGTGGGTGGCCGCCGACATCCTCAACCCGGTGATGGCCGGCTACTTCAACGCTTCGTGCGACAAGGCCATGTTCGGCTGGCCGTGCGACGCGACGATCGAGAAGTATCGCGACCAGTTCGCCAAGGAAACCGACCCGGCGAAGCAGAAGCTGATCGTCGAGGAACTGCAGAAGTACTGGGTCGACCATCCGACCCACATCAACGTCGGCCAGTGGTACGCCCCGCTGGCGCGCCGCAAGACCGTGCAGGGCAACCTGACGTCGCCGGTGCCGGTGTTCTGGAACGTCACCAAGAAGTAACCCGATCCGCGCGCGGGGCCCCGGGCCCCGCGCGCCCATCGAGAAAGGCGGGCGATCCCCGCTTTTCTCGATGGGGAAGAAACCCGAAGGGGGAACGATGAGAAAAGTGATGAAGCGGACGCTTGCGGCAATGGTTGCCGGTGCGATCCTGTCGAGTGCGGGGCCGGTGCTGGCCCAGGGCAAGGTCGTCAAGTTCGTGCAGAACGGCAACCTGACGATCCTCGATCCGATCTGGACGACGGCCTACGTCACCCGCAACCACGGCTACTTCGTCTACGACACGCTGTTTGCGTCCGACGAGAACAACGTCGTCAAGCCGCAGATGGTCGACAAGTACGAGGTGTCCGCCGACAAGACGGTGTGGACCTTCACGCTTCGCGACGGCCTCGAGTGGCATGACGGCAAGCCGGTGACGTCCGAGGACTGCATCGCCTCGATCAAGCGCTGGGGCGCCCGCGACTCGATGGGCCAGAAGCTCCTGGACTTCGTCAAAGAGTTCAAGGAGGTCAATCCCACGACCTTCCAGATGGTGCTCAAGGAACCCTACGGTCTGGTGCTCGATTCGCTCGGCAAGCCGTCGTCGCAGGTTCCGTTCATGATGCCGAAGCGGGTCGCCGACACCGATCCCTTCAAGCAGATCGACAGCCAGATCGGCTCGGGCCCGTTCGTCTACGTGAACGCCGAGTCCAAGCCCGGCGAGAAGCACGTCTACACCAAGAACACCAAGTACAAGCCCCGTGCCGAGCCGGCCTCCGGTCTGGCCGGCGGCAAGGTCGTCAAGGTCGATCGCGTCGAGATCATCGAGATGCCCGATCCGCAGCAGCAGGTGAACGCCATCGCTGCGGGCGAGATCGACGTCATCGAGCAGCCGCCGCATGACCTGATCCCGCTCCTCAAGAAGGAAAAGGGTGTCACGCTCTACAACTGGAACCCGCTCGGTCACCAGTTCATCTTCCGCATGAACTGGCTCCAGCCGCCGTTCAACAATGCGAAGATCCGCGAGGCCGCTCTGCTGAGCATCCGCCAGGAGGATTATCTCAAGGCGACCGTCGGCGAGCCGGAGTTCTACAAGGTCTGCACGGCCGCCTTCATCTGCGGCACGCCCAACGCCGTCAATGCGCCGGGCGACCTGTTCGTGAAGCCGAACTTCGAGAAGTCGAAGGCGCTGCTGAAGGAAGCGGGCTATGACGGCACGCCGATCGTGCTGCTGCAGTCGACGACCCTGCCGGTTCTCACCAACATGGCCCCTGTGACAAAGGCTCTGCTCGAACAGGGTGGCTTCAAGGTCGACATGCAGTCGATGGACTGGCAAACCGTCGTCACGCGTCGAACCAACAAGGGTCCCGTGGGTCAGGGCGGCTGGAACCTCTTCCACACATTCTCGGTGGCGGCGGACATCCTGAATCCGATCTCGACCTCCTACATGGTGGCGAACGGCGACAAGGCCTGGTTCGGCTGGCCGAACGATCCGGAGATGGAGAAGCTGCGCGACGCCTACGCCAAGGAAACCGATCCGGTGAAGAATAAGGAGCTCGCCGCCGCCGTTCAGGCCCGGGCCTTGCAAACGGCGCAGTATGGCTGGGTCGGCCAATGGTACGGACCCGGCGCCATGCGCTCCAACATCTCGGGCTGGCTGAAGGCGCCGGTCCCGGTGATGTGGAACATCGAGAAGAAGTGACAGCGGGGCCGCCGTCCGGCGGTCGCGTTGTCATCCTGGGCAGAGTGAAGAATCTCTCGCTCTGCCCGGGTGACACGTAGAGGGAAAATGCTCGACTTTATCGCCCGTCGTCTCATAGCCATCATCCCCGTATTGGGAGTGGTGGCTGTCTTCGTCTTCCTCATGCTGCGACTGACGCCGGGCGATCCCGCCGCGGTCATCGCCGGCGACAACGCGACTTCGGACCAGATTGCGGACATCCGCACCAAGCTCGGCCTCGACGAGCCGATCTGGACGCAGTTCGCCATCTGGATCGGCAATGTGCTGCAAGGCAATTTCGGCGAGAGCTTCTTCTTCAAGAAGACCGTCGCGGAGCTGATCGCGCAACGCGTCGAGCCGACGCTCGCGCTGGCGATCTGCACCCTGGTGTTCGCCGTCAGCATCTCCGTGCCGATCGGCGTCATGGCCGCCTACCGCCAGGGCTCCCTGATCGACAAGGCGGTGATGGGCTTCTCGGTCCTCGGCTTCTCGGTGCCGGGCTTCGTCATCGGCTACTGCCTGATCTACGTCTTCGCCATCGAGCTGGGCTGGCTGCCGGTTCAGGGCTATGTCCGCATCGGCGTCAACTTCTGGCAGTTCGCCGAACGCATGGTGCTGCCGTCGCTCACCCTGTCGGTCGGCTTCGTGGCGCTGATCTCGCGCATCACGCGCGCCTCGGTGCTCGAGGTGCTGAACGAGGATTACATCCGCACCGCCCGCGCCAAGGGCCTGTCCAACCGCGTGGTGCTTATGCGCCATGCCCTGCGCAACGCCGCCGTGCCGATCCTCACCGTCATCGGCCTCGGCATCGCCATCCTGATCGGCGGCGCGGTGGTCACGGAAAGCGTCTTCGGCCTGCCCGGCCTCGGCCGCCTCACGGTCGAGGCGGTGCTGAGCCGCGACTTCCCGACCATCCAGACCGTCATTCTTCTCTTCTCCGTCGTCTATGTCGTGATCAACCTGCTCATCGACATCAGCTACACCCTGTTCGACCCGAGGATCCGGTATTGAGCGCGATCACTGAAGAAGTCGTCGACTCCGCCTCCATTGCGGCGGCGTCGACCAAGCGCAAGAGCCTCTGGCTCGTTGCCATCCGCAACCCGAACGTGATCTTCGGCGGCGTCATCCTGCTCACGATGCTGGTGATCGCCATCCTGGCGCCGTTCCTCGGCACCGTGGACCCGACCCGCATCGACCCGGCGTCGCGCAACAAGAAGCCGGGTACCGAGATCACCTACCGTCTCGACGACGGGACGACAGCCAAGCGGGTCGCCATCATGGGCACCGACAGCCTGGGCCGCGACGTCTACAGCCGCGTCCTCTACGGCGCGCGCGTGTCGCTGGCCGTTGGCGTTGCCGTCTCCGTCATCTCCGTCGCCATCGGCATGGTGATCGGCCTGGTGTCCGGCTACGTCCGGTGGGCCGACGGGATCATCATGCGCATCATGGATGGGTTGATGGCGATTCCGGGCATATTGCTCGCGATCGCCCTCGTCTCGATCTGGCGCGCCGGCCTCATAACCGTGGTCTTCGCCATCGTCGTGCCCGACGTACCGCGCGTCGTGCGACTCGTACGCTCGATCGTGCTGACGGTGCGCGAAGAGCCGTACGTCGAAGGCGCGATCTCGGTCGGCACCCCGACCTGGATCCTGATGTTCCGCCACATCCTGCCCAACACCGTGGCGCCTCTGATCGTGCAGGGCACCTTCCTCGCCGCCGCCGCGATCCTCACGGAAGCCGCGCTGTCGTTCCTCGGCATCGGCATCCCGCCGGAAATCCCCAGCTGGGGCAACATCATGGCCGAGGGCCGCACGCTGTTCCGCGTGTTCCCGCACAACATCCTGTATCCCGGCATCTTCCTTGCCTTGACGGTGCTGGCCATCAACATCATGGGCGACGGTCTGCGCGACACGCTTGACCCGAAGATGAGCAAGAAGGTGTGACCGACAGGTCACACCCTGAGCGAAGCGCAGCGAAGTCGAAGGGTCTTGTTCCCATGCCCGAAGCCTTTGCCGTTGAAACGAGATCCCTCCACTCGGCGCTTCGCGCCTCGGTCGGGATGACGGAGTTGAAGTCGTAATGTCTACCGAACCCAAAAGGCCCGTCCTCGAAGTCCGCAACCTCAGTGTCTCGCTGCCCAAGGGCGCCGACCGCGTCCACGCCGTCGAGAAGGTGAGCTTCACCGTCAACCCCGGCGAGATCGTCTGCCTCGTGGGCGAATCGGGATCCGGCAAGTCGGTCATCGCCTTCACGGTGATGGGCCTGCTGGCCAAGGCGCTGAAGCCGACCTCGGGCGAGATTCTGCTCGAGGGCGAGAACATCCTGACCGCCGGTGAGGAGAGGCTGCGCGAACTGCGCTGCACCCGGATGTCGATGATCTTCCAGGAGCCGATGACGGCGCTCAATCCCGTCATGACCTGCGGCGACCAGATCGACGAGGTGCTGAACACCCACACCGACCTCGATCCTGCCGCCCGCAAGGCCAAGATCATCGCCATCCTGGCCCGCGTGAAGCTGCCGGAGCCGGAGCGCATCTACGCCTCGTTCCCGCACCAGCTCTCGGGCGGCCAGCGCCAGCGCATCATGATCGCCATGGCGCTGGTCCTCGATCCCGTCCTGCTGATCGCCGACGAACCGACCACCGCCCTGGACGTCACCACCCAGGCCGAAATCCTGAAGCTCATCGCCGAGCTGCAGGAGGGCCAGGGCACCGGCGTGCTGTTCATCACCCACGATTTCGGCGTCGTTGCCGAGATCGCCCATCGCGTGGCCGTTCTGCGCTGGGGCGAGCTGGTGGAGATGGGGCCGACCGAGCAGATCCTGTCACGGCCCGTGCAGGGCTACACCAAGATGCTGATCTCCTCGGTGCCGTCGATCACGCCCGTCCATCGCGGCGTGCGTCGCGACGGCACCACCATCCTGCGCACCGAAAAGCTCGGCAAGATCTATACGGGCAACGCCTTCTTCCAGAAGGCGCGTGTCGTGAAAGCCGCCGTGGACGTCGACCTCGACATCCGCAGGGGCGAGACGCTGGGCATCGTGGGCGAATCCGGTTCGGGCAAGTCGACCGTGGCGCGCTGCATCGCCCGGCTGATCGACCCGACCGAGGGCAAGATCTTCATCGGCGATACCGAGATCGCGACCATGTCGGCGCGCAAGCTGCGGCCGCATCGCCGCCGCGTGCAGATCGTCTTCCAGGATCCCTACCGCTCGATGAACCCGCGCATCACCGTGGGCGAGTTCATCATCGAGGGGCCGATGAACTTCGGCCTCGGGCGCCAGGAGGCGATGGCCCGCGCGCGCAACCTCATGGAGACGGTGCGGCTCGATCCCAATTCGCTCGACCGCTATCCCCACCAGTTCTCCGGCGGCCAGCGCCAGCGCATCTGCATCGCCCGCGCGCTCGCCATGGAGCCCGAGTTGCTGATCGCCGACGAGGCCGTTTCGGCGCTCGACGTGTCGGTGCAGAAGCAGGTGCTGGAACTGTTGGACGAGATTCGCGTCCGTCTGAACCTCGCCGTGCTCTTCATCACCCACGATCTGCGCGTCGCGGCGCAGATCTGCGACTACGTCGCCGTGATGAGCAAGGGCCATGTCGTCGAATACGGCTCGGCCGAGCAGGTCTTCGGTTCGCCCAAGGCCGACTACACCAAGGCCCTGTTCGCCGCGGCCCCCGGCCGCCACTGGGAATTCGGCAAGTTCGCCGCCTGAACCGAACTCCCCTTTTCCTCCGCCCGTCAGGGGCGGAGGAAAAGGGGAGCCGCTACTTCCTCGCGAGGAGACCGGCGAGGCCGGTATAGGTTTCGGGCCGCAGCGTCCGCAGCTGCGTCTTCAGGTCGGGCGCAACCTCGAGCCCGTCGATGAAGGTGGCGAAATCGGCCAGCGTCACCTGCCGGCCTCGCGTCAGCGCCTTCAGCTTCTCGTAGGGCATCTCGACCCCGGCGACGCGCAGCACGGTCTGGATCGCCTCGGCCAGCACTTCGGGATGCGCCCTCAGCGCCTCCGTCAGCGCCGCCTCGTTCACACTCACCTTGCCGAAGCCGCGCAGGAGCGCGCCGTAGCCGATCAGCGCATGGGCGAAGGCGGTGCCGAAGGTGCGGGCGACCGTCGAATCCGAAAGGTCGCGCTGCAGGCGCGATATCGGCAGCTTGCGCGAGAGATGTTCGAACAGCGCGTTGGCGACGCCGAAATTCCCCTCGGCATTCTCGAAGTCGATCGGGTTCACTTTGTGCGGCATCGCCGACGAGCCGATCTCACCCTCCTTCGGCTTCTGCGTCACCCAGCCGTCGGAGATGTAGCGCCACATGTCCTGCGACAGGTCGATCAGGATGGTGTTGATGCGGCGAAGCGTGTCGAACATCTCCGCGAACGTGTCGTGCGGCTCGATCTGGGTCGTCACCTCGTTGAGCACGAGGCGCACCGGATGCGCGCCTGCCGCGCCCGGGAGGTTCAGCCGCTCGACAAAGGCGTGCGCGAACGCCAGCCAGTCGACCTGCGGCAGCGCCACCGTCTGGGCGTTGTAGTTGGCCGTCGGCCCGCCCCACTTCACCAGGATGGGATTGCGGGCGAGCGTCGCGACCTGGCGGGCGAGCCGTGTCGCGAAGACGTTCATCTCCTTGCCGAAGGTCGTGGGCGTGGCGCTCTGGCCGTGCGTGCGCGCCAGCATGGCGGTGTCGGCGTGCCGGCGGGCAAGCCCCTCGATCTCCGTCGCGACCTTCGCGAGCGACGGCAGCATGACGGCCTCTACCGCACCGCGCAGGCAGAGGGCGTGGGCCGTGCTGTTCACGTCCTCCGACGTCAGCGCGAAATGCACCCACTCCAGCACGTCGGTGAGGCTCGAATCCTTCAGCTTCAGCTTGATGAAGTATTCGACCGCCTTCACGTCGTGGTTGGTCGCGGGGATGCCGGCGTGGCCCTCGCGCTCGAACTTGCGGATGATCCGCGCATCCTCGACCGAGATGTCCGGCAGGGCCGCCAGCAGCGCCTTCTCGGCGGCCGTGAGCGGGCGAATGCCGACGCCCGGGGTCTCCGAGAGGGCGGCGAGATATTCGCACTCCACGAGGACGCGCCTCTTCATGAGGGCGTATTCGCTGAAATGGCCGGCCAGCGCCTCGGAGGTCGAGCGATAGCGGCCGTCGACGGAGCTGACGGCGGTAAGGGTATCGAGCTGCATGCCGGTCACATAGCACAGGCCGCGGGCCGCAGCTTGCCGTCCACGGGATAGCAGGTTCAGACTGGCCTCATGGCTTCCGGCTTCCTCGAAGACGCTTCGTTCAACCAGTCGCCCGCTTTCGGCGACGTCGACCTGTTCTCGGCCGACCGGCCGCTGGCCGAGGCGGCGCAGCGCGCGGGGCTCGACCTCGCAGCCCTGTCGGCCTGCGGAAGGGACTACGGCGCGGCCGATACGTTCGACCTCGGCCGGCTGGCCAACGAGAACCCGCCCCGGCTGCGCACCATGGACGGCAAGGGCAATCGCCTCGACCTGGTGGAATTCCATCCCGCCTATCACGCGTTGATGCAGAAGAGCATCGGCCACGGCATCCACGCCTCCGCCCATGACGGCAGCGACCGGCCGGCGCCGATGTCGGCGCGGGCCGTCCGCCTCTATCTCGCGACCCAGGCCGAGAGCGGCCACATGTGCCCGATCACCATGACACACGCCTGCGTGGGCGCGCTGCTCTCCGAGCCGGCGCTGCTGGCGAAGTGGCTGCCGAAGATCCAGACCCGGACCTACGATCCGCGGCCGCTGCCGTGGTGGGAGAAGAACGGCGTGA
>CANIEC010000104.1 GCA_947466085.1 Rhodospirillales bacterium
CTGCGTCGCCCGAACCGGCCGCCGCGGTAAACGCGGCGGCCGGCGCGCGTTACGCCTCGCCCAAGGACCGCCTGAAGGGTGATGTGCAGGAGACGGCCCGCCAGCGCCTGGTGATCGCCTCGGTGATCTTCGGCATCGCCTTCACGGCCGTCGGCCTGCGGATGGGCTACGTGTCGCTGCTGCGCGACGGCGCCGAGCCGACGCAGCGCGTCGCCGCCCGCGGCGGCTCGATCCAGTCGGAGCGCGCCGACATCGTGGACCGCAACGGCGCCGTGCTGGCGACGTCGGTTCCGGTCATGTCCGCCTTCGTCAATCCGCACCTGCTGATCGACCCGCAGGACGCCGCGCGCAAAATCGTGACGGCGCTGCCCGACCTCAAGTACGACGATGTCCGCGAGAAGCTGGAAGGCGACAGGACCTTCGTCTGGATCAAGCGCGGCCTGAGCCCGCGCGAGCACGACCGCGTCAACCGCCTCGGCATTCCAGGCCTCGACTTCCAGGCCGAGGAACGGCGGATCTATCCGCAGGGAACGGCGGCGGCGCACATCCTGGGCTATGCCAGCGTCGACAACACCGGCCTGGCGGGGGTGGAGCGCTACTTCGACCAGCAGCTGCAGAGCGGCGAGACCCTGCAGCTCGCGGTCGACCTTCGCCTGCAGCGCATCGTCGAGCGCGAACTCGCTCGCGCCGTCCAGAAGTTCTCGGCCATCGGTGCCACGGCGATCGTCATGGACGTGACCAACGGCGAGGTCCTCGCCATGGCCTCGCTCCCGACCTACAATCCCAACAGCACCCGGACGCTCACCAACGAGGCGCTGTTCAATCGCGCGACCCTCGGCGTCTACGAACAGGGTTCGACCTTCAAGATCTTCAACACGGCGATGGCGCTCGATAGCGGGAAGGTCGGGCTGAACAGCGTGTTCGACGCCACGTCGCCGATCCGGATCGACCGCTTCACGATCAACGACGACCACGCCCAGCGCCGGCCGCTGAACGTGGCCGAGACGTTCAAGTACTCGTCGAACATCGCTTCGGCCAAGATGGCGGTCGAGGTCATGGGGCCCGAAGGCCAGCGCGCCTTCTTCGACAAGATCGGCTTCCTGAAGCCCGTCTCGACGCAGCTTCCGGAAGTCGCGGGACCGCTCTGGCCGCGACACTGGATGAGGATCAACACCATGACCATCGCCTTCGGTCACGGCATCTCGGTGACGCCGTTGCACCTGGCGATGGGCTCGGCGGCGATGATCAATGGCGGCATCCTCTATCAGCCCTCGCTGGTGAAGCGCCACGCGGGCAGCGACAAGGGCCGGCGGGTCATCCAGCAGAAGACGTCGGTCAACATGCGTCAGCTCCTGCGCCTCAACGCCGTCGAGGGCACGGGCAAGAACGCCAACGTCCCGGGCTACGAGGTCGGCGGCAAGACCGGCACGGCCGAGAAGCCGGGCCGCGGCGGCTACCGTCAGAAGGCGCTGATCAGCTCCTTCGTCGGCGCGTTCCCGATGAACGATCCCAAGTTCGTCGTCATCGTCTCGCTCGACGAGCCGAAGGGCCTGCCCGAGACCGGCGGTTACGCAACGGCCGGCTGGGTGGCGGCCCCTTCGGTGAAGGTCATCATCGAGCAGATGGTGTCGCTCTACGGCATCCTGCCGGGCGACCTGAAGGACGGGCTGCCGCCGATCGAGATCGCCTCGACGCCGGTACCGCCGCCTGTCGCTCCGCCGCAGCTCGTGCCCGCGAGCGTGCGCCGTTCTCCGGGCGATCATCGCAAGGCATTGCCGGTCCGCCCGGCGCCCGGCCAGACGGCGGCAGCCCCCGGTCCGGGAGTGCGCCGCGTTGCGTCTGAGTGAGCTCATGCGCCGGAGCGCCGACGCAAACGCGACCTCTTCCGCGCTTCCGCGCGATCCCGTTCTCGCCGGCCTGACGCTCGACTCGCGCAAGGTCCAGCCCGGTTATCTCTTCGCTGCCCTTTCAGGTACCCAGCGCGACGGTGCTGCGTTCGTCGACGATGCCGTGCGGCGCGGCGCGATCGCAATTCTGGCCGCGTCCGATGCGGTGCTGCCGTCGCTCGATCCCGGCATCGTCGTCGTGCGCGATGCCAATCCGCGACGTCGCGTGGCGTTGATGGCGTCGGCCTTCGCCGCTCTGCAGCCGTCCACGATCGCCGCCGTCACCGGCACCAACGGCAAGTCCTCGACGGTGCATTTCGTGCGCCAGATCTGGGAGCGGATGGGGCTGAAGGCAGCAAGCATCGGCACGCTGGGCATCGTCTCGCCCGGTCTCGTGCGCGACGGCGGCCTGACGACGCCAGATCCGGTCCAGCTTCACGAGGACCTCGCGACGCTGGCGCGCGAAGGCGTCTCGCATCTGGCCATCGAGGCCTCGAGCCACGGCATTGACCAGCACCGGCTCGACGGGCTGCGCCTGACGGCAGCAGCCTTCACCAACCTGACGCACGAGCATCTCGACTATCACCATTCGATGGACGCCTACTTCGCGGCCAAGGCGCGCCTGTTCGAGGTCCTGCTGCCGCCGGGCGGCACGGCGGTCGTCAATGCCGACAGCGACCGGGCCGAAGCGCTCGGTGCGATTTGTCGGCAGCGCGGCATCCGCTTCTGGACCTATGGCGCGAAGGGCCGCGAGATCCGGCTGCTGAGCGACGTTCCGACGCCGGGCGGACAACACCTTGGGCTGGAAGTCCTGGGCGTGCGTCACGAGATCGAGCTGCCTCTGGTCGGCGGGTTCCAGGCCTCCAATGCGCTTGCTGCCCTGGGTCTCGTGGTGGCCACGGGCGGCGAGCCGGCGCGTGCCGTGGAGGCTCTTGCGCACCTGACAGGCGCGCCCGGCCGCCTGCAGCTCGTCGCTCGCCATTGCTCGGGCGCCGCCGTCTATGTCGACTATGCGCACAAGCCTGAGGCGCTCGAGACGGTGCTGCGCACCTTGCGGCCCTTCGCCCGCGGCAAGCTCGTCGTGGTCTTCGGCTGCGGCGGCGATCGCGACCGCGGCAAGCGCCCGGTGATGGGCGAGATCGCCACGCGCCTCGCCGACCTCGCGATTGTGACCGACGACAATCCGCGCAGCGAGGAGCCGGCGGCGATCCGCGCCGAGATCGTGCGCGGCATCGCCGGCGAACGGCGCAACTGGATCGAGATCGCGAACGGCCGGCACTCCGCCATTGCCGCCGGCATGGAGGCGCTGTCGAGCGCCGACGACCTGCTGCTGATCGCCGGCAAGGGCCACGAGACGGGCCAGACGATCAAGGGCGTGACGCATCACTTCGACGATGCCGAGGAGGCGCGCACGCTGACCGGAGGCGGGACGTGAACGCGCTCTGGACCTCCGACGATGTGCAGTCCGCCCTGTCGGCGGCGTCGATCACTGCGCCGTTCGAGGCCGAAGGCGTGACCTTCGACAGCCGGGCCGTCGGCAAGGGCGATCTCTTCTTTGCGCTGGGCGGCGAGACGACCGACGGTCACGCCTTCGTCGGCGACGCCCTGTCGCGTGGTGCCGCGGCCGCGGTCGTGTCGCGCGACGTCGAAGGCGCCAGGGGCCCCCTGGTCCGCGTTCCCGACACGATGAAGGCGCTGGTCGAACTCGGTCGCGCCGCCCGCCACCGCAGCACGGCGCGCATCGCCAGCGTCACCGGTTCGGTCGGCAAGACCAGCACCAAGGATGCGCTGCGCGCGATGCTGTCGGAACAGGCGCCGACCTCCGCCAGCGTGGCCAGCTACAACAACCATGTCGGCGTGCCCATCAGCCTCGCGCGCCTGCCGCGCGAGGCGCGCTACGGCGTGTTCGAGATCGGCATGAACCATCCCGGCGAGATCGAACCGTTGGCCCGCCAGGTCGAGGCACATGTCGGCATCGTCACCAATGTCGGGCCGGTCCATATCGGCCACCTGGGCAGCGAGGAGGCGATCGCGGACGAGAAGGGCTGCATCTTCGCCGGGATGGCGGAAGGCGCAGTGGCCGTGCTCAATCGCGACAGCCGCCACTATGAGCGCCTGGCCGGAAAAGCCCGTCATTTCGGCGTTTCGCGCATCATCGGCTTCGGACGCAGCGAGGCGGCGGAGGCTCGTCTTGTCTCCTGCGACCTGCAGGATACGGGCAGTGATGTTGCAGCCTTGATCCACGGCCGCCGGATCGAGTATCGGCTGGGCGCGGCTGGCGAACACTGGGTGCTGAACAGCATCGGCGCGCTGGCCGTTATCGAGGCCTTGGGCGCGGATGTGGTGAACGGGGCAACGATCCTGGCGGGCGTGAAGGCCTCACCCGGTCGTGGTGCACGCCGCATGCTGACGTTCGGCGGCGGCACGATCGAGCTGCTGGACGAGAGCTACAACGCCAACCCGGTTTCGGTGCGGGCGATGCTTTCGGTCCTGGCGCGGACCAAGTCGCAGGCGGGCGGGCGCCGGATCCTGGCGCTGGGCGACATGCGCGAGCTGGGTGAGGACGCGGATGCCTATCATGCGGGCCTCGCCGATGCCGTGGCCGCGAGCGGTGCGGCGCAGGTCTTCCTGTGCGGTCCGCACATGCAGGCTCTGTGGCAACGGCTCGAGCCGGCGCAGCGCGGTGTGCACCGGCCGGATTCAGCGGCGCTGGCGGGCGATGTCGCCGCCGCGCTCAGGGCAGGGGACGTGGTCGCGGTGAAGGGTTCGCTGGGCTCGAAAATGAAGATCGTCGTGGACGCCATCCTGGCGGCCAGCGGCGGCGAGGCGGGACGCTAAGATGTTCTACAACTTTCTCTATCCGCTGGCGGACCTGTTCTCGCCGTTCAACCTGTTCCGCTATCTGACGTTCCGTTCGATCGCCGCCTTCCTCACGGCACTGGTGCTGAGCTTCCTGATCGGCGGCGCGCTGATCCGCTGGCTGCGCAGCAAGCAGAAGCAGGGGCAGCCGATCCGCGACGACGGTCCGGCCAGCCACCTGATGACCAAGAAGGGCACGCCGACCATGGGCGGCCTGCTGATCCTCATTACCCTGTCGGTCGCGACCCTGCTGTGGGCCGACCTCACCAACCGCTATGTCTGGATCGTGCTCGGCGTCACCCTGGCGTTCGGCGCGGTCGGCCTGTGGGACGACTTCCTCAAAGTCACCAAGCGCAATCCGAAGGGCGTGCCCGGCAAGGTCAAGCTCGCGCTCACCGTCGTGGCCTCGGGCATCGCAGTCTACCTCGTCGCCCAGGCCTCGCCGGCGCCGCTGCGCTACCAGCTCGCCGTGCCGTTCCTCAAGGACGTGTTGATCCCCCTGGGGGCTGTCGGCTTCATCGCATTCGGCATCCTGGTGATTGCCGGCACCTCGAACGCCGTCAATCTGACCGACGGTCTCGACGGCCTCGCCATCGGCCCCGTCATCATGGCGTCGGCGGTGTTTGGCCTGATCGCCTACGTCGTGGGCAACACGATCCTGACCAACTATCTCTATCTCCATCACGTGCCGCGCTCGGGCGAACTGGCGGTGCTTCTGGCGGCGCTGGTCGGCGCCGGCCTTGGCTTCCTGTGGTTCAATGCGCCGCCCGCGATGGTGTTCATGGGCGACACCGGCTCGCTGGCCATCGGCGGCGCGCTGGGCGCGGTCGCGGTCGTCACCAAGCACGAGATCGTGCTGTCGATCGTCGGCGGCCTGTTCGTGCTCGAGACCGTCTCGGTGATCGTGCAGGTCCTGTCCTACAAATGGACCGGCAAGCGGGTCTTCCGCATGGCGCCGCTGCACCATCACTTCGAGCAGAAAGGCTGGGCCGAGCCCACCATCGTCTTCCGCTTCTGGATCATCGCCGCCATCCTCGCGATGGCCGGCCTCGCCACCCTGAAGCTGCGGTGAACGGATGATCGATCTCGCCGTCCTCGAGGGTTCGTCGTTCGTCGTGCTGGGGCTCGCGCGCTCCGGTCTGGCGACCGTGCGTGCCCTGAGGGCAGCCGGGATCGACTGCATCGCCTGGGACGACAATGCGGCGTCGCGCGACGCGGCGGCGCATCTCGGCGCCCGGATCGCCGACCCGGCCACGATCGACTGGTCGGGCATCACCGCCCTCGTGATCAGCCCGGGCATTCCCAGCACCTTGCCGGTGCCGCATCCCGTGGCGGTCGCCGCGCGCGCCGCCGGCAAGCCGATCATCTGCGACGTCGAGTTGCTGGCACGGGCGCAGCCCCGGGCGCGGTTCGTCGCCATCACCGGCACCAACGGCAAGTCGACGACGACGGCGTTGATCGGCCACATCCTCCAGCAGGCCGGCGCCCGCTGCGAAGTCGGCGGCAATATTGGGCGCGGTGCGCTCGACCTCGAGCCGCTCGGCGAAGACGGCCTCTACGTGCTGGAGCTTTCCTCCTATCAGCTCGAACTGCTCCAGACCTTCCATGCCGACATCGCGGTGTGGCTCAACATCACGCCCGACCATATCGACCGGCATGGCGATCTCGCGGGCTACGTGGCGGCAAAAAAGAACATCTTCGCTCGCCAGCACGCCGGCGACTGCGTCGTGATCGGCACCGAAGACGAGCCCTCGCGCGACGTCGAGCGCGAGATGGCGGTGCGTTCCGGCATTGCCTGTGTGCCGGTGGCGCTCGACCGCCCCGTGGCCAACGGCATTTCCTACCGCGCCGGCATGCTGGTCGATGCCGACGGCTACACGGTCGACTTCTCCGACGTGCTCACCCTGCCGGGCGACCACAATGCGCAGAACGCGGCCTGCGCCTGGGCGGTGTGCCGCTGGCTCGACGTGCCGCGCGAGATGATCGTCGCCGGCCTGCGGACTTATCCCGGCCTGCCGCACCGCCAGGAGCGTGTCGCCGCCGTCGGCAAGGTCGTCTATGTCAACGACAGCAAGGCGACCAACGCCGATGCCACGGCGCGCGCGCTGTCGAGCTACGACGACATCTATTGGATCCTCGGCGGTCAGGCGAAGGAGGGCGGCGTGGCGCCGCTCGCGATGTACTTCGACCGTATCCGCCATGCCTTCCTGATCGGCGAGGCCACCGAGCTGTTCGCCGGCCAGCTCGAGGGCAAGCTGCCTTACAGCCGCTGCGGCGACCTGCAGTCGGCGCTGGACGCCGCGCACGCGCTGGCGCAACGCGAGGCCGTGGGACCCGCAGTGGTCCTCCTGTCGCCCGCCTGCGCCTCGTGGGACCAGTGGAAGAGCTACGAACATCGCGGCGATGCCTTCCGCGCCATGGCGCGGGCGCTGCCGGGAGCCGAGAGTTTGGGGAGGGCGGCGTGATCCAGGTTCCGCGCGACGATCGCAGTGTGATCGGGCAATGGTGGTGGACCGTCGATCGCTGGTCGCTGGGCGCGATCCTGGCGATCATGGCCTTCGGTGTCATGCTGACCCTGGCCGCCTCGCCGCCCGCCGCGGAGCGCATCGGCGCCGACTCGTTCCTCTTTGCCAAGCGCCAGTTCCTGTTCCTGCCGCTGGCGCTCCTCGTCATGCTGTCGATCTCGCTCGCCTCGCCGCGGCACGTGCGGCGCCTGGCGCTCGTCGTCTTCTGCGGCAGTATTGTGCTGCTGGCGGCGACTTTCGTGATCGGCATCGAGATCAAGGGCGCGCGACGCTGGATTTCAGTGCCCGGCCTGTCGAGCTTGCAGCCGTCGGAGTTCGTGAAGCCGAGCCTCGCGGTGATCTCGGCGTGGCTGCTGGCGCAGAGCCGCACCGAGCGGCGCGCGCCGGGCTATCTCCTGTCCACCGTGCTGGTCGGCGGCGTTCTGGCGCTGCTGGTGATGCAGCCCGACCTCGGCATGAGCGTCGTCGTGGCCTCCGTCTGGGCCGTCCAGCTCTTCGTTGTCGGCCTGCCGATGTGGGTCGCGGGCTTCGGTGCGGTGGCGGGCGCAGCCGGCATGGTCGGCGCCTACTTCCTGTTCAGCCACGTACGCAGCCGTTTCGACCGCTTCCTCGATCCGTCATCCGGTGACAACTACCAGGTCAATACCTCGCTCGAGGCCTTCATGAACGGCTCGCTGTTCGGCCGCGGGCCGGGCGAGGGTACGGTGAAGGCGCAGCTTCCCGACGCCCACACCGACTTCGTCATGGCCGTGGCGGGCGAGGAGTTCGGCCTCGTCGTCTGCCTGCTGATCCTCTGCCTGTTCGCCTTCGTGACCCTCCGCTCGATGTCGCGCGCCTCGAAGGAGACCAGCCTGTTCATCACCCTCGCGGCCACGGGTCTGGCCGTCCAGTTCGGCCTGCAGGCTGCCATCAACATGGCCTCGACCATCCAGCTGATCCCCGCCAAGGGGATGACCCTGCCGTTCATTTCCTATGGCGGCTCCTCGGCGCTGGCGATGGCGATCTGCCTCGGCATGATGCTGTCGCTCACGCGCGAACATGCCGGCCTGAGGGAGGCCGTATGACGGAGGCCGTGCGTCCCGTGGTTCTGGCGACCGGCGGCACCGGCGGGCATGTGTTCCCGGCCGAGGCGCTTGCCGGCGAGCTGGAGGCGCGGGGCGTGCCGTTCACCCTGGTCACGGATTCGCGCGGCCGGCAGTGGCAGGGCGCGCTGTCGCGGCGGCCCATCCACTACATCCGTTCCGCGAGCCCGACCGGTTCACCGATGCAGAAGGCGCTGGCGCTCCTCTCGCTGGCGCTGGGCCTGTTCGACGCCTGGCGGGCGCTGGGACGCATCGGTCCGTCCGTCGTCGTGGGCTTCGGCGGCTATGCTTCGGTGCCGACCATGGTCGCGGCCCGCCTGCGCCGGCTGCCGGCGATGCTTCACGAGCAGAACGCCGTGCTCGGTCGCGCCAACCGCCTCGTGCTGGGCGGCGCCGGGCGCGTGGCCACCTCGTTTGCACGCACCCGCTATCTCGACGGCGATGCGCGGGCGCTGCTGGTCGGCAATCCCGTGCGCGAGCCCGTGCGTGCCCTGCGCGATTCGCCCTACCGTGCGCCGGGCGAGGGAAGGGTGATCGACCTCCTCGTGTTCGGCGGCAGCCAGGGCGCGGCCTCGTTCGGCGAAGTCGTGCCGCAGGCCGTCCTCTCCCTGCCGCAGTCGCTGCGCTCGCGGCTGCGCATTGTGCAGCAATGCCGGCCCGAGGGCATCGATCGCGTGCGCACGAGTTACGTCAAGGCGGGTGTCGTCGCCGAGATTGCGCCCTTCTTCACCGATATGCCTCAGCGTATTGCCGCTGCCCATCTCGTGATCGGCCGCTCCGGCGCCTCGACGGTGGCCGAACTGGCGGCGATCGGCAGGCCGTCGATCCTGGTGCCCTATCCGTATGCCGCTGACGATCACCAGACCGCCAATGCGCGGGCCTTCGAGGCGACAGGCGCCTGCATCGTTCTGCCGCACGCATCCTTCACCGCCGCTACCCTGGCCGGGCACCTCGTGGCCCTGACCGGGGAGCCGGAACGCCTTGCCGCGATGGCGGGAGCGGCCCATGCCGCCGGCCGTCCGAATGCCGCAGCCCGGCTGGCGGACGTCGTCGGTGAATTCGTTTCGCTTCCCCTTTCGCCGTCAGCCACGGGAGTCGCCGCATGAGGGCGTTGCCGCTCGATCTCGGTCTCATCCACTTCGTAGGCATCGGCGGCATCGGCATGTCCGGCATCGCCGAGGTGCTGCACAATCTCGGCTACAAGGTGCAGGGCAGCGACGTTGCCGAGGGCGCCAACACGCGTCGCATCGCCGAACTGGGCATGAAGGTGATGATCGGCCATCGCGCCGAGAACGTCGGCAATGCCCAGGTCGTCGTCGTGTCGAGCGCGGTCAAGAAGGACAATCCCGAGGTGCTCGCCGCCCGCACACGCCATGTACCGGTCGTGCGTCGTGCCGAGATGCTGGGCGAGCTGATGCGACTGAAGTGGTCCATCGCGGTCGGCGGCACGCATGGCAAGACGACGACCACGTCGCTGGTCGCCGCCATGCTCGAGGCCGGAGGCCTCGACCCGACGGTGATCAACGGCGGCATCATCAACGCCTACGGCACCAACGCCCGCCTGGGCGAGGGCGACTGGATGGTCGTCGAATCCGACGAATCCGATGGCTCGTTCCTGCGCCTGCCGGCCACCATCGCGGTGGTCACCAACGTCGATCCCGAGCATCTCGACCATTACGGCACCTTCGACGCGTTGCGCGACGCCTTCGTGCGCTTCGTCGAGAACATTCCCTTCTATGGCTTCGCGGTGCTCTGCTCCGACCATCCCGAGGTCCAGGCGCTGATTCCGCGCGTCGCGGACCGCCGCATCATCACCTATGGCATCGGCGCCAATGCCGACGTGCGCGCCATCAACCTGAAGCTCGATCGCGGCGGCGCCGATTTCGACGTCATGATCGAGAATCGTGTCACCAACGAATCGCGCACCATCACGGGCATGCGGCTGCCGATGTTCGGCCAGCACAACGTTCAGAACGCGCTGGCTGCCATCGCCGTGGCGCAGGAAATGGGCCTGCCGGACGACACGATCCGCCGCGCGCTCGGCGCCTTCGCCGGCGTCAAGCGGCGCTTCACCAAGACAGGCGAGGCGCATGGTATCACGGTGATCGACGATTACGGTCACCATCCGGTCGAGATCGCGGCCGTGCTGCGCGCCGCCCGCCAGGCTTATGGCGGCTCGGGCCGGGTCATCGCCGTCATGCAGCCGCACCGCTACTCGCGTCTCGGCGCGTTGCGCGCCGAGTTCGCCAGCTGCTTCTCGGACGCCGATGCCGTGATCATTGCCGATGTCTACGCCGCGGGCGAGGCGCCGATCGAGGGCGTCAATCGCGACATGCTGGTGGGCTTGGTGCAGCGCGCCGGCCATCGCGACGTGGCGCCGCTCGGCGGACCGGGCGACCTTCCGGAAATGATCTGGCAGATCGCGCGTCCGGGCGACGTCGTGGTCTGTCTGGGCGCCGGCAATATCACCGCCTGGGCGCATGCGCTGCCCGGCCAGATCCAGCAGCTCGCGGCCGAGAAGGCCGGTCCGCGTGCCATCGCCAACGATTCGGGCTCCCACGGCGGATCGGCGGCATGATGGCACTCGCAACCTCGACGCCCCACCTGATCGACCGGCTGCCCCGGCCGCGCGGACGGCTGACAGCCGACGCGGCCCTCGGTCCGCAGACCTGGTTCCGCGCGGGGGGAGCGGCCGAGGTCCTGTTCCGGCCGGCTGATGTCGAGGATCTCGCGACCTTCATGGCCGGCCTGCCGTCGGATGTGCCCGTCACGGTCTTGGGCGTCGGCTCCAACATCCTGGTGCGCGACGGCGGCGTGAAGGGCGTGGTCATCCGCCTGCTGCGCGGCTTCACCGGCATTTCGGTCGAGGGCCACGAGATCGTGGCCGGTGCGGGTGCGCTCGACCTCAACGTTGCCCTGACCGCGCGTGATCACGCGCTCGCGGGCCTCGAGTTCCTGAGCGGCATTCCCGGCACGATCGGCGGGGCGCTGCGCATGAATGCGGGCGCCTACGAAGGAGACTTGGCGCAGGTCCTCGTCTCCACCGAAGCGGTCGATCGTGCGGGTAAGGTCCATGCGGTTGCCGCGGACGCGATGGGCTTCAGCTATCGTCACAGCGAAGCGCCGGCCGACTGGGTCTTCACGTCGGCGCGCCTGCGCACGACGCCCGGCGACCAGCTGGCCATCGCCCGGCGCATCGCCGAGATCGATGCCGCCCGCACCGATTCCCAGCCGCGCAGCCGCACCGGCGGCTCGACCTTCGTCAATCCGCCGGGTCGGAAGGCCTGGCAGCTGATCGACCAGGCCGGCTGCCGCGGCCTGCGCATCGGCGCGGCCCAGGTTTCCGAGAAGCACTGCAACTTCCTGATCAACCTCGGGGAGGCGACGGCCGGCGACATCGAGGGATTGGGCGAGGAAGTGCGCCGTCGCGTGCGGGAGAAGACCGGCGTGCGGCTCGAATGGGAGATCCGGCGCATCGGAGAACCAGCGGGGAGAGCGGGGCAATGACGCGCGTTGCAGTCCTGATGGGTGGCTGGTCGCCCGAGCGTGAAGTGTCGCTGGTGAGCGGCAAGGCCTGTGCCGAGGGCCTGCGCGAAGGCGGGCACGAGGTCGTCGAGTACGACGTGACGCGCGACCTGCGCGCCCTGGTCGATTTCCTGCGCCCCGCCGCCGGCGGCGGTCCGGACGTGGTTTTCAATGCCCTGCACGGGCGCTACGGCGAGGATGGCTGCATCCAGGGCGTCCTCGAGATCATGCGCGTGCCATATACGCACTCCGGCGTGCTCGCTTCCGCAATCGCCATGGACAAGCCGATGGCCCGTCACGTCTTCACGTCGCTCGGTCTTCGGGTGGCGCAAGGGGCGGTGATCGAGCGCCGCTCCCTCGCCTGGGGCGATCCCATGCCCCGACCTTACGTGGTGAAGCCGGTCGACCAGGGGTCGAGCGTCGGCGTCCACATTGTCCGCGAGGGCGACAATCTGGCGGCGGTCGAGGCTGCCGAAGCCCCCTTCGGTGAGCGCGTGCTGGTGGAGAAGTTCGTGCCGGGCCGTGAACTGACAGTGGCGGTGATGGGTGATCATGCAGTCGCCGTCACCGAACTGAGGCCACGCACGCGCTTCTACGATTACGAGGCCAAGTACACAGACGGCATCACCGAACATCTCGTGCCGGCGCCGATTCCCGAGGACGTCTACGAACTCGCCAAGCAATGGGCGTTGACGGCCCACGAAGCCCTGGGCTGCAGCGGCCTCAGCCGTGCCGACTTCCGTTGGGACGACAGCCAGCCCGGCACTTCGGGGCTGGTGATCCTGGAACTCAACACCCAGCCCGGCATGACGCCGCTGTCGCTGGCGCCGGAGCAGGCCAGATGGGCGGGCATCTCCTGGCCCCAGCTCATGACCTGGATGGTCGAGAACGCGAGGCACCCCTCGTGAGCGTCAGCAAGAAGACGGCCACGCCGAAGGCCGGCACCGCGCCGCGCCGCGACTACGACCGGCGCAAGAAGCGCGGGCCCATCCGCAAGGCCGGCCGTCCCTTCTGGAAGCAGCCGGTGCTGCTCGGCGCCATCGTCCTGCTGCTGGGTTGCGGCGGCGGGGGCGGCTGGTGGGCCTGGCGCGAGGGCTGGCTGGTCGAGGCCCAGAAACAGTTCGACTCGGTCTCGCGCACGGTCGTCGGCGCCATCACGCCCTTCAAGCTGGCGGATGTCACGGTCGAGGGCCGCGACTATGTCGAGCGCAGCGATCTCCTTGCGGCGCTGAACGTCAGCCGCGGCGACTCTCTGCTCGGCATCGACCTCCAGGCGTCGCGCAAGCGGCTCGAGGCGATCGACTGGGTCGAATGGGCGACCGTGGAGCGCCGTCTGCCGGACACGCTCTATGTCACGCTGAAGGAACGCCGCGCCGTTGCGATCTGGCAGAACGGCACCGAATACACGCTGATCGATGCGAACGGGCGCACGGTGCGGGCAAGCCGCATGCCGCCGGGTGCCGAGACGCTGTTGCTGCTGGGCGGTCCCGGCGCGCCGGATCACGTCGGCGACCTGCTGCTGCTGCTCACCTACGAGCCGACCGTAGCGCGGCAACTGCGCGCTGCCGTCTGGGTTGGGCAGCGCCGCTGGAACCTGATCCTGAACAACGGTGTCGAAATCTGGCTGCCGGAGGAGGACGCCGTCGCGGCCCTCCAGCATCTCGCCAAGCTCGACGGGCAGCACAAGCTGTTGTCGCGCGAGTTCGGCGTCGTCGATCTCAGGCTGCCCGACAAACTTTATCTCAGAAAGCGCAATCCGGGCGACGCAACGCCTGGGCCAGCGTAGAATCGAATCAAATCGCAAGAGTACGCGTAAGACGGGGGACATCGTGGCGAAGACGAGAAATGGCGTCGTTGCGGCGCTCGACATCGGAACGAACAAGGTCGTGTGTTTCGTGGCGCGCGTCGATGGCCAGGGCCTCCGAGTCGTCGGCATCGGACACCAGCCCGCGCTTGGTATGCGTTCCGGCAACATCGTCGACATGGAGGCCGCCACCCGCGCCATCTCCTCGGCGGTGTCGACCGCGGAGGAGATGTGCGGCGAGCAGGTCCGTGACGTGATCGTCGGCGTGAGCGGCGGCTCGGCCGCCTCGCACAACCAGAGCCTCGAAGTGGCGATCGGGCATCACGAGATCGGCGAGCGCGACGTCCGGCGCGTCCAGCAGCACATCCAGCTTCCGGCCGAGACCGCGGACCGCGACATCATCCATTCCGCCGCCATCGGCTACACGGTCGACGGCACGCCGGTCCGCGATGCGCGTGGCATGTTCGGCGAGCGGCTGGGCGTCGATGTTCATTTGGTGACCGCCGCGAGCGGTGCGATGCGCAACCTGCAGGTCTGCGTGCGCCGGGCTCATCTCGAGATCGCCGACCGCGTGGTCGCCGCTCATGCCGCAGGCCTCAGTTCGCTGGTCTCGGACGAGCGCGACCTCGGTGTCACCCTGATCGACATGGGCGCCGGCACGACGTCGATCGCGGTCTTCTACGAGGGCCATCTCGTCCACGTCGATTCGATCCCGGTGGGCGGCGAGCACGTCACGCGTGACATCGCGCGTGGCCTGTCGACGCCAGTCGCTCATGCAGAGCGGATGAAGACTCAGATTGGCCGCGCCGTCGCCAAGCCGAACGACGAGTACGACATCATCGACGTGCCGCTGATCGGCGAAGAGGACCGCACGCGCCCCAACCACATTCCGCGTTCGATCCTGGTCGGCATCATTCGTCCGCGAGTCGAGGAGACGTTCGAACTCGTGCGGAGCCGACTCGAAGCGAGCGGTGTGGATAAGTTGGCCGGTGGACGGGCTGTTTTGGTCGGCGGTGGCTGTCAGCTCGACGGTGTGCCCGAGGTCGCAGCGGCGATTCTCAACAAGAAGGTCCGCACGGGTGCGCCGCTCAGGCTCGCGGGTCTTGCGGATTCCACTGGCGGGCCAGCGTTTTCTGCGGCGGCCGGTCTTCTGTCGTTCGCGCTCCACAATCACGCGGCGACGCAAAGCCAGCCGGCGACGAACGAAGCACCTGCGAGTCGAATCGGCCGGATTGGCAGTTGGATTAAAGAAAACTTTTAGGCAATATGTTGTGCGGGATAAGGCAGATCCCACAGGCTATAGACATAAAGATAAGAAAAAGCCGGTGGCGGTGAAGGGTCTCTGAACAAAACAGGAGATTCACGCTGTCGCTCCGAGCAGATAACCCCTCGTTTGCGTGGAGAAAACCGAATGACCATCAACCTCAGTCTCCCTCAGACGGAGTCCGAGATTAAGCCGCGCATTACCGTCGTCGGTGTCGGTGGCGCGGGCGGAAACGCCGTCAACAACATGATCAGCGCCGCGCTGGAAGGCGTGGAGTTCATCGTTGCGAACACCGATTCGCAGGCGCTGAGCCAGTCGCTCGCCGACCGGCGCGTACAGCTCGGCATCACCATCACCCAGGGACTTGGCGCCGGCGCGCGGCCCGAGGTCGGCCGGCAGGCCGCCGAAGAAGCGCTGCCCGAGATCCTGCAGCTCCTCGATGGCGCCAACATGGTGTTCGTCACCGCCGGCATGGGCGGCGGCACCGGCACCGGTGCGGCGCCCGTCATTGCCGCCGCGGCGCGCGAGCAGGGCATCCTCACCATCGGCGTCGTGACCAAGCCGTTCCATTTCGAAGGCCGCCGCCGCATGCAGTCGGCCGAGCAGGGCATCACCGAACTGGAGAAGGTGGTCGACACGCTGATCGTCATCCCCAACCAGAACCTGTTCAAGATCGCCAACGAGAAGACGACGTTCGCCGACGCCTTCAAGATGGCCGACGACGTGCTGCACATGGGCGTGCGCGGCGTCACCGATCTCATGGTCATGCCGGGTCTCATCAACCTCGACTTCGCTGACATCCGCACCGTCATGGGCGAGATGGGCAAGGCGATGATGGGCACGGGCGAGGCGGAAGGTCCGGATCGCAGCCGCGTGGCGGCCGAGTCGGCGATCTCCAACCCGCTGCTGGAAGATCACTCGATGAAGGGCGCCAAGGGCGTGCTCATCAACATCACCGGCGGCCTCGACATGACGCTGCACGAAGTCGACGAAGCGGCTAACCGCATCCGCGAGGAAGTGGACGGCGACGCCAACATCATCTTCGGCTCGACCTTCGATGCCACGATGGATGGCCGCATGCGCGTGTCGGTGGTTGCCACCGGCATCGCTGCGATGGCCGCCCAGCAGCCCGCGCCGAACTATCTGTCGCTCGACATGAGCCGCCCGATGCAGACCGGTCAGCCGGCGCTCAGCCGCCCGGCCATGCCGCCGGTCGGCCGTGTCGCGATGCCGGCCGCGGCAATGGCGGCGCCCGCTGCGCCGATTCCCGCGGCACCGGTTATGGCC
>CANIEC010000105.1 GCA_947466085.1 Rhodospirillales bacterium
GGTGCTACCGGTCGCCGAGATCATCCGGCGCACGGTCGAAGGATTCCATGCCATCCGTCGCGAGCAGGGCGAGAGGTCCCTGGCAGGCGGGTTCTGAGGCTCTACTTCAGCAGCCCTCTACTTGAGCAGTTCAGGCGCGATCAGCCGGGGCAGGAACAGGGCGATTTCCGGCCATATGATCATCGCCGCCAGCACTACCATCATCGGCACCAGCATGATGAGCGTGTCCTTGAGGGCATAGCGCAGCGGCACGCCGGCGACGGCGCAGGAGATCATGAGGCAGAGCCCGTAGGGTGGCGTGACCAGCCCGAACGCCAGGGACACGATCGAGACGATCGCGAAGTGGACGGGATCCATGCTCACCGACTTGGCGAGCGGCTCCAGCACCGTCCCGACGATGATGATCGCGGGGATGGCGTCGAGGAAGCAGCCCACGACCAGGAACACGAAGGCGATGAAGAAGCCGACGCCGATCGGGCCCATGCCCCAGGTGGTGACGTTGGCCAGCAGTTCCTGCGGGATCCTGTAGTAGGCCAGCAGCCAGCCGAAGGCCGAGGCGGTGCCGATGCAGAACAGCGCCACCGAGGCGAGCTTGCCGGTGTCGACCAGCGCCTTGTACAGCTCCTTCGGCCCCATCTCGCGATAGACAACGATCGACAGCACGGCCGAATAGAGCACCGCCACGCAGGCCGATTCGGTGGCGGTGAACCAGCCGGCCAGGATGCCGCCGACGATGATGACGGGCGTCATCAAGGCCGGGATCGACACCCAGATCGAGCAGAGGAGCTGGCGGAATGTCCCGCGCGGATAGGTCGGATAGCCGCGCTTCACGGCATAGACGTGCACCGTGACCATCTGGGCGCCGGCAATCAGCAGGCCCGGCACCACGCCCGCGAGATAAAGTGCGCCGATCGAGGTCGAGATCAGGCCGCCCCACACGATCATCAGGATGGAGGGCGGAATGACCACCGCCAGCACGGCGGAGACCGCGGTGATGGCTATCGAGAAGGAGAGGTCGTAGCCCTCGCGCGTCTGGGCATCGATGAAGATCTTGCTCTGGCTGGCGGCGTCGGCCGTCGAGGAGCCTGAGATGCCGGCGAAGAACACCGAGAGCACCACGTTGATCTGGGCCAGCGAGCCCGGGAAGCTGCCGACGATGGCGCGCGACAGCGCCACCAGCCGGTCGGTGATGCCGCCGACGCTCATCAGGTTGGCCGTCAGCAGGAAGAACGGCACGGCGAGCAGGATGAAGGAGTTGTAGGCGTTGAAGGTTTCCTGCGCGAGCATCATCGTCCCGAGCCGAGGCTCCAGATAGAAGAGCGGCAGGCAGGCGAGGCCGAGCGCAAAGGCCACCGGAACGCGCAGCACCAGCAGCACGAAGAAGCAGCCGAACAGGATCGAGGCCGCCTCGCCGGCGGAGAACAGCGCGCCGGTCATGTGGTGCTCCAGCCGAACAGGATGCGGGCTTCGTCGTAGAACTGCTCGCCCAGGAAGACGATCCAGGTGACGGCGGCGGCGGGCCAGGCGATGTGGATCATCCAGAGCGGCAGGTCGGCCAGCTCGGAGGTGCGGTGCCAGGCGAAGCCCGTGAACTCGATGCCGCCGACCACGAAGACCAGCGCAAAGGCGAGAATGCCCAGCCGCGACACGATCCGCACGGCGGCCTCGCCGCGGCGGGGCAGCGTGGGCCACACGTCGACCTCGAAGTGCGAGGCTTCCCGCACGCCGATCATGGCGCCGATCATGATCATCCAGATGAACAGGAAGCGCGCCATCTCCTCGGTCCAGATGTAGGACGGGATCAGCGCGGTGTAGCGCGAGATCATCTGCAGGGTGACCGGGATGATGATGATGGCGACGGAGAAGGCCAGCAGGCCGGTCAGGAACCTGGCATAGGCGGCCGTGAACCGGCGCCAGAGGCCGGGTGTCGAGGCAGGAGAATTCATTCGGAAACCGTCCGGAAAGACGCACCCGGCTGCGGACCGGGAAAAGGCGCAGCGAAGCCCGCGGCTCCGCTGCGCGTACGGATCAATTGGTGGCGACGATCTGCGTGAAGATGCCGTCGGCGCCGATCTCCTTGGCGTAGGCGGCCATCACCGGATCGACGAGCTTCTTCATTTCGGCGCGGTCCTTGAACGGGATGCGCTTCAGCTTGCCGGCCTTCTCCAGCGCGACGAGCTTCTGCTCGTCTTCGCCGCTCTCGACCTGGCGACCGTAGGCGCCGGCTTCCTTGCCCGCCTTGACGACCGCATCCTGCAGGTCCTTCGGAAGAGAGTTGAAGGTCTTGGACGAGAAGCACACGGGACGGATGGTGATGGCGTGCTCGGTCATCGCGAGATTGGGCGCCACCTCGTAGAACTTCATCGACTCGACGCCGGCCGCCTCGTTCTCGCCGGCCGAGATGACGTTGTTCTGGATGGCGTTGTAGACCTCGTTGTAGGCGATGACCGTGGGCGACATGCCGGCCGCGGCGAAGGTCTTGGACCAGATCGGCGCACCCTGGACGCGGACCTTCAGACCCTTGATCTCGGCCAGGTTGCTCACCGGCTTGTTGACGAAGATGTTGCGCACGCCGCCGCCAGCATAGCCGATCAGCATGACCTGGGCCTTTTGCGCGACCTCGTCGGCCACCGGCTTCAGCAGGTCGAGGTCGAGCACCTTGTTCCATTGCGCGAGGTCGCGGAACAGGAACGGCGCGTCGATGAACGGCGCCGCCTTGGAGAAGGTCGACATGTGGGCCGGCGAGACGATGGCGTAGTCCACCGCCTTGCCCTGCGCCATGTATTCGAAATACTGCTTTTCGAGGCCCAGCGACGAATTGCGGTGGAGCACGAAGTTGATCGGCTTGCCGTAGTACTTCTTCACCAGCTCCTCGAACTTGAGGAGCGTCTTGTTGAACGCGTGGTCGTCGTTGAACTGGACCGCGCCGTTCAGCGTCAGCGGCGCCTGTGCGTTGGCGATGAACGGTGCCGCGAGAGTCGAGGCGGCGATACCGCCCATCAGCAGTCTGCGCTTCATGTCGTTTCCTCCAAAGGCCCTGTTTTGGTTCTGAGACCGGGACCGTGCGCGGACTATGCATGGGTTTGGGATCGGGCGCGACCGAGTTGTCAGACAACATGCCGTCTTTTTCGGGAGGCTGCTCCGGACCTTGCGTCGGGTTGTGCTGATGCGCGTTATTCGATATCATAATAACACACAAATACTATGTATTATGTCCCTCGGTAGCCTTTCCTCAACCCTTCTGGCGAGAATCGACGGCCCCTTCGTGCCGAAGCTCGTCTCGGTGCTGCGCGAGGGCTACGGGCTGTCGGCGCTGCGGGCCGATGCCGTCGCCGGGCTCACGGTGGCGATCGTGGCGCTGCCGCTCTCGATGGCCATCGCCATCGCCTCGGGCACCACGCCGGAGCGCGGACTGTTCACGGCCATCGTCGGCGGCTTCCTGATCTCGGCGCTGGGCGGCAGCCGGTTCCAGGTCGGCGGCCCCGCCGGCGCGTTCATCGTGCTGGTCGCCGCGACGGTCGCGCGGCACGGGATCGAGGGGATGCTGCTCGCCACCCTGATGGCCGGCGTGTTCCTGGTGGCCGCCGGTGCCCTCCGGCTCGGCACCTTCGTGAAGTTCATCCCCTATCCGGTCACCGTGGGGTTCACGACCGGCATCGCCGTCATCATCTTCGCCAGCCAGATCAAGGACCTGTTCGGGCTCACTCTGCAGGGCAAGGAGCCGGGAGAGTTCGCTGCCAAGCTCGAAGTATTGGCGGGCGCGGCCGGCACGGTGAACGCAGCCGCCGTCACCCTGGCCATCGTGACCATCGGCGTGATTCTCGGCCTCCGGAAGCTGCGGCCGCACTGGCCGGGCATGCTGGTCGCCGTGGTGGCCGGCTCGGTCGCGACCTTTGCGCTGGGCCTGCCGATCGAGACCATCGGCAGCCGTTTCGGCGGCATCCCCTCCATGCTGCCGGCGCCCAGCCTGCCCGACATGTCGCTGGCGAAGATGCTGGCCGTGCTGCCGGATGCGCTCTCCTTCGCGCTGCTGGGCGCCATCGAATCGCTGCTGTCCGCGGTGGTGGCCGACGGCATGACGGGGCGCCGCCATCGCTCGAACTGCGAGCTGGTGGCCCAGGGCGTGGCCAACATCGCGTCGGCCCTGTTCGGCGGCGTCTGTGCCACCGGGACCATCGCCCGCACGGCCACCAACGTGCGTGCCGGCGCGCGCGGACCGGTCGCCGGCATGCTCCACTCGGTTTTCCTGCTGGGCTTCATGCTGCTGGCCGCGCCGCTCGCCGCCTACATCCCGCTGGCCGCCCTGGCCGGCGTGCTGGCCGTGGTCGCCTGGAACATGGCCGAGAAGCATGAATTCATGACCCTGCTGCGCTCCTCACGCGGCGATGCGGTCGTGCTGCTCTCGACCTTCCTGCTCACCGTGTTCCGCGACCTGATGGAAGGCATCGTGGTCGGCACGGCACTGGGCGTCATCCTGCTCATCCAGCGCCTGACCGCCACGGCGGGTATCGTCGCGCAGCCGGCCCGCGCGCCGTTTGCCGCCGACCTCGTCACCGATCCGCGGGTGATCGTCTACCGCCTGTCCGGCGCCTTCTTCTTCGGCACGGCCTCGACCGTGGGTGCCGTGCTCGACAACATCGCCGACCAGCACAAGGCCTTCGTCATCGACTTCAGCGCCGTGCCCTTCGTCGATTCGACGGCGGCAAACGTCATTGCCGGCGCCGGCCGCAAGGCCGCGCGCCATGGCGTCCGGGTCTACGTCACGGGCGCCACGCCGTCGGTCCGCCACGCGCTGCTGCGGGCCGGCGCGGGACGGCCGCAGGTCCGCTACCTGCCCTCCGTCGACGATGCCGTTCGCGAGGCGCACCTGTTGTAGGATGGCCCATGGCCTCCACCCTCTCGACCTCGACCGTCTCGATCTCCACTGCGGCGCTCAGCGCTGAAATCTCCGCCACCGGCGCCGAACTCGTGCGCCTGCAGGATCGCGCCGGCGCCGATCTTTTATGGGACGGCAATCCCGCCGTCTGGAACAGCCGCTCGCCGCTGCTGTTTCCCATCGTCGGTGAAGTGAAGGGCAACCGGCTCAACGTGGCCGGCAAGGCCTACGACATCGGCCGGCACGGCTTCGCCCGGACCTCGACTTTCGCGCTGGTCGGGTCCGATGCCGCGTCCTGCACCTGGCGCCTCGAGTCGAGCGACGCAACGCGTCGCCAGTATCCCTTCGAGTTTCGTCTCGACGTCACCTACCGGATCGAAGACGCGACCCTGCATATGGAAGCCCGGGTCACGAACACCGGGGCTGCGGTCATGCCGGCTTCGTTCGGCTTCCACCCGGCGCTGCGCTGGCCGTTGCCCTACGGCAAGCCGCGGGCGGCGCACGAAATCGTCTTCGAGCGCGATGAGCCGGCGCCGATCCGCCGGCCGATCGACGGCCTGCTGAGCGCCGCGCAGTTCGCGACGCCGGTGCGCGACCGGCATCTCCGGCTGCACGACGATTTGTTCGTGGAGGGCGCGCTGGTCTTCGACACGCTGGCGAGCCGCAGCGTCCTCTATGGCGAAGCGATCCGCGTCGACTTCCCGCGCATGCCCCATCTCGGAATCTGGACCAAGCCCGGCGCCGGCTATGTCTGTATCGAACCGTGGCAGGGCCACGCCAGCCCCGAAGGCTTCGACGGCGAGCTGGCCGACAAGCCCGGCGTGATTGCGATCACGCCGGGCGCCACGGAAAGCTTCGGGATGTCGATCACCCTAGAGCGCTGACTCACTGCAGCGCGGCGGCCAGCGCCCCGGCGCTGCGCCACACCTGCTTCTGGCAGATGAACAGCACGCAGCCTTCGATCGTCAGCGTGTCGGCGGTCGGCCGACGCAGGGTCGCGCGGTAGGTCTGGCCGTCCTCGGGATTGTAGATCCGGCCCTCCCAGCCGCCGTTCCCGGTCCGCGCGAGGCCGGACAGGATCGATAGACCGACGAGCGGCCGCGTGCGCTGGGACGCGTCGGCATTCTGGGTGTCGAGGCGTTGCCGGCCCTTGTCGTCGACGCCGTCCCACACCCAGCGAACGGTGCCGCACAGGCCCGGTGCGCCGCTGCAGGGCACGATCTCGACGACGGCCGCCGCGCCAGGCGTCACCCATCGTCCCACCGGACCGTCGTCGGCGCGGACCGGGTCGGCGGAAAGAAGAAGGCCCCCGGCCATCACGCACGCCAGCGCGCGTGCCAGCAGGCGACCCGGCCCGACCGGTGCCGTGGTGGTGGCGGCCGGTGAGACGATCGCTTCGAACTTCCGGCGGTAGTCCGGATGCTCGGTCCCCATCAGCTTGTCCCACCAGCGGAAGTAGAGACCGTAATTGTAGCGGCCGGCTTCGTGATGCAGGTCGTGATGGGTCGTGGTGTTGTTCCAGCCCAGCCACCGGCCGGGGCCGAAGGCTGCGGAATGTACCTCGGCGCCGGCATGACCCATGACGTTGCGCAGGATCTGCACGATGCCGAAGGCCAGCAGGCCGAGCCCGTGCATCGGCACGACGAGGAGGAAGAGCGGGACGAAGGCACCGTGCACGACAGCCTCGGGGATGGCGAAGCAATAGGCGGTCCACGGCGTTGGCGTCCGCGACAGATGATGCGTGCGATGGAACAGCGCGAACAGGCGCCTGTGGTGCATGGCGCGGTGGGCCCAGTAGAAGTAGGTGTCGTGGGCCACCAGCATCAGGGCGAGCGACAGCACGAGGTAAAGCGGTCCGGCCTGGCGGAAGTTCTTGTAGATCGTGATCCAGCCCTGATGGTCGCCCACCGCCACCACGGCGCCCAGCACCGAGAAGATGAACGCTGTCCGCATCGACGCCAGGAATTCGCGCCGCCGCTGGCCCCGGGCGGGATCGCGAGGCTGCAGCTTGCGGCGGGCCAGACCGGCTCGCCAGAACAAGGCGAGGATCGTGGCCATCAGCGTGGCGGCCACGAGGTAGCGGGCGGTGTCCATGGCCCAGACCGTGGGCCAGGCAGACAGGTAGACGTGCCAGAGTTCGTTCATCGATCGCCCCTCCATCAGGCGTGCCCAATGCCTAGGAGGAGGCGGCGGAAGGATCGCGCCGAAGGTGAAAACCGGCGATCTGCGGCGAAAAACGGCTCGCCGATTCCGGAATCGGCGGGAAATCAGGCGCCGCGGCGGCCTTCGGCGGCCTTTCGGTACTCCGTCGGGGTCATGCCGGTATCGGCCTTGAAGGCGCGGTTGAAGGGACCGAGCGACTGGAAACCCGAATCGAGGGCGATGGTCAGGATCGGGACGCCGGCCTGGGAGGGATCGGCCAGGGCGTGCTTGGCGTCGGCCAGGCGGTGACGATTCAGGTACTCGTTGAAGTTCCGGTAGCCCAGCCCACGGTTGATGGCGCGCCTCAGCCGGTACTCGGGCAGGCCGAGCCGGCCGGCCAGGACGCCGATGGTCAGCCCCTCCTGACGGTAAAGCCTGTCGACCGACATCAGCCGTTCGAGCGTGGCGAGAAGCGCCGGGTCGGCGGGCTCGTCCTCCGCTGCCGCCACCGCGATCGGCGGGTGAGGGGGCAGGCTGGCGGGCGAGACGGCGTCGACGGCCGGTCCGACCGCCACCGGGCCGAGGACGGAGTCGAGGTCCGCCTGCAGGAGCAGCAGGGCGATGATGGCCGCGATCGCGACCAGGGCGCCCGAGTTCAGCAGGTGCAACGCCATGGGCACCTGGTCGGCGCCAAAGACGAGTTCGACCGTGACGGTGACGGCGATGTGGAGGGCCACGGCGATCAGGATGAACAGGCGCAGGTGCCGTCGGCCTTCCACCAGATCGCTGCCCCAGCCTCGCACCGTTTGCGCCAGCGCCAGAAGCGCCAGCAGGATCACCGCGCCGCGCACGAGCACGCCCAGCAGCCAGTGCGAGGTGAAGCCCGCCCCCAGCAGATGGGCCAGCGGCCAGACGACCAGGCCCAGCCAGACCAGCGCATGCCAGGGCCTCAGCCGGAAGGAATCGTCGAACATCGCCTGGGCGAACAGCCAGAAGACGGCGGCATTGCCGGTGCAGAGCATCAGGACGGGGGCGAACCAGACCGGCGGATCATGGGGCCCGGGCGAGGAGCAGACCGCGTAGGCAGCGGCGCCCACGGCGAGCAGCGCGCCGAGCCAGCCGGCGGGCCGGCCCTGGGCGCGTCGCAGCGTTGCGGCCGCGACGATCAGGAGCAGCGCAACGCCCGCGCCGCGCAGGGCGATGTCGAGCGTAACGAGGATGCCGGGGCCGCCCATGGTCGGCGACGTGATTAGCATTTTGCCGCGGTCACGCCACCCGCCCCCGCGCGGCCGGCCAGACGGCCCTTCAGCGTTTCGCCGCCAGACTCTTGAACAGCGCGTCGCTGCGGTCGTCGGCGGGGAAGAAGCTCTCGACGCGGACTTCCTGCAGGGTGATGTCCTGCGGCGTTCCCAGGGTGGCGATGGTGGTGAAGACCGAGAGCGCCTTGCCACCCACCAGATAGTCGACCGTCAGCATCGGCGCCGGCCGCTCCTCGAAGCGCAGCTTTCGGAACGAGGCGGGCACGTCGGGATAGGCCATGATCTCCTCGATGAAGGCGAGCGCCTTGGGCTCGCCACCGGACGCCAGGATCTCGGCATAGGTCGTCGACACGAGATAGCGCGCGACCTCCTCCCAGTTGGAGATCTTCGAGCGCAGCGCCCCGGGGTCGAGGATCCAGCGCAACAGGTTGGGTCCCTTGCCGGGCGGCGGCGCGGGCGGCATGCCCTCGAACAGGAAGACGGTGAAGGCGTTGGCCGCTTCGTTGGCCTGCAGCAGGTTCCACAGCCGGTCGATCACGACCGCGGGGTAGGGCTCCTGCTGCTTCAGCATGAAATCGATCGCCCGGCGCACCGGCGCGAGTTCGGGCGCGGCGAGGTTGCTTTCGCGGTAGGCCGGCGCGAAGCCCGCCGCCAGCAGCATCTCGTTGCGCTGGCGCAGCGGCACGTCGAGCGCGGTCGAGAGCTGGACCACCATCTCGCGGCTCGGGCGGGCGCGGCCCGATTCGAGGAAGCTGACATGGCGCTGCGAGACGCCGGACTGCAGCGCCAGCGAGAGCTGGCTGGCGCCACGGCGGCGGCGCCAGGCGCGCAGCATGGGACCGAACGTGTCGGCCGCGGGAGGCGGCACCGAAGCGGGAGTTGTGCTCATGACGCGAAACCTAGCACCGGCCCGCGGGCCCGCCGATTACCTCCTGCGTAATTGAGAGACTGGTGCGGGAATGCGATCTCCCGATCGTCCGCAACCAAAGGAGGACGACATGACTGCTTCATCCGATCGCCTGCTTCGCCGCACGCTCTGGGCCAACGCCATCCTGTCCGTGGGCTCCGGCGTCCTTCTGGCGGCCCTGGCCACGCCCGTCGCGAAGATGGCCACCCATACGCCCCTCCAGGTGCTGGGCATGGATCTCGCGCTCGTGCTGGAACTGCTGGGGCTGGGCTTCGTGGCCTTCGGTGCGGTGTGCGGCTGGGTCGCGTCACGCCCCGACATGCCCTTGGGCTGGGCCCGGGCGATTTTCCTCCTCGACGCCTCCTGGGTCGCGATCAGCGCCGTGATGCTGATGCTGCCGGCGTCCTGGACCGGGGCCGGCATCGCGGGCATCGTCGTCGTCGCGCTGATCGTGGCCGACCTCGCGATCCTCGAGTATCTCGGCCTGCGCCGCATCAGCGCCGCCCACTAGACGCCGACGAGAGGAAACGATCATGGACAGGCTTCAGCTCCTGAACGACATCAAGCTGCCCTTTGCCGAAGTTCTGGGGCTGAAGTTCACGGAAGCGAGCGAGACCGGGGTGAAGGCCGAGATGGTCGTGCGCCCCGAGCTCTGCACGCGGCCCGCGATCCTGCACGGCGGCGCGGTCATGGCCTTCGCCGATACGCTGGGCGCCGCCGCCACCGTGCTCAACCTGCCCGAGGGCAAGGGCACGACGACGATCGAGAGCAAGACCAACTTCGTGGGGCCGGCGCCGGTCGGCACCACGGTGATCGGCGAGACCACGCCGATCCATCGCGGCCGCCGCACCATGGTGTGGACCACCCGCATCACCACCGCCGAGGGCAAGCTCGTGGCGGTGGTGACGCAGACGCAGATGGTGCTCTAGGCCTTGGCCAGCCGGTGGCGCTCGGTCGCCGGGATCAGGGTCAGGTTGCCCAGGACCCTGAGCTGCGGGTCGGCGCTCGCGGCCAGCCTGGGCTGCAGCTCGAGCAGCGCCCTGCCGAACAGCGTCTCGTCCCATAGCCACGCCTTGCGCTTCTTCGACGTGCCGGGATCGGGGAAGGCCGAGGCGGCTTCCAGATAATAGGCCCGCAGATCGTCGATCGCTTCCTTGAGCGTTTGCGCGGGCGGCGGATCGCCGGCCAAGGCGGCGGAGAGAAGACCGCCCGCTTTCGGCATGTCGAGGCCCGAGACGCCCACGGTGGTGCGGCCGGTTCGGGCGACGCTCTGATCGTGCCAGGTGGCCAGACGGTCGATCTCGGCCGCCAGCGTGTCGGTCGCCTGGGGGGCGAGGTTGATCGGGCAGGCCCAGCCGGTGAAGTCCGCCTCCTCGGCGACCTCTTCGGGATAGTCGGCGATCAGCGGCCCGTCGGTCCGCTCCAGCAGCTCCGCCGTCGCGCGCAGCACGCGACGCTGGAAGTCGGGATCGTCCGGGATGCCGAGCGGCCGGCCGAGTTCGAACGTCACCCAGAGGGCGCGCGGCGGACGGATGGTTTCGGTGTGCTCCCGCACCAGGCTGATGCTGGCGGTCGGAATGCCCTGGCGTTCGAGGAAGTGGCCCAGCGCGCCCACGGCGCGCGTACAGGCGGGTCAAACCGGAACGAGCAGGGCCGCGTCGACGGCATCCTGCTTCAGCAGGCCGGCGAGATGCCGGGCATGCGGCTCGGCAGCATCGGGCGGGAACGCGCCCATGAACGAATAGTGCATCGCGGCCATCGAGCCGACGACGCCCTGTTCGACCAGCTCGCGCAGCCGGTCGATCGGGAAGGCGACGTTGTGGTCCTGCTGGAAGCCGGTGCGGTCGAAGTTTACCGAGATGTGGCTCATCACCAGGTCGCGCGCCGGAGTCCCGGCCGGAATGACGCGGTAGCTGCCGTCGCCGGGGCGGAACGGCCGGTCGCCGCGCCGGTGCAGGCCCGCGGTCGAGATCAGCGCGATCCGGCGCTGGCTGAGCGGCTTGCCGGGGAGCGCCGGCGTGTCGTCGAAAGTGGGACACTCGATGCGCCGGAGGTGGTGGGCCTCGACCTCCGGCATGTCGCTGAGACGTTTGACCATGCGCTTGTTTCCCTGTTGCTTCCGCGTGGCCTCAGCCCGCAACGATGTCGCGCAGAAGCGCGACGGTAGGTTCCGGTTCGGGCCTGTACTTGTAGTCCACGTCGGCTTCGAGCGAGCGCACGATGCCTTCGCCGTCGACAACGAATCGCGCAGGCACCGGCAGTTGCCAGGAGGCGTCGCCATTGCGCAGCGGGAGATCGATGCCGAGGCTCAGGTAAACTTCCCTGAGGTCGTCGGGGAGCGTGAAGGCGAGGCCAAAGGCTTCCGCGACACTGGACTTCTCGTCCCAGACGATCGGAAAGGTGAGCTTCTGTTTGGTCGCCATGTCTGCCGTGCGCACCGGCAGTTCGGGCGAGATCACGATCAGGCTGGCGCCAAGGCCCGCGATGTCGGCGTACACGCTTTGCAGAGCATCCAGCTCATGCCGGCAGTAGGGTCACCAGGACCCTCGGAAGAAGGACAGGACCAACGGCCCACCGGCGAGAAGATCGTCCGAGTCGACACGACGCCCGTCGTGATCGGCCAGTGCGAAGGCCGGCATCCGACTGCCGACCGGCACGATACGGTTGAGAATTCCCGTACGGCGCAGATCTTCGGTGGCCCTCTCCATGATGGCCTGCTTGTCTGCGGGAAGCCGCGCCGCGCTGGCCGTTCGCATTGCCGAGAGTTTGTCTGCCAATGACATTGCCTACTCCTTGGTTCGGGCTTCGCTGAGGTTGCTGTAGGTCTGGCGCGTGGCGACGATGGCATGGTCGCTGCAGCCGTTCTCGCGTTCGATATTGGCCGCCGCGTATTCGGGCGATGTCATCATGGCGAGGAATGCCGCGCGCGAGGGATAGCGGACCAGCGCCACGTAATCCCAGCGATGCCGGTCCGGTTCGCCCAGCGCCACCGTCTCGGCATTGCCCGTCCAGATGATGGTGCCGCCCTGGGCCTTGATCAGTTTTATGGTGAGCGCGCTGTAGCGCAGATAGGCGTCCCAGCCGCTGCCCTTGCCGTCGAGCGAGCGCTCGCGGAAGCGCATCAGGTTCAGCATGACCACGGGAACGTCGTCCGGCAGCGCGCGCAGGGCGGCATCGTTCAGATGGTCGATCAATGCGGTCTCCCCAGAAGGTCGAGCGCCGGCTGGACCACCGCTTCCAGCGTGCGCCGGCGAGCGCCGGTGCGTGACAGCACGCGCATGCCCATCAGCACGCCCAGCAGGTGGATCGACAGGGCCTCGGCATCGGTGCCGCGCGGCGTCTCGCCGGCCTCGATCGCGGCCTCGATGTTGCGCCGGAAGAACGCGCGGATCTCCTCGAGATAGCCCGTGACCACGCGGCCGAGCTCGGCGTCGTGCGGCGCCACGTCGAGCGCGGAATTCACCAGCAGGCAGCCCTTGCAGTCGCGATCCTTCAGCGAACGGTCGATCACCTCGGCCAGGAACGCGCGGATCGCCTCGCGGGGACGATGACCGGCCTCGAGCCGCGCGATGCGCTCGCGGGTCGACCGGTTGGCGTAGCGTTCGAGGACGCGCTCGAACAGGGCGCGCTTGCCGCCGAACGCGTTGTAGAGGCTGGCGCCGCCGATCCCCATCTCGCGCGCGAGGTCGCGCACCGACGTGGCCTCGTAGCCACGATTCCAGAAACAGTCGACGGCGGCATCGAGCGCGCGGTCTTCGTCGAATTCCCTCAGGCGAGCCATTGCAGCATAAGAGCGCGATTCTGGAGCGAGTGCACTAAAATTCGTGTGCGGCTGGCCCGCTCCGTGCTAGCGAAGGGCATGGCCGAGGGAACGCCCGTGCGGATCACACGCGACCACTGGGGCTTCCTGTGCGGCGCCATCATGGCGCTGGGGGCGTCGCTCTCGTTCGCGTCGGCGCGTGCCGGCATCCTGGGCGGCCTCGGCGCCGTCGACATGATCTTCGCCCGCTACGTCGTGGCCGGCGCGATCATGCTGCCGCTGCTCGTGCGCTACGGGCTGCGTGATTTCGCCGGCATCGGCCTGCGCCGGTCGCTGATTCTCACCCTTCTGGGGGGCGCTCCCTTCGCGCTGCTGCAGACCGGGGGATACGGCTTTGCGCCGCTCGCCCATGGCGCCGTGATCGCGCCCGCGACCGTGACCATCGTCAGCACCATCGGCGCCGCCCTGTTCCTGCGCGAACGATTGAGCCGCAACCATCTGGTCGGCGCCGCCATCGTGCTGGCGGGCATCTTCCTGATCGGCTGGGATGGGCTCACCCAGCCCGCGGGCGAGCGCGCCTGGCTGGGCGATCTCCTGTTCTTCGCGTCGAGCGTGCTGTGGGCGGGCTTCACCCTGCTGTTGCGCCATTGGCGCCTGCCCGCTCTGCAGGCGACGGCGGTGGTGGCGGTGCTGTCGTTCCTGCTGACGACGCCGATCTATCTCGCCGTGATGGGCATCGCGCACCTGCAGGCGCTGCCGCTCGGCATGCTGGTCTTCCAGGGGCTGGTACAGGGCGGCCTGCAGGGCGCCATCACCATGGTGGCCTACAGCCAGGCCGTGATCTTCCTCGGCGTGAGCCGTGCGGTGCTGTTTCCGGCCATCGTGCCGGCTCTCTCGGTGCTGGTCGGGATTCCGATCGTGGGGGAAATTCCCGGGGCCCTTCAGATCGCCGGCCTCTGCCTCGTCACGATGGGCCTGCTGACGACGATCGGAACCTTCCGGCGGTTCGGCCTGCGCTGACGCAAGGCCCGCGCGCTGCGGGACTCAGCGCATCAGGGCCGGCACGAAGGCCTGCAGCGCGGCATCGGCGTCGCCCGCGCTCTGCTGGTGCGACTGCGCCCAGTCGATGCGAATCTTGATGAAATGGTCGCGAAAGCCGGTCAGCAGCAGCTTGCTGTACACCCGCGAGTTGGCCTGGGTGACGCCGCTGTAGGTGACGCAGCGGAAGGTCACCGCGCCATAGGTGCAGCTCGAAGGCACCGACGGCTTCTGAAAGGCGGTATAGCCCGCGTATTTGAACTGCTGCTCGGCCGCGCTGAGTTCGGCGTTGAACTGGCTGGTCACCGTCGGATTGTCGCTGCCGGCCGGCACGCGGCGGCCGAGGTCGTAGACCTGGACGTTGATCGTCAGCCGCTTCGGCGTCGAATAGGTGTAGGACATGCCCTGGCCGGGATTATTGGCCGGAGGCGCGGCATAGTTGACCGAGCGCTCGAAGGTGGCGCCGCCCAGGGTTGCGGGAAAGTTGAGCCTGGTGCCGGCGTTGGTCGTCGGCGTCGACGACTGGGTCTGGGCCAATGCCGCGACAGGGATTGCGCCGGCCAGGAGCATGGCGGCGATCACGGCCTTGGCGGTTCTAGACATCGAGGTTCGCCACCTTCAGCGCGTTTTCCTGGATGAACTCGCGGCGCGGCTCGACCACGTCGCCCATCAGGGTCGAGAAGATCTCGTCGGCCTCGTCGGCATGGTTGATGCGGACCTGCAGGAGCGTGCGCGCCTCGGGATCGAGAGTGGTCTCCCAGAGCTGATCGGGATTCATCTCGCCCAGGCCCTTGTAACGCTGGATCGTGACGCCCTTGCGGCCGGCCTCGAGAACGGCGGCGAACAGCTCGGTCGGCGAGGAGATCCGGGTCTCCTTGTCCTTTACCGCGAAGATGCCGGGCTTCTGGTAGACGGCCTGCAGCTCGTCGGCCAGCGCGTCGAGCTTGCGCGCCTCGGCGCTGCGGGTCAGCGGTCCGTCGATCACGTGCCGCTCGCTCACGCCGCGCAGGCGGCGCGTGAAGGCGAGACCGCCGTCGGCCATCGGCTCGCCGGTCCAGCCCTTCTCCAGCGGCGGGCTGACGACGTCGAGACGCTTGGCGATGTAGTCGGCCGTCTGCTTGGCCAGCACCGGATCGGCCAGCACGTCGGGCTTGAGGGCGCCGGCGATCGCCGCCTGCTCGATCACCGCCTGGCTGGTGACGCGGCGCGACAGGGCCAGCGGCTTCACGAGGTTGGTCACCGAGCGGGCGATGTCGACCGTGTTGCGCAGATCGTCCTTGGCGAGGACGCTGCCGCTGCCGAGCTGCAGCGTGGCGCCCTCGAGGCCGGTCTGGATCAGATGGTCGTCGAGCGCGCGCTCGTCCTTGAGGTAGATCGCCGACTTGCCCTTCGCCGCTTTGAACAGCGGCGGCTGGGCGATGTAGAGGTAGCCGCGCTCGATCAGGTCGCGCATCTGGCGATAGAAGAACGTCATCAGGAGCGTGCGGATGTGCGAGCCGTCGACGTCGGCGTCCGTCATGATGATGATCTTGTGATAGCGCAGCTTGTCGAGGTTGAAGTCGTCGTGGCCGATGCCGGTGCCCAGCGCCGTGATCAGCGTGCCGATTTCCGCCGAGCCCAGCATCTTGTCGAAGCGCGCGCGCTCGACGTTCAGGATCTTGCCGCGCAACGGCAGGATCGCCTGGTTGGCGCGGTTGCGGCCCTGCTTGGCCGAGCCTCCGGCCGAATCACCCTCGACGATGAAGAGCTCCGAGAGCGCCGGATCGCGTTCCTGGCAGTCGGCGAGCTTGCCGGGCAGCGAGCTCACGTCGAGCGCGCCCTTGCGGCGGGTGAGTTCACGGGCTTTTTTCGCGGCCTCGCGGGCGGCGGCGGCCTCGACGACCTTGGTCAGGATCTTGCGCGTCTCGGCGGGATGCTCTTCCAGCCACTGGCCGAACTTATCGGCGA
>CANIEC010000106.1 GCA_947466085.1 Rhodospirillales bacterium
AGGTCGAACTGGCCCAGCATCTTGTTCTGGGCGGCGATCTCGCGCTCGCCCTGGAACACGCGGATGGTCACCGCGGTCTGGTTGTCGTCGGCCGTCGAGAAGGTCTGGCTCTTCTTGGTCGGGATCGTGGTGTTGCGCTCGATGAGGCGCGTGAACACGCCGCCCAGCGTCTCGATGCCGAGCGACAGCGGCGTCACGTCGAGCAGCAGGACGTCCTTGACCTCACCCTTCAACACGGCCGCCTGGACCGCCGCGCCGACCGCGACGACTTCGTCGGGATTGACGTTACGGGCCGGCTCCTTGCCGAAGAACTGCTTCACGACCTCGATGACCTTCGGCATGCGCGTCATGCCGCCGACCAGGATGACCTCGTCGATCTGGCCGGCCTGCAGGCCGGAGTCCTTCAACGCCGCCTTGCAGGGCTCGAGCGTCCGCTGCACCAGGTCGTCGACCAGGGACTCGAGCTTGGCGCGCGAGAGCTTGATGACGAGATGCTTCGGACCGCTGGCATCGGCCGTGATGAACGGCAGGTTGATCTCGGTCTCCTTGGAGTTGGAGAGCTCGATCTTGGCCTTCTCGGCCGCTTCCTTCAGGCGCTGCAGGGCGAGCTTGTCGTTGCGCAGGTCGATGCCCTGCTCCTTTTTGAACTCGTCGGCCAGGTAGCTGATGATGCGCTGGTCGAAGTCCTCGCCACCCAGGAAGGTGTCGCCGTTGGTCGCCTTGACCTCGAATACGCCGTCGCCGATCTCGAGGATCGACACGTCGAACGTGCCGCCGCCCAGGTCGTAGACCGCGATCGTGCCGGACTTGCGCTTGTCCATGCCGTAGGCAAGGGCCGCAGCCGTCGGCTCGTTGATGATGCGCAGCACTTCGAGACCGGCGATGCGGCCGGCGTCCTTGGTGGCCTGGCGCTGGGCGTCGTTGAAGTAGGCCGGAACGGTGATCACCGCCTGATCGACCTTCTCGCCGAGATAGGCCTCGGCCGTCTCCTTCATCTTGCCGAGAATGAAGGCCGAGATCTGGCTCGGGCTGTACTGCTCGCCGTTCACGTCGACCCAGGCATCGCCACTCGGCGCCTTGTCGATCTTGAAGGGGACCAGCGTCTTCTCCTTGGCGACCATGGGGTCGTCGAAGCGACGCCCGATCAGGCGCTTGACCGAATAGAGGGTCTTCAGCGGATTGGTGACGGCCTGCCGCTTGGCGGCCTGTCCAACCAGACGCTCGCCGCCATCCGTGAAGGCGACCATGGAAGGCGTCGTGCGCGCGCCCTCGGAATTCTCGATGACCTTGGTGTCGCCGCCTTCCATGACCGCGACGCACGAGTTGGTCGTACCCAAATCGATGCCAATGACTTTCGCCATGATTCTACTCTCTTCCCTCGGCAGGCCGGCCGGACCCCAAAGGCACCCGATCGACCCCCGTGTAATGGTTACCTGCCGGAAAACCCGGATCAGGACAGGGGCTATATAGGTCCTATCCGGCTGCCTACAATGGACCTAAGGACCAAATTCTCCGCTGGAAAGTGCCGTTTGGGGCACTACCGGCGGATTCGCGACAGGAGGGCCGGCAGCGCGCCGGGCCTCCTAGTTTTCATTGCTTGCAGCGTGGCTGGCAGCCGGGCCACCCTTCGATATGGCGACCATGGCCGCGCGCAGCAGGCGGCCGGCGATCAGGTATCCCGGGATCAGCTCCTGGACGACGGTGCCCGACGGCACGTCGGCATTCTCGACCTCCATCATGGCCTGATGGAACTCGGCGTTGAACGGCTTGCCCAGGCTCTCGATCCGGGTGACGCCGTGGCGCTCCAGCACCGACTGCAGCTCGCGGTCGGTCGCCTGGATGCCGACGATCACGTTGCGCAAAGCCGGGTCCATGGAGTCGAGATCGGCCGGCAGGGCGGAGAGGGCGCGGCCGAAATTGTCGGCCACGGAAAGTACGTCGCGGGCAAAGCGCTCGACACCGAATTTGCGCTCCTTCTCGACATCCTGCTGAGCCCGGCGGCGCACGTTCTGCGCCTCGGCCAGGGCCCGGAGCTGCTTGTCCTGGAGATCGGCCTTCTCGGCCTGGAGCTGCTCGACGAGGCGCTGCCACTCGGCGGCGCTTTCGGGGCGGGGCGGAATGTCGAGACTGTCGGGGTCGACCGGCATATCCGCCGGGGCGCCGCCCGCGGATGGATCGCTGGCCATGTGGTGTCCCCTTGTATTCTGGTTGCTTGAGGTGGGCTTCACTTAGGGACGACCCCGGCCCGGGTCAACTGGGTCAAGCCGCCTGCAGGGGCGCCTGCAGCCTGGTGCCGCGCACGATGATGCCGCCGCGGTCGCCGATGGTCACCTGGCCGTAGCGCTGGGCGAAGATTTCGGGAAGCGGCCGGGCCCCCTCGGCCGCCAGCCACAGGCGCAGCAGGTGACGGCGACGTTCCGGCTCGGGCCAGTCCTCGAAGCCGGTGCGGTCGTGCAGCATCGTGTGGTTGTGAACCAGCTGCACGTCGCCCGGCTTGAACTCCATGAACGTGTTGAGCGCCGGATCGTTGGCCAGCTGGTCGAACATGTCGAGCGCCTCGACCAGTTCCGGCGTGTGGCGCGGCGCCTCGGGAAAGCGCTGGGCCGAGTCGATGTACTGGCGCTGGTAGATCGCCGTCAGATAGCCTTGGTGCCAGTTGAACACGGGGATCTCGAAGAAGGGCTTCTGGCCCTCCGGCACCTCGCCCCGGCGGTCGGTGGCGAGCGGCTGGAACAGCAGCTTCAGCAGGTCGGGCCGGCGGCGGCGCATCTCGTTGAAGATGGTGGTCGAGCTCACCAGCGCCGACAGTCCGCCGGACTTCGCGGTCTTGAGACAGAGCAGCCCGACGATGTCGCAGGAATCGGTGTGGTAGGTCTGCCGCTCGTGCGTCTGGTAGATGCGCACGTTGGGATCGTTCACGTCGAGGCCGAGATCCTGCACGTGGCCCAGCACATGGCCCTTGCCGTTCTGCGAGCGGGCGCTGCCGAGATGGGCGCCCAGACCGAAGAAGGCGGTCGCCGATTCGCGGATCGACCAGCGCTCGACCGGCAGGCCGCGCAGCAGCAGGAAGCCACGGCCGTTCAGCACCTCGTCATCGACCCGCGACCTGAGCCTGGGGCCGAGGGTCGGCAGCGGGAAATCCTGCGGCTTCAGCACTGCGATGTCGGCATCGCGCGCCACCAGCGCGCGGGTCGCCGCCTCGACTTCCGCCACCTCGGCGGCATTGAGCGGCATCTGCCAGTCACTGCGCCTGGCGATCTCGGGCCCGTACCAGGCGGCGGCGCCGGTCTGCTCCGGCGGCAGTTCGAACGACATGATCGATAGTCCTTGTCAGGCGTCCCACGGGAATCGTGGCGCGAACAGTTCCGTGTCGCTGGTCGACAGACGGTAGCTCTCGGTGGCGTTGACGAGCGCGGCGCGGATGCCGGGTTCCAGCGCGCTGTGGCCGGCATCGGGCACGACGACGTAGCGTGCCTCGGGCCAGGCGCGGGCCAGCGCATCGGCGGTCACTGGCGGGCAGACGATGTCGTAGCGGCCCTGAACGATGGTGCCCGGCAGGTGCCGGATGCGGCCGAGATCGGCCCAGGGCCAGCCTTCCGGCACGAAGGTGCCGTTGGCGAAGTAGTGGGCCTCGATGCGCGAGAGCGCGAGCGCGAAGCCGCCATGGTCGGTCTCAAACGGCGCGCGCACCGCGGGATAGAGCGTCGAGCAGGCCGCCTCGTAGCGGCTCCAGGCGCGCGCCGCCGGACGGTGCAGGTCGGGATTGCGATCGATCAGGCGGCGGTAATAGTTGCCCAGCAGGTCGGAGCGCTCGTCGGTCGGCAGGTGCTCGGCGAAGTCGCGCCAGGCTTCCGGGAAGATGGTGCGCATGCCGTGGAGGAACCAGTCGATCTCCGGCCGCGCGCCGAGGAAGATGCCGCGCAGGATGAAGCCGGTGGTGCGCTCGGGATGGGTGAGGCCGTAGGCCAGCGCGAGCGTGCTGCCCCACGATCCGCCAAACAGCAGCCAGCCCGGGATGCCGAGATGCGTCCGCAGCTTCTCCATGTCGGCCACGAGATGGCCAGTCGTGTTCTCCTGCAGCTCGCCCAGTGGCATCGAGCGGCCGCAGCCGCGCTGGTCGAACACGACAATGCGATAGAATTGCGGATCGAAGAATCGGCGGTGGACCGGCGCGGAGCCGGCGCCCGGTCCGCCATGCAGGAAGACGACGGGCACGCCCTCCGGATTGCCGCTCTGCTCCCAATAGATCGTGTGCCGGCCGTCGACCGCCAGCATGCCGCTGGCGTACGGCGAGATCTCGGGAAACAGGTCGGAACGGAGCGGAGTCTCTGAACGCGGCATGCGATTGTCCTTGGGACATCAGTGCCATAGCGGCGGCTTCGGTGCCAGCCTTGCGGACGATTGCCGCCCGGTCCGCCGACCGTCTAAGGTCGAGGAGTCCCAGGAGGATCCGTGGAAATTCGCCGTTTTCTGGCGCTGGTCGCGTTGCTGGCCGGCGTCGTCGCCTGCGCGCCGGCTGTCGAGCCGCCGTCCACGTCCGCGGCTGCGGCGACCGGACGCGGAACCATCGTCCTGCCGAGCGGGATCGAGAAGCTCGTCGGTCCGGCCGACCAGGACGCCGCCCTCCAGGCCTATGTCGACCGGGTGGGCCAGCGCGTGGTCGCGGCCGCCGGCGTCAGCGGCTTCCGCTTCGCCGTGCTGGATTCGCCGGTCGCCAATGCACATGCGGTCCAGTCCTACGTCTTCGTCACACGCGGACTGCTGGCCCTGCTCGAGAACGAGGCCGAGCTGGCCGCCGCGATCGGCCACGAACTCGGCCACCTGGTGCAGCGTCATGCCGCGCAGCGCGCGCGCGTCCGCCAGGGCGTGCTCGATGCGGCGGTCGAGGCCGCCGCCACCAGCGGCTCGATCACCGTCGGCCGTGCGGTGGCGCAGGACGGGTTGCTCGCCCTGCGGCGCTATTCGCGCGAACAGGAGCTCGAAGCCGACCGGCTGGCCCTCGGCTACATCGTCAAGGCCGGCTATCGCGGCGATGCGATGGCGTCCCTGATCGACCGGTTGCGCCGGCAGAGTGCGCTCGAAGCGCAGATCATGGGCGAGGCCCCCGACATCGGCGACCGGCTGAGTGCGGCGTCGACCCATCCCGCGCCGGTCGAACGCACCTCCGCGATCGCTGCCCTGCCGCTGGCGGGCGCGCCGGGCGAATCGAACCAGAAGGGCTATTTCGCTGCCATCAACGGCATGTCGGTCGACGATTCGCCGAGCGAGGGCTTCATCCGCGGCCGCTCGTTCCTCCATCCGACCCTGCGCCTCGGCTTCACCGTCCCGCCCGGCTTCCGGCTTTTCAACGACAGCGACGGCGTGCTGGCCGTCAATCGCGACCGCTCGCTGATGATGTTCGCCTGCCTGACCACGCCGGTGGCCGGTCCGCTCGACGACTGGATGCGCAACAAGCTGAAACCCACGCCCACGGACATCCAGACCCTTGAGATCAACGGCAACGAGGCGGCGATCGGCGCGCGACCGCGCGGCTCGGATACCGGCCTCGGTCAGGCGCGCTACATCGTCATTCGTCAGGGTACCCGGGCCTGCACCTTCGCTCTGGTCAGCGAGGGCGCCGACCAGGATCGGCAGATCGAGGCGATGGTCCAGGCCGCGCGGACCTTCCGTACCCTCACGCCTTCGGAAGCTGCTTCTCTGCAGCCCTACCGTCTGCGCATCGTCTCGCCGGCAGGATCGACACCGGCGCAGTTTGCGGCACGGATGCCCTATCCCGATCTCCGGATGGAACGCCTGCTTGTCCTCAATGCGGCTCAAATGCCGGCCGATCTCGGCAGCCGGTCCGAGATCAAGATCGTCCAGCCCTGAAAGAGCCGGTCAGGGTTCGATCCGCTCCAGCACTGCGCCGTCGGCATCGAGTGCCACCAGCGCCGGCGTGTCGCGCGTGACGGTCAGCACACGTCCGCTGTCCTGGGCGATGTTCCTTGCCGGACCGGAGCCACGCACGACTCGATCGACGGTGGGCCAGCCGCCGTCGCTTGCCTTGCCCAGCGCCTCGTCCAGCACCGCGTCGGTCTGGGTGCTCCACCAGAAGGCGTCGGCTTGGCCATCGAGCGGGCGGCCCGGATCGACGCCCGTGGCGGCAAACACGAGACGGCCGTCGGCGCTGAGGGCCGCGCGCGACAGGGCGTTCAGCAGATCGCTGTGGCCGGGGCGGGTGGCCTGGCGCTCGCGCAGGCCCGAGGTCCAGCGGGCGATGGCGAGCGACCCGTTGCGGCTGGCGATGCGGCCCTCGGCGATTGAATGGCCATAAGCCTCGATGATGGCGTCCAGCCCGCGCGACAGCATCCAGTCGAGCACGTCTAGCGGGGCCAGGGCGAACTGGAGTTGTAGCGCCTTGTGCCAGATCTCCTCCTGCGGTCCGCGCAGAAAGACGAAATCCTCGACCTCGGCACCGGGCCTGGCCAGCAGGCGGCGGCGCAGCAGCAACATGAGATCGAGCGCGCGGGGCGTGTTGCCGGCCGCGCCCAGCATGTTGCCGAGCACGACCAGCCGGTCGCCCGGTTGCCAGCGCTGCATCAGGGCGCCGCCCAGCCGCTCCAGCGCGGCATCGTCGCCCTTCAGGGGACCGAGCGCCCAGGTGGTACCGCCGTCACGCAGGCGGGCGATCGAGGCGACTTTGCTCATGGATCAGGAGGCGGGGCATGAAAAAGGCGGCGCGACATCGCAGTGTCGGGCCGCCCTTCAAGTCATTCTCGCCAGGACCGCCTAGGCGACCTTCTGCAGAACGCTGTTGAGTTTCTGGGTCGCGAGATCCTTGTCGATCCGCTCGACGGCGGCGAGTTCGCGCGCCAGCCTATCCAGTGCGGCTTCGTAGATCTGGCGTTCGCTGTAGGACTGGTCGGGCTGGCCGGCATTACGATGCAGGTCGCGCACGACCTCGGCGATCGACACCGGGTCGCCCGAGTTGATCTTGGCTTCGTATTCCTGGGCGCGGCGGTTCCACATGGCGCGGCTGACGCGGCTGCGGCCCTTCAGGGTGACCAGCGCGCTCTCCATGATCTTGCGCGAGCTGAGCTTGCGCAGGCCCGAGATCTTCGCCTTCGCCACCGGAACGCGCAGCATCATGCGCTCCTGCTCGAACGAGATGACGAACAGGTCGAGCTTGTGACCTGCGATTTCCTTGGCTTCGATGTCAATCACGCGGCCGACGCCATGCGTCGGGTACACCACGAAATCGCCCTTCTCGAAGGCGAATTCCTTCGCCTTGGCGGGCGCCTTCTTCGGCTTGGCCATATCGTCTAGTCCCTTCACAACAGCCCCGCTTTCTGCGATACCGAGACCCTCCGCATACGCTCCCCTGCGTATTCGGCCCGGCGTCCCAAGCATCGGTAAGTTTCTTTCGGATACCGATACGGATACCGAGCCGGCGGCGGACCGAACTCCGGACCCGCTTCCAGCGGGATTGTCATAACAGAAAATGAGCGCTGAGTCGCGCTTTATGTTGCATTTCAGCAACGGTCTTGCCATGCAGAAACTGCATGACTATTGCAAAAGGTACAATAAAGGACTTGTGGGGGCCGAAGTCTAGCGGGCCGCTGGCTTGTCGCTGAAGTACTTCTCGAACTTGTCCTTTTCGTCCTTGAACTGCTCCGCGTCGGCGGGCGCGTCGCCCTTGCGGGTGATGTTCGGCCACGAAACCGACAGGCTGCGGTTCAGCTCCAGCCACTTCTCCAGACCCTTTTCGGTGTCGGGCAGGATGGCATTGGGCGGGCATTCGGGTTCGCAAACGCCGCAGTCGATGCATTCGTCAGGATTGATGACCAGCATGTTCTCACCCTCGTAGAAGCAATCCACGGGGCAGACTTCAACGCAATCCATGTACTTGCACTTGATGCAAGCTTCCGTAACGACATAGGTCATATAGGCTCCAGGAACGAGCGGCGGCTGCTTAACGTGCGAGCCCCGGCGACGCAAGGCTGGCGATGGAGGTGGATGATTCAGGGTGAGTCGATTTCCTCATACAACGTACGGGCTTCCAGTGCCGGACCGCGCCGCTCCCCGAGTGCCATGATGCGCACGACCTTCACGCGGGGACCCAGTGCAAAGGTGAGTACCATGCCGGGAGCGACGGCCGCGTGCGGCTTCTCGACCGCTCGCCCATCGATCCGGCAGCGCGACTTCTCGACATAGCGGGCGGCCAGCGTGCGGGTCTTGAAGAAGCGCGCGTGCCAGAGCCACTTGTCGAGCCGCATAGCGCGTCAGCGCTTCATGAGTGGCTACTTCTTTCCACCCAGCTTCAGTTCGAGAAGCTTGGCGAAGGGCGAATCGGCGGCCGCATCGCCCTTCGTCTCGGTCGTTGCGTAGAGCCGCAAGGCCGGACCGCCATTGTCGCGCCGCGGCGGACGCGGGCCACGCCGGTCGTCGCGCCCGCGGTTTTCCTGCGGCGGACGGCCATCCTTGTTGCGATCCTGCCGGGGCGCCTCGGAACGCGGACCGTCGGGACGCGGAGCATCGGCGCGTTGGCCGCCTCCGGGACGCGGTCCGCTGCGCGGACCGTCGTCCTTGGCGCGCGGCGGGCGCGGCGTGTCGGAGAAGAACTGTCGCTCGTTCGGCCGCTCTGGCCGGTCGCGGCGGCGCTGGTCACGCTGGTCGCGTTGTTCGCGCTGCTGCTGGCGCTGCCGCTCGCGCTGCTCTTCGCGCTCGCGCACGAAGCGCGGCTTGATCGAGAAGGCGTAGAGCGGTCCGCTTTCTTCCGTCGGCGGATGCACGCGATAGCCGAGCGCCCGCAGCACGTTGGCCATTTCAGGCTCGGAGCAGCCGACCAGCGACATCATCTGCGGGGTCGCGCGGAACCAGCCCGGCGGCAACGGCCGCGGCTCCTTCTTCACCGGCGGGGTTTCTTCCCGTGGTGCGGCGCTCTCGACCGGCACGGAGGCATCCCCCGCTGCAGCTTCCGGCGCGGGTTCGGCCGGCGGCGATTCGACCGTGGGCTCCTCGGTGGGCGCCGCCTCGGCAACGGCCACAGCCTCGGCGGGGGCCTCGGCGACAGGCTCTGCCGCAGGTTCGACGACCGGCTCGTCTGCGGCGACCGGCTCGGAAGCGGCTGCTTGCGGCTCGGTCTCCGGCTCCGGCGCGGGTGCCGGTTCGGTCTCGCCGAACGCCGCGGCGACGATCGCCCATTCGCTGATTTCGTCGGCCGTCGCGGGTGCGGGGATCGCCGGCGCGGCACCCGTCGCTTCGGCGGCGGGCTTCTTCTCAGGCTTCTCCTGCTGCTGCGTGCGGCGTGACGATTCGCGGCTCTCGCGCACGGCGGCCCGCGCCATGGCGGCCAGTCGCTCGACCATGTCGGCGCGGATCGCGTGGTCGCCCAGCGGCAGGTAGCCGATGGCCGAGTAGAAATCGCGCTCGGCATCGCGCGGAAGGTCCATCGAGGTGCGGCCCTCGGCCGGCAGCTGCGGGATCGTCTCGCGGTTCTTGGCGATCATCCAGAGGCCGGCCCGCAGGCGGATCGGCACCGGCTTCAGCATGCTGGGAAAGTAGAGCGAGAAGACGCCGATGCGGACGCCGAGACGCGCCAGCGCCTTGCGATCCTCGTCGCCGAGTTGCGCGAGCTGTTCCTCGACCGGCCGCCGCTGCAGCACGCCGAGGCCTTCGCAGAGCTGGAAGACGACGCCGCGTGCGCCGGCGGGCAGTTCGGCCGTGGCGCGCGCATCCATCAATTCGCTGAGGCCGAGGCGAATGCGGGTCTCGACCCAGGTCGCGGCGCGCTTGCGCACTTCCTCGCGGGCCGGGCCGTCGAGCAGATCGGAGGCGATGGCCTCGACCTTGGGCGCCAGCACGTCACCCGAGGGCAACAGCCGCGCGACGGGACCACCGCCCCAGCAGACGCGGAGTTGGCCGTCGAAGACGATCTCGCCATCGGGACTGTTCACGAAAGCCTGCAGGCGATCGGGCAGATCCTGGCGCAGCGCGCGCAGGGCCGCGCTCAGCACCGCCTTCTGGTCGGTCTGGCCTTCCGTCGCATCCGGCACGAAGCGGAAGCCCTCGATGCGCCCGAGATGCTCGCCTTCCACGATGACTTCGCCTGCAGCGGCGACTGTCGAGTTCATTTCACCCTCATCGCGCAATCTTCGTACAAGCAAAGCCGCGCGTCTATCGACAAACCGTTGCGTGAGACGTTGATGCAGAACGTCGGAAAGCCGGTCCTCTATGGCACGCGCGCGCTCCTGCCAATGGCTTGCACGCTGAATCCAGTCGGGCCGGTGCGAAATATAGGTCCATGTCCTAACGTGCGCGATGCGTGCCATCAAAGTGTCGATGTCGCCGTCGAACCGCTCCAGGCGCTTCACATGGCTGTCGATCCAGTCTTCCGGCAGTCTTTCGCCGCCCTGCGTCAGATGCTCGAAGATCTGGCTGAGTAGTTTCGTGTGTTCTTCCGTCATCGTCTTGCGGAAGTCGGGGACCTGGCAGACCTCCCACAGGAGCTTGACCCGCTTGGGAGAATGCAGGCGCGGCAAAAACGCCGACTGCGCGGCCAGGGTCTGCAGAGCGAGCTGATCGTCCTGCTCGCGCACGCGCTGGAGCGCGGCATGCGGTGGACTGGCGTTCAAGGCGGCGACCAGCGTCTGCACCGACCGGAAGTCGAGCTCGCTGTTGCGCCACTGCAGGTCGCGCAATGGATCGAATCGATGGTTCTCGATCGCCTCCACCACGTCGGGATCGAGGCCGCTGATGCCCGCGGTCGTGCCGAAGGTGCCGTCGTTCATGTGGCGCCCGGCGCGTCCGGCGATCTGCGCCAGCTCGCCGGTCCGCAGCGGACGGGAGCTTCGACCGTCGTACTTGCGCAGCGACGCGAACCACACATGGTTTACGTCCATGTTGAGTCCCATGCCGATCGCATCGGTTGCCACGAGGTAATCGACCTCGCCCGACTGGAACATCTCGACCTGCGCGTTGCGCGTGCGCGGGCTCATCGCGCCCATCACGACCGCCGTGCCGCCGCGCTGGCGGCGGATCAGCTCGGCGATCTCGTAGACCTCGTTGGCGGAAAAGCCGACGACGGCCGAGCGGCGCGGCAGGCGCGTCGCCTTCTTGGAGCCGACATAGGAGAGGCTGGAGAAGCGCGGCCTCGCCACCACGTCGATGTCGGGCAGCAGTCGGTTCAGCACCGGACGGATCGTGTCGGCGCCCAGCAGCATGGTCTCGTTCAGGCCGCGTGCATGCAGCAGCCGGTCGGTGAAGAAGTGGCCGCGCTCCGGGTCGGACGCCATCTGCACTTCGTCGACGGCGAGAAAGGAGACCGGCCGGTCGACCGGCATCGATTCGACGGTGCAGACGAAATAGCGGGCGCTGGAGGGCGCGATCTTTTCCTCGCCGGTGATCAGCGCGACCTGGGCGGCGCCCTTCAACTTGACGATGCGGTCGTAGTTTTCGCGTGCCAGCAGCCGCAGCGGGAACCCGATCATGCCCGAATCGTGGCCGAGCATGCGCTCGATCGCGAGATAGGTCTTGCCGGTGTTGGTGGGACCGAGAACGGCGGTCAGGCGGCCGGAGGCGCCGGAAAACGACATGGCCGCACCTTCGCGCGCAGCCGCGGCGGAAGCAAGGCAGACGGCCCGGGATCGCGGCTCACCCCGAGTAGGCGGGCTCCAGCTTGTTGCAGCCGATCATCGGGCCGTGATCGGCGTGCTGCACCAGGACGGCCACACCCTGCGTGGGGCCGATGCGATCGCCGGCAATCGTCCAGCCCTTGGCCGCGCCGTCCCATCTGTCGACGCGTTCGAGCTGCCGCACGACGTTGAAATTCTCGATCATGCGGCCCTGGTTCTCGCCGCTCTTCACCGGCGTGGTATGCCGGCGGTCGTAGATCGCGAGCGTCACGTCGGCGAGGCGACCCTCGAGCGGGAAGGAGTCCAGCTTGATGGTGAGGGGCCCGCCGATGCGGCGCGAAAGCGTGGGGGTCGCCCGGCGGGGCGACCGGGACTGCGCCTTGTCCAGCAAGGCCTCGATGGGCGCCCGATCGCGGCCGGTGTCGTGGCCGATGCCGTCGACCACCATCTCGGGCGTGTAGACGTAACGTTGCTTCAGCACGCGGGCATAGGCGCGCTGCCGTTCGGTCGTCTCACGAGAGGCGAACGGATCCTTCCAGCCGATATAGTCCCAATAGTCGACATGGAAGGCGAGGGCGACGATGTCGGGCCGCATCGACAGCCGGCCGAGAAGGGCGTCGGCCGGCGGGCAGGAACTGCAGCCCTGCGACGTGAAGAGCTCGACCGCCCATGGCCCCTCGCCCATCGGTCGGGCCGAGGCCCGTTGCGACAGGCCGGCCGCACTGGCGGCGGCGCCGATCAGGAACGACCGGCGGCCAGGAAGGGGGGGGATCGACATGGTCGACAGGATGCGCGCGGCGCCCCGGCTCTGCCAATCAACAATCGGTCACTGACCGTTCACTGGCCGGTGACATCGGCCCGCATGGGAGACCTTATGGACTCGCGAGAGGTAATATTATAACAATCCCTCTGAATGCACAGACCGATCTCTCCCGGCACGACCCTGCTGGCCATGAGCGCCCCGGCCCGAATCGCGTCCGCGGTCGTCGTCTCGGCCGTGCTGTGGCTCTGTGCCTGGTGGGCGCTGTAGGTCCGACATGAACGCCGCGCTGCGCCTCACCGACCTGACCGTGAGCTACGATCGTCACCCGGCGGTCCATCACGTGTCGGCGGAGATCCCGGCCGGCGAGATGACGGCCATCGTCGGCCCCAACGGGGCGGGCAAGAGCACGCTTCTGAAGGCGCTGATCGGTCTGGCGCCGCAAGTGGAAGGCCGCATCGAGTGCACGGCGAAGCGGATCGCCTACCTGCCCCAGCAGGCGGAGATCGATCGTTCCTTCCCGATCTCGGTGCTCGATACCGTCCTGCTCGGCCGCTGGTCGCGCTTCGGTGGTTTCGGGGCCGCCAAGCCGGTCGACCTGCACGACGCCAGTCATGCGATCGAGTCGGTCGGCCTCTCGGGCTTCGAACGCCGGCCGATCGACACGCTGTCCGTCGGCCAGTTCCAGCGCGTGCTGTTTGCGCGCCTGCTGCTGCAGGATGCCGATCTCGTGCTGCTCGACGAGCCCTTCGCCGCCATCGACAGCAAGACCGTGGCCGACCTGATGGTCGTGATCCGCCGCTGGCGGGAAGAGAAGCGCACCGTCGTCGCGGTGCTGCACGATTTCGACCAGGTCCGCCGTGACTTCCCGCACGCGCTGCTGCTGGCTCGCGAGCTGGTCGATGCCGGCCCGACGTCCCGTGTCCTGTCGTCCGAGAACCTGCTGCGGGCCCGGGCGATGGCCGAGGCCTGGGACGACCATGCCGGTGCCTGCGACGTGCCGCTGCGGCTCAGCGCCTGATCGAGCGTTTCGCGTCATGCTCTACGAGTATCTGATCGCGCCCTTCGCCGATTTCGGCTTCATGCGTCGTGCCCTGGTGGCGAGCCTCGCGCTGTCGATCGGCGGCTCGGCGATCGGCGTGTTCCTGATCCTGCGCCGCATGAGCCTGATGGGCGACGCGCTGGCGCATTCGCTGCTGCCCGGCGCGGCCATGGGGTTCCTGATCGGCGGCCTGTCCCTGCCGGCGATGAGTCTCGGTGGCTTCATCGCCGGCGTCGCCACGGCGCTGCTCTCCGGTGTCATCGCGCGCTTCTCCAGCATGCGCGAGGATGCGAGCTTCGCGGCCGCCTATCTCACGGCAATGGCGCTGGGCGTGCTCATCGTCTCGTTGCGCGGATCGGCGGTCGATCTCATGAACATCCTGTTCGGCGCGATCCTCGCCGTCGACGAAGGCGCGCTGGTCCTCGTCGTGTCGACCGCGACCGTGACCCTGATCGGCCTCGCCGCGATCTATCGCCCGCTGGTCGTCGAGTGCTTCAATCCCGGCTTCCTCGCCGCCATGGGCGTGCGCGGCTCGCTCTATCACTATCTCTTCCTGTCGCTCGCGGTGCTGAACATGGTGGCGGGCTTCCAGGCGCTGGGCACCCTGATGGCGCTGGGCCTCATCCTGCTGCCGGCCGTCGCCTCGTCCTTCTGGGCGCGCGAGGTCTGGTCGATGAGCCTGGTTGCGGCGCCGATGGCCTTCGCGTCGGCGGCGATCGGCCTGCTGGTGTCGTTCCATGCCGGCCTGCCCTCGGGTCCGGTGATCGTGCTGTTCGCCAGCTGCTTCTTCCTGCTGTCGCTGCTCTTCGGCTCGCGCGCCTCGGTGCGCGCGCGCCTGTCACGACCGGTTCACTTGCGCGGCTGACGCGTCAGGCTAGGCTGACCTCTGCGGAGGAAACCAGAATGACCAGCTCACCGGTGCCGGGCGTCGCGCTCAAGACGACGACCGCCAACAACATCCACATGCGCTATGCCGAGGCCGGTACCGGACCGCTGGTGCTGTTCTGCCATGGCTGGCCGGAGAGCTGGTACTCGTGGCGCCACCAGCTCCAGGCGGTGAGTGCGGCGGGCTTCCGCGCCGTCGCGCCCGACATGCGTGGCTATGGCGGCACGCAATCGCCCGAGCCGATCGACCAGTACACGCTCTTCCATCTCGTGGGCGACATGGCGGAGCTGGTGAGGGCGCTGGGCGAGACCAAGGCGGTGATCGTGGGCCACGACTGGGGCGCGCCCGTCGCCTGGCATGCCGCCCTCTGGCGGCCCGATCTCTTCACCGCCGTCTCGGCCATGAGCGTGCCCTATGCGCCGCCGGGCTATGTCGACATCCTGTCGGCGCTGGAGAAGCTCGGCATCGACAACTTCTATCTGCAGTACTTCCAGAAGCCCGGCGTCGCCGAGGCCGAGCTGCAGCAGGACATTCGCGGCGCCTTGCGCAAGCTCTACTACACGGCCGGCGGCGAGATGGTGGAGAAAGACAAGGGCTTTGGCCGCCTCACGGGCGGCACGTTGCTGGCCAACACCGTCGATCCCGAGAAGCTGCCCGCTTGGCTGAGCGACGCCGACCTCGACTACTACGCCGGCGAATTTGCGCGCACGGGGTTCCGCGGCGGGCTCAACTGGTATCGCAACCTTCGGCGCAACTGGGAGCTCAGCGGGCCGTGGCGCGGCCAGCCGATCCGCCAGCCCTCGCAATTCATTGCCGGCAGCCGCGACGGCGTGCTGCGCTTCCCGGCGGCCAAGAGTCAGCTCGAAGCCTATCCGAAGACCCTGCCGGGCCTGCGCGGCAGCCACATCCTCGAGGGCGCCGGCCACTGGGTGCAGCAGGAACGGGCGGCGGACGTGAACCGCCTGCTGATCGAATTCCTGAAGGGCCTCTGAGAGAAGACGTGAGAACCGCGCCCTGACAGGCTGTTGAATCGGCCATTCGGAGGACCGGCGAGCAACATTGTTGCGCGGACGGTCGCCGCGACACGGGATCCAGGGGGTGCGGCATTCACTTCATTTGTTTCGTTTATTGCGTTTGTTTCGTTTATTCCCCGTGACTCCGACTGATTCAACGGCCTGCTAAACCAGGGTGCGCAACTCGGCGGTGGCGACGGACAGCATCGCGAGGTCGATCGTCCCCGCCGCGGCGAGATCCTCCTTCAGGAGCCGGTCCACCCGCTCCAGCGCCAGCTTGCGCGGTTCGCTCCAGGCGGCGAGGGCGGTGTCGGGATCGCAATCGTTGCCACCGCCCGCGCGCAGCGCAGACCGCAGCAGGTCGGCATGGAGCGCGGCCAGCTCGTCCTGCATCGCGAGCGCGGCCTGCGAGGGCCATAGACCGTCGCGCGGCAGTTTCTGCGCGGCGTTGGCCAGCAGCGCGAGCGACAGCCGCTCCCCCAGCCAGAAGTAAAGCCGCGCGGCACTGCCGATCGTGCAGCCGTTGGCCTCGGCCGCGAGGGCGAGGTCGCCGGCGGCGGACAGGGTTTCGAGCGCGGCGGCGCGGCGGGCGAGATCGGCC
>CANIEC010000107.1 GCA_947466085.1 Rhodospirillales bacterium
GAATGGCCGGCCTGCTGTAGCTCGGCAATCTTGCAGCGCTCTTCCAGGCTGAGCTGGCCGTATTGTTCGCCCATGGCAACACCCTAAGCTGGTGTTGCACTTCGTTCCTGAATTCAGGGGGACCTTTGTTGTCTGATCAATCCCGATCCGGCGCGCCCAGCGGGAAGAGCGGGCGGAACGGCCGCGCCTCCTCGACGCAGCGGGCGAAGGACGGTCTTGCGAGCAGGCGCGTTCGGTAGGTGCGCAGCACCGGATAGGATTCGGGAATCCGGTGCACCCAGTCGGCATAGAACAGCGACGGCGCGGCCGCGCAGTCGGCCATCGTGAACGCCGCGCCGGTGGCCCAGGTGCGGCCGGCAAGTTCGTTCTCGAGCCAGGCGTAGGCGCGCTCGAGCTTCTCGATGGCCGCGTCGTGGCCGTCCTTGCGCTTGATCGGATCGCCGGTGAGCGCGCCGTCGACCGCGAGTTGCATCGTGTTCATCACATGCAGATCGAAGAAGCGGTCGAGGAAGCGCACATCGAGGGCCGCCATCGGGTCGGCGGGGATCAGGCGCACCGGGCCGGGATGCGCGAGCTGCAGGTATTCGATGATGATGCTGGTCTCGACCACGGTGCGATCGCCGTCGACCAGCACCGGGAACTTTCGCAACGGCCAGCGCTTCAGCCATTCGCCCACATGCCCGGGCGTGTCCTGCCCCAGCGCGCGGAACTCGAACGGCGTGCCGTTCTCGTAGAGCGCCATCAACACCTTCTGGGTGTAGGACGAAAAGTGGTGGCCGTAGATCGCAAGCGACATCGCCAGGGGCTCCCGTTCAGCCGGTCTTCTTCCAGGAAGCGGCCCGCGCGAGCAAACGCTCCGCGCGAATGACGATGGGCAGGTCGACCATGCTGCCCTCGAAGGCCACCGCACCCTCGCCGTTGGCCTTGGCGACCTCGAAGGCCGCGAGCAGGCGCCGCGCACGGTCAACTTCGGCGTCGGAAGCGCCGTATTCCTCGTTGATGATCGGCACGTGCGCGGGATGGATGCACGAGGCCGTGGTGAAGCCCAGTTCGCGGCCGCGCTTCAGGCCGGCGCGATAGGACTCGAGATCGTCGATCTTGGCGAGCTGCCCCATCGAGCCCATCGGCAGGATGCCGGCGGCGCGGCAGGCGGCCAGTCCCTGCATGGCGAAGACGTACATGCTGTCGGCCGACGGGATCGCGCCCATGTCGGTGGCAAAATCCTCGCCGCCGACCGACATGCCGGCCATGCGCGGCTCGGCGGCGATGGCGAAGAGATGCGGCAGCGCGGCCACCGTCTCGATCAGCACCAGGAAGCGGGTGTGGCCGATCTCCATGCCGAGCTGCATCTCGCGCTCGGTCACCAGCTCGGCCAGTAGGCGCACATGCTCCGGACCCATCACCTTGGGCAGCATCAGCGCCGAGACGCCCGGCATCACGGCCGCCTCGATGTCGGGCACCGCCAGTTCGAGCGGCCGGTTGATGCGCACGACCACGTCGGCGCCGTTCTGCGCCACCCGCGGCACGGCGGCGGCGATCGCGGCGCGGGCCTCGGCCTTCTTGGCGGGAATGATCGAATCCTCGAGATCGAGGATCAGCGCGTCGGCGCCGCGCGTATGGGCCTTGGCGATGAAGCGTTCGGCCAGCACCGGCACGAACATCAGCGAGCGCCAGTTGGGGGTGGGACGGGTGGTCATTCCATTGTTCTCCGCAAGAAGTCAGCGCAGGCCGACGGGCACGACGCTGATCGAATTCTGGGGGCTGCCCTCGATCACGCGGTCGGTATAGGTGAGATAGATGAGCGCGCGGCGCTTGGGATCGTAGAAGCGCACGACCTGGGTGGTCTTGAAGATCAGCGAGGCGCGCTCGCTGAACACTTCGTGCGGGCTCTTGAGCTTCTCGGCCTTGTCGCCGTCGATCGGACCGACCTGGTGGCAGGAGATCGAGGCATAGGGCGGGTCTTCAGCCAGGCCGACCATGCCCTTGAGGCCGCCGGTGCGGGCGCGCGCGAGATAGCAGGTGATGCCCGCGAGGTCGGGATCGTCGAACGCCTCGACCACGATCTTGTCGTTGGGGCCCAGCCACTTGAAGCGATAGCCGACCGAGCCGATTTCCTCGGCCGCGGCGGGGAGCGCGACGAGGAGAGCGAGGACGGTGAGGATCGCGCGGAACATGTCAGACTCCTTTGGGGGCGGAACGGGTCGCGAGGAACAGGCCGGGCAGCACCAGGGCCGTTCCGATGAGATGGTACCATTGCGGCGATTCGCCAAGGACGATCCAGGCGAGGATGCCGACATAGAGCGGGCCGAGATACATCGACACGCTGCTGACCGAGGGCCCGAGTTCGCGCACGCAGTAGGCGAAGGCGCCATAGGCACCGACGCCGGGAATGACGGCAAGCACCAGGAACGAGGCCCAGGTGCGCCAGTCGGCGAGGTCCGGCGCCTGCCAGAGCAGCGCCTCGCCGATCGTGAACGGCAACAGCACGAGGCAGCCCGCAAAGGAGATGGCGCACAGCCGCGTCAGCGGATCGAGCGCGCTCGGCCGGGCCTTGAGCAGCACCGAATAGAGGCCCCAGCAGGCCGAGGCGGCGGCAATCCAGAGATCGCCCTCGGTGAACTGCACCGAGAGGAGGTTCTCGATCCGGCCCTTGGCGAACACCGCGGCGACGCCGGCGAGACAGAGCACGATGCCCGCGATGCGGCCCGTCGTCAGCCGCTCGCGATAGAGCAGGCGACCGAGCGCCACGACCAGGATGGGCGAGGCGGCGTAGATGAGCCCGATGTTGAGCGCCGGCACGGACCGCGCGCCGATATAGACCCAGGCGCCGCAGATCCACATGCCGATCGCGCCCAGCACCAGCAGGTCGCGCCATTCGCGCGCGAGCGCATGGCGATGACGCAGCAGGCGCGGCCAGGCGAAGGGCAACAGCAGCAGGGCCACGAAGAGCCAGCGTCCCAGCGCCAGCGCGTTCGGCGGCACGAACGTGGCATAGCGCGCCATCAGCATGTTGACGGCGAACATCGCGGGCGTGAGCAGCAGCAGCGTCCAGGCGATGCGACGACGGGTGAGAAACGACACGGCGCGGTTCTAGCACGGGAAGGTCTGGAAGCCGTCCGCCGTCACATCTGGCTCCTGAAGCGCTCGATCAGCCAGTGCGCGGCGGGGCCGGGCGGGCTGTCGATCCGATGCAGCACGCGCAGCGGATAGGTCGCCGCCCACCAGTCGGAGAGGTCGAGTTCGACGAGGCGACCGGCCTCGATGTCGCCCGTGACCATCGGCGCCGGCATGCTGCCCCAGCCGACGCCCGCCAGCAGCAGTGCATGCTTGGCGCCGAGATCGGCCAGCCGCCAGGTCTTGGGACCGACCACGCCGAAGTCCTGGCCCTCGGTCAGCTTCGAGCGATCGCTGAGGACGAGCTGGATATGCTCGCGTGCCGCCCCGCGCGCCTGCCCGCCGAGCCGCGCCAGAGGATGGAAGGGTGCGGCCACCGGCACGAGCCGGACGCCGCCGATGGCGATGCTCTCGGTGCCGTCGGCCGCCACGTTCGGACCGCTGACGCCGATGGTCGCCGTGCCGTCGAGCACGAGCTGCGTTACGGCGCCCAGCGTCTCGACATGGAGCCGCAACGGTACGGTCGGAAACGTCGTCTGGAAGGCCTGCAGCGCGTCGACGAGGCGGGCGGTCGGGAGCATGACGTCGACCGCGAGCGCGACTTCGGCTTCCAGCCCTTCGAGCAGTCCCTTCACCTTGGCGCGCAGCATGTCGACGCCGTGCGTCACGGCGCGGGCCTCGGCCAGCACCGCCCGGCCGGCCTGGGTGAGTTGGGGCTTGCGGGTCGCGACCCGGTCGAACAGCGGCAAGCCGAGCTGTGCCTCGAGATTGTCGATGGCGTAGGTGATCGCCGAGGTCGCGCGGTTGAGGCGACGGGCAGCGGCGGCAAAGCTGCCGGCGTCGACCACGACGAGCAGGACCTGAAGCTGGGCGAAGGAGGGCGTGCCGGGGGTCGTCGTCATTTCTAATATACTGAAAAGGTCATTCGATATTATACGGATTTTCAGGAAAAGAAGCTGCCCCTACATACGCCCTGTCACCAAGGAGGGCGGCCATGACGGCTTCGACCATCAACAGCAACAGGCGCCAGCTCGCTTCCATCCACGAGGCATTCCGGACCCTCGAAGGCGACGGGTTCGAAGTGCGCCGCGCCATTCCGTCGAACGCCTACGAGGCGATCGGCCCGTTCATCTTTCTCGACCAGTTCGGCCCGATCGACGTGCGTCCCGGCGAGGCCAAGGGCGCGTCGGCGCATCCGCATGCCGGCATCGAGACGCTCACCTTGCTGCTGGAAGGCAGCCAGACGCACAAGGACAGTCTCGGCAACACCAGCAGCATGCGGCCGGGCGAGGTCCAGTGGATGCGTGCCGGTCGCGGTGTGGTCCATGACGAGAGCCCCGACGAGCAGCTGCGGCGCGAGGGCGGTCATGTCCATGGCGTCCAGCTCTGGATCAACATGCCCAAGGGCAGCAAGCACGCGGAGCCGGCCTATCGACATGTGACGGCGTCGGAGATTCCGACCTTCACGGCCGGCGCTGAGCGAGGCTTGGTGCGGGTCGTGGCCGGCATCGTCGGCGACCTCACAGGACCTATTGCGACATCGGGCAATCCCTTCGTCGTGCACGCTTCGCTGAAGGCAGGCGCCCGGATCGATCTACCGGTCGGCGGCCCGGCTGAACTCGGAGTCTATGTGATGGTGGGCGCCGCCCGCATCGGCGGCGGCGACAGTCGGATCGAGGCCGGGCAACTCGCGCGGCTGACGGCGGGTGTCTCCCTCGAGATCGAGGCCGTCGCGGACAGCGAGATCCTCTCGATCGGCGGCGATCCCCTCGATGCGCCCATCCTGCGTCACGGACCATTCGTGATGAACTCGATCGAAGAACTCGAGCGCGCAGTCCGCGACTACCACACCGGCCGGATGGGCCGAATCGCCGCCTGACGCTTCTCTTTCCCTTCAAACTCAACAGACGGCTGGAGACAATCATGACCAAGGTTCTCGTTCTCTACTATTCGACCTACGGCCACATCGAGACGATGGCGGAGGCGGTCGCTGCCGGCGCGCGCGAGGCGGGCGCCCAGGTCGACATCAAGCGCGTTCCCGAGACCGTGCCGGAAGCCGTGGCCAAGGCTGCGCACTTCAAGCTCGACCAGAAGGCCCCGATCGCCAAGGTCGAGGATCTCGCCGACTATGACGCGGTGATCGTCGGCACCGGCACGCGCTTCGGCCGCATGTCCTCGCAAATGGCGAGCTTCCTCGACCAGGCCGGCGGCCTGTGGGCGAAGGGCGCCCTGAACGGCAAGGTGGGCGGCGCCTTCACCTCGACGGCGACCCAGCATGGCGGCCAGGAGACGACGCTCTTCTCCATCATCACCAACCTGCTGCACTTCGGCATGGTGGTTGTCGGTCTCGACTATGGCTATGCCGGCCAGATGACGCTCGACGAGATCACTGGCGGCAGCCCCTATGGCGCCACCACGATCGCCGGCGGCACCGGTCAGCGCCAGCCGTCGGAGAACGAACTGGCCGGCGCCCGCTACCAAGGCCGCCGGATCGCGGAGACGGCGAAGAAGCTCGCCGCCTGATCACTCGACGATCGGATCTCGAACACCGGCGTCGCGTCCCGCGACGCCGCGGGGCCGGATCAGCGAGATCAGGCCCGCCAGCGCCGCCAGGCCGGCGAGCAGCAGGATCACGCCGCGGCAGGATGCCACGAGGGACGATGTCGGAACGTTGAGCGTGCTGCCTCCGGTATCTCCCAGCCCCAGCGCGAACAGCGTCGAGGCACCCGCGATGCCGGCGCTCATGCCGATCAGGCGCACCAGGTTCAGCACACTTCCCGCCTGGCCCGTCTGTTCGGGCGGCGCCGTCGCCATGATCGCGCTGGTATTCGGGGAGATGAACAGCCCCTGTCCGATGCCGAACAAGGCCAGGGCCAGCGTCACCAGCGGCAGGTTCGCGGCCGACCCGTCAAGGAAGACATGGATCGTCGCGAGACTCGCGATGCAGATCAGCATGCCGCAGAAGGTTGGCGCCCGGGCGCCGAAGCGGTCGTAGAGGGCCCCCCCGACCGGCGCCAGCAGTCCCAGCATCACCGGCAGGATCGACAGCCGCAGGCCGGCCGCCAGGGCGGAATCGTCATAGATGCGCACGAGCGCAAACGGGATCAGGAAGAACACCCCGAACAGCACGGCGTAGGACAGGAAGTTCGCGGCGTTGCCGAGCAGGAAGGCGCGCCTGCCCAGAAGATGCAGGTCGAGCAGCGGCGTCACGGCCCGGCGCTCGGCGCGGACGAAGAGGGCGAGGAAGACGATCCCGAACGCCACGCAGCCGATCAGGGCCGGTGAGGTAAATCCCCAGGCATGGCCCTCGTTCAGTGCCGCCACGACCGCCGTCAGGGCCGGTGCGATCAGGAGCGCGCCGTACCAGTCGAAGCGGCCGGTTGCCGGCAACGCCTTGGTCTGGGGAAGAAGGAGCCAGCCCAGGATCACGCCGGCCAGGCCCATCGGCACGTTGATCCAGAAGGCCCACTGCCAGCCCAGCGTGTCGAGGATCAGGCCGCCGACGGCCGGCCCGGCGCCGAGGCCGATGGCCTGCGCCGCCGATTGCAGGCCGAGGCCACGCCCGCGTTCCTTCTCTCCGGTAGCCATGACGATGATGGCAATGCTGTTCGATGTCAGTAGCGCAGCGCCGATGCTCTGCAGGATGCGGAAGAAGATCAGCATCGGAAGATCGGTCGCAAAACCGCACAGGCCCGAGCCGACGATGAAGAGGAAGAAGCCGCCGAGATAGAGCAGCTTGCGACCGACCATGTCGGCCAGCCGACCGAAGATTGGCGTGAACGATGCCATGGCCAGCAGATAGGCGACCGCGACCCAGCTCACGCTGCTGAGGCGCGCGCCGAATTCGACTTCGAGCCGCGGCAGCAGCACCTGGGTCATGCTGGCATCGATCTGGCCCATGCACGCGCCGATGCAGACCGTTGCTACGACGAACCAGCGGTAGGAGGGCAGGCGGGCGATCGCCTGGAGCGGCGGAGGCTCGCGCCCCTCGGTCAGGGCCGCGCGCAGCGTCCTGATCGAGAGGGGACCCGGTGAAGCATCGGTCAGGACTGACTCCCATCGTGAGCGGGCCGCCGACGTGGCGTGACGGCGCGGGACACGGTATCGCGCGGCGATCGTTTGACGCCACACGAATTCATGCGCGATGCTCGGCCTGGCACGGCGGGGGAGCGTTAAGGCTATGGCGCATGCGGCATCACTGGCGAATGTCCGGGCGCTCACCTTCGACGTCCAGGGCACCTGTGCCGATTTCTGCGGGCCGCTGCTGCGCATGGGGGCCGCCGTCAACAGGGCCAAGGGACTCGAGATCGACTGGGGCCTCCTGTCGGCCGATTGGCGCCAGCTCTATCGCACCGTATTGGACCAGATCATCGCCGGGCAGCGGCCGTGGCTCAGGGTGGATCGCATCTATCGCGAGACGCTGGATGAGCTGCTGCAGCAACACGGCCTGTCGGCGGCCTTCACCGCGGCGGAACGCGACGAGCTGAACCAGGTCTGGGCCCGTCTCGATCCCTGGCCTGACAGTGTGGAAGGGCTCGCGCGGCTGCGCCGGCGCTTCGTCATTTCGACCCTCTCCAATGCCAGCATGAGGACCATGGTCGCCGTGGTCAAGCATGCGGGGCTGCCCTTCGATGCCGTCCTGACGGCGGAACTGGCGCGGAGCTACAAGCCGTCGCCGTCCGTCTATCAGCTCGCGGTCGATCTTCTCGGCTACCAGCCCGGGGAGATCATGATGGTGGCCTGTCACAAATACGATCTGAAGGCCGCGCGCGACTTCGGAATGCGCACCGCCTTCGTGGCGCGCCCGCTGGAATTCGGCCCGGACGTCCGGCCCGACGTTGCGCCGGAACCCTGGTTCGACGTCTTTGCGACCGACTTCGTCGCGCTTGCGGAGGCGCTGGGCGCCTAGAGGAGGGAACGGGCGAGATAGCGGACGGTCTTGGTGCCGCCGTGGATGGAAGCGTGTCCGACCTCGACGAAGCCGAGGGCTGCATGGAAGGCATCGGAGGCCGGATTGGGCGGGTCGGAGTTCACTTCGCACACGACGCGGTCATGGCCGGCGTCCTTGGCGACACGAAACAGGTCCTCGTACAGGCGGTTCGCCAGGCCGCGCTTGCGCATGGCTGGAGCAACGACGATGCGATCGACATAGACGAAGCGTGGATAACGTTCGCGGAACCAGAGGTAGTTCGGACTGTCGTAGTCGGCGTCCTGGTCGAAGGCCATGAGGAAGGCGGCAACGTTGCCGGCGCGCCGTACGTGGAAGGCCTGGCCGAGAAGATGCCGCAGCCGCGCGGCGTCGAGCCAGGAGAGCTCGACGGCATGGTCGTTGTTGAGGGCGAGGAGGGCGGCCTCGTCGCCGGGTGAAACGCTGGCCAGTTCGGTCAGGCGTTCGTCTCCTTCAGGAACTTGATCAGCAGACGGCTCACCTCCGCCGCCTGTTCCTGCTGCACCCAGTGGCCGGCGCCTTCGACCAGGTGGATTTCCTTCATGTTGGTGCAGGCGCTCTTTTGCATCTTCTCCAGCGCGCCGGGCGACTGGTAGTTGCCCCAGTCGCTCTTGCCCGAGATGAAGGTCGAGGGTTGGTCGACGGTGCGGCCGGTGAAGATCTCGAGTTCGGGCGTCACGCGGCCGCTGGTGCGGGCGCGATACCAGTTGAGGCCGCCCTGGAAGCCGGTGCGCTCATACTCGCCGGCATAGACCGCGAGTTCGTCGTCGGTGAGCCACTTGGCGGCCGCGATCTCCTCGGCCGTCGGCATCTCCTTGGCGACCGTCTCGGCCATGCCTTCGGCAAGATCCATGATGTAGTAGGTCGGCATCTTCGCCAGCTCTTCGGCGGTCCAGCCCTTCAGCTCGTAGGGCTTGTTCGCCTTCCAGTCGGCGCTCTTGTAGTGATAGTAGGCGCGCAGGAAATTGTGCAGCCCCTGCCTGGCGTGCCACTGCTCCTCGTTGGCTTCGCGCGTCGACTGGTACCACTGGTAATGCTTGCGCGGGCGCGGTAGCGCCGCCAGCGCGGCGTGGACGTCCGGGGCCTTGGCGGGCGCCGGCTTGCCAGCCGTGTCGAAGGGCACGGAAGAGGGTCCCGAAAAGGGGGCGCTCATCAGCACCATGCGCTTGAAGATGTCGGGCCGTACCAGCGAGGCATAAGAGGCGACCGACGAGCCGAAATCGTGCCCGACCGCGGCCTCGGCGGTGCGATGGCCGAGCGCATACAGCACGCCGATCGCGTCGCGCAGAAGGTTGGTAAAGCGGAAGCCGATCTGGTCGGCATCGAAGTCGGCGCTCCAGCCCGTGGTGCGGCCATAGCCGCGCAGGTCGGGTGCGATGACGTGATAGCCCGCGTCGGCGAGTGCCGGCATGACCTTGCGCCAGCTGTAGGCGATCTCGGGGAAGCCGTGGAACAGCATCACGGCCGGCGCCTTCTTGTCGAAGCCGGCTTCGAGCACGTGAATGTCGAGGCCGTTGATGCCGGGCAGGATGCGGGCGCGAACGCCGGCGGGGAGGACGGAAGCGGGGAGCGGTTGCATGGGGCGAGCCTACGCCGACCGCGACAGGAATGGCAGATCAGTCGTGAAGTCAGCTCTGTGAACGGTCCGCCCTGCGGTTATCCGAGGGTCATGCAATGGAAGGGGCGTCGAATCCCTCGTGCCCGATCGATGCGGTGGGCCATGTCACCTTCGGCATCTGACCGGTGCGGTCGTAGGCATCGGCGACGCGCTCGACGCATTTCTCGAAGGCGGTCGAACGAGGCTTGATGCCCTGGTCCAGGCAGGCTTTCTCGGCGATCGCTAGGGTGTGACCGGACCGGGCCTGAACCTGGGGCGCGAAAGTCGCGAGGGCTAAGGCAGCGCCCATGGCCATGAAGCCCGCATTCGACCGATGCATCGCATCCTCCTTGTCTTCAGGAACGCCGGTGGTCGCGCAATCGTCGCCGCGGAGCCCAACCGACTACCGGTGGGCGATATCCCGGTCGTACTGGGGCACATCGGTGAACATGAGAAGGCGACGGGCGTGGGTTTCGCGCTCCATACAGTTCTTGTAGCCGGAGGTTGTCGGCGACAAGCCCTCCTGGAGGCAGGAGTCGCGCGCAGCCGCGGTTACGCGTGCCATCGTGTAGGCGATCTCTGGCTTGCCCCATTCCAGGGCGCGTGTCGCCTGTGACAGGCAGTATTCATAGCCTTCGGTCTTCGGGGCGATGCCCTGCTCCCGGCAGATGCGCTCAGCCTGGCTCTGGGCCGAGGCTGGCGGAACCGGCGGGGCGAAGGCCACGATGCCTGCCATGAGGAACACGCTTCCCAGCGCCAGGCCGGCATGCAGCTGGTTGCGAGTCATTGTTCGGCTCCCGTTGAATGGTTGCGATCAGGTACTGGACGAACGTCCTGAATCGCCAACGGGTTGCGGATACAAACGATACAATCGTATGCGCTCGCCCCGGTTCCGCCTCAATCCGGGCCGGTCAGTAGCTCTTCGGCAGTCCCAGCACCCGTTCGGCGACGTAGCAGAGGATGAGCTGCTCGCTGACCGGGGCGATGCGGGCGATCATGACCTCGCGCAGGAAGCGTTCGACGTGAAACTCCTTGGCGTAGCCGTAGCCGCCATGGGTCAGGATCGCGCGTTCGCAGGCGTCGTAGGCGGAGCGGGCGCCGAGATACTTGGCCGAATTGGCCTCGGCGCCGCACTCCTTGCCGTTGTCGTACAGCCAGGCCGCCTTGAAGGTCAGCAGGTTGGCCGCCTCGAGCTGCATCCAGCTCTCGGCCAGCGGGTGCTGGATCGCCTGGTTCTTGCCGATCGGCCGGCCGAACACGACGCGCTCCTTGGCGTACTGCGTCGCCTTGGCCAGCGCCACCTTGCCGATGCCGATCGCCTCGGCGGCGATCAGGATGCGCTCGGGGTTGAGCCCGTGCAGCAGGTAGTGGAAGCCCTTGCCCTCTTCGCCGATGCGGTCCTCGAGCGGGACCTTCAGCCCGTCGATGAACACCTGGTTGGTGTCGATCGCCTTGCGGCCCATCTTCTCGATCTCCCGCACCTCGATCTTGCTGCGGTCGAAGTCGGTGTAGAAGAGCGACAGCCCGTCGGTCGGCCGCTTGCACTGCTCCTTCGGCGTGGTGCGGGCGATCAGCAGCATCTTGTCGGCGACCTGCGCCGTCGTGGTCCAGGTCTTCTTGCCGTGGACGACATAGCCGTTGCCGTCACGCTCGGCCTTGGTTTCGAGCGCCGTGGTGTTGAGGCCGGCATCGGGCTCGGTGACGGCGAAGCAGCCCTTCACCTTGCCCTTGATGATGTCGGGCAGGATGCGCTTCTTCTGTTCCTCGGTGCCGAACACGACGATCGGGTTGGGCCCGAACACGTTGAGATGGATCGCCGAGGCGCCCTGCAGGGCCGCACCCGACTCGGCCACCGCCTGCATCATGATCGAGGCCTCGGTGATGCCGAGACCCGAGCCGCCATATTCCTCGGGCATGGCGATGCCCAGCCATCCGGCGTCGGCCATCGTGCGGTAGAAATCCTCCGGGAAGCCGCCGTCCTTGTCCTTCTTCAGCCAGTATTTGTCGTCGAACCCGGCGCAGAGCTTGGCGACGCTGTCCTTGATGGCGAGCTGGTCTTCGGAAAAGGCGAAATCCATTTGTCGTGTCCTAACGGTTCAGGCCGAGGAAGCTCATCATGAGCCGGTTGAACGGCTCGGGCCGCTCGACGTTGGGCAGGTGGCGGGCCTTGGCGATGTCTTCGTAGCGCGCGCCGGGAATCTTCGACGCGATCAGCTTGTTGCGGTCCGGCGGCGTTGCCGGATCGTCGTCGCCGCAGATCACCAGGGTCGGGATCTTGATGGTCGGCAGCCGATCGAGATAGTCGAAATCCTGGATGGCGGCGGCGCAGCCCAGGAAGCCGGCGTCCGACGTGCCGCAGATGGTCGAATGGATCTCCTTCCACCGCGTCGGATTGGCGTCCTTGAACTCCGACGTGAACCACCGCTCCATGTTGCCGTCGGCCAGCGCCTTGACGCCGCCGGCGCGGACCGCCGCCTTGCGCTGGTCCCAGAGGCCCGCCGAATCGTCGGGCGAAGAGGGATGGGTGTCGCACAGCGTGAGCGAGTGCAGGCGCTCCGGATAGGCCAGCGCAAAGCCCTGGCCGATCATGCCGCCGATCGACAGGCCGATGTAATGCACCTTCCAGATGCCCAGCACGTCGAGCGCGCCTTTCACGTCGCCCGCCAGCTCGTCCATCGTGTAGTCGCCCTCGACCGGCTGGCTGCCGCCATGCCCGCGCATGTCGAGCCGCAGCACGCGATAGCCGGCGGCCAGCAGCGGCACGAGCTGCTCGGTCCACATGCCGCCATCCGCGGCCAGCGAATGGGTGAAGCAGACCGCCGGCGCATTCTGCGGCCCGGCGAGGTCGAAGTAGATCTTACGTCCGTCGAGATTGAGCAGCATTTGAACCCCCTGTCATCCTGAGCGCAGCGAAGGATCTCGCGCCAACCACGGTCGGCGTCTGGCCGCCATGTGAGGTCCTTCGCATTGGTCCAGGGCGGGGGGTACCCCGCCCGAGACGACACCTAATCACATCGCCGAGATGCCGCCGTCGATGATCACTTCCGAGCCGGTCATGAAGCTCGATTCATCGGAGGCGAGGAAGACGATCGCCCAGCCCACTTCCTCGGGCCGGCCGAGGCGCCCGATCGGCACCTGCTTGCCGAGCTTCTGCTGCATCAGGTCCTGGCCAAAGCGGTCGCGGTATTTATCGAGGATCGGCGTGTCGATGAAGGTCGGATGCACCGAGTTGCAGCGGATGTTGTAGCCCGACTTGGCGCAATGCAGCGCCACCGACTTGCTGAGCAGCCGAACGCCGGCCTTGGCCGAATTGTAGGCCGCCATGTTGGCGCCGGCGATGATGCCGGAGATCGACGAGATGTTGATCACCGAGCCGCCGAGCCGAGCGGTGTGCTTCTTGATCTCGGCGACGCCGTGCTTGCAGCCCAGGAACACGCCGTCGAGGTCGATGGCGTGGACCTTGCGCCATTCCTCGAGCGTGATCTCCTCGACGGTCTTGCTGAGGCCGATGCCGGCGGAGTTCAGCAGCACGTGGATGGCGCCGAACTTGTCGACGGTTTCCTGGATCGCGGCCTTCCAGTTGTCCTCGCTGGTGACGTCGAGCTTCACGAAGTGGCCGGCCGAGCCCAGCCGGTCGGCGACGGCCTTGCCGCGATCGACGGCCACGTCGGCCACCACGACCCGGGCGCCTTCTTTCGCCATGAGTTCGGCGGCATTGGCGCCGAGGCCCGAAGCGCCTCCGGTGATGAGCGCAACCTTGCCGGCCAGACGATCCGTCATGTCTTCTTTCCTCCCGCGGCGGCCCCCGCTCTTGCCTCGCGGTGGGCGATGTATGTCGTGGACGCCACGATGATCGCCGCGCCCACGAACGTCCAGATGTCCGAGGTCTTGCCCCAGACCGCAACATCCATCAAGGCGGCCCAGACGATGCCGAGGAAGGTGATGGACTGCAGGGCGGAAATGTCGAGCAGGCGATAGGCCCAGGTGATGAAGAAGTAGCCCATCGTCCCGAAGAAGCCGGCAGCCAGGAACAGCAGGAGCTGGTCGGGGGTCGGCGTCTGCCAGAACCACAGGCCGAGCGGCGTGAAGCAGATCGCGCCGATCACGCTCTGCCACAGCACGACGACGGCCGGCTTGTCGCGGCCCGACACGACCTTGGCCACGAGGTTGGAGCCGGCGATCAACGGCACGGCGCACAGCATCATGATGATGCCGGGGTTCACGGTGACGAGGCCGGGCCGCACGATGATCAGCATGCCGACGAAGCCGATGCCGACCGCCAGCCAGCGCCGCCAGTGCACCGTCTCGCGCAGGAAGATCACGGCGCCCAGGGTGACGAAGATCGGGCCGGTGAAGCCCAGCGCCGCCATGGTGGCGAGCGGCAGCCAGACCACGGCCTCGTACCACAGCGCATAGCCCGACGTATGGAAGAGGCCTCGGAAGCAGTGGAGCTTAAGGTCCTGCGTCTTCATGCCGGCAAGGCCGGCGCGCCAGAAGAGATACGGCGCGATCAGCGCGACGCCGGCGACCCAGCGGCCCCAGGCGACGTAGAGCGGCGGCATCTCGCTCGCCAGCTCCTTCACCGAGGCGTTCAGGAAGTTGAAGAAGAGGCCCGACAGCACGGCCAGGAAGAAGCCGCGAGCCGTGCGCGAGGGGATGAACGAAGACAGCGCGTCGGGCGCGTCGGCGGTTGGCGCGGACATTGCTGTGGCTGCTTGCGCCAGTGCGCCGCGGCGGTCAACCCGCGGCTTTTCAGGTCAGGTCGGCGCCGATGGCGAAGGGATGGACCTTCACGAGGCTCGATCGTCGTGCTTGGGTACATACGTATAGAGGAGAGGGCGATGCGGTCTCGCAGAGTTTGGTCGTGGCTAGGGGCGTTGCTGCTGGCCGCGGGGCCTGCCGCGGCGCAGGACGCCTATCCCAACCGCCCGGTCCGGTGGGTCGTGCCATTCCCGGCCGGAGGGCCAACCGATACGCTGTCGCGCGTGCTCGCGGCCAAGCTCGGCGAGCAGTGGGGGCAGAGCGTCGTCGTCGAGAACAAGGGCGGCGCCTCTGGCGCGATCGGTGCCGACACCGTCGCCAAGGCCGCGCCCGACGGCTACACGATCATGCTGGGCACGCAAAGCACGCATGCCTCCAACATGATCTTCTTTCCCAACCTGCCGTACGATCCGCTGAAGGATTTCCAGCCCCTCAGTCTGATCGGTACGGCCTGCATGGCGCTCGTCGTGCCGCTGTCGGTGCCGGCGAACACGCCGCAGGAGCTGATGGCCTGGATCAGGAAGCAGGACGGGGGCGTCAACTATGCCTCGGCGGCGCCGGGCAGCTCGCAGCACGTGGCGGCCGAACTCATGGTCAAGCGCGCCGGCCTCAACGCCACCCATGTCCCCTATCGCGGCAGCGCCGCCGCCATGCCCGATCTGATGAGCGGCCGCGTCTCCTTCATGTTCGACAACCTGCCCTCGGCGCTGCCGCAGGGGCGCGCCGGCAAGCTCAAGGTTCTGGCCCAGACCTGCGCCACGCGCTCGCCGTCAGCGCCCGACCTGCGGACCATGGAGGAGTCGGGCTTTCCCGACTTCGCCATAGAGGGCTGGTACGCCATCTTCGCGCCGGCGAGGACGCCGCGTCCCATCGTCGACAAGCTGTCGGCGGACATCAACAAGGCACTGAGGCAACCGGATTCGCTGGAGCGGTGGAAGGCACTGGGCTTCGATCCGATCGGCAGCACACCCGAGGCCTTGGCCGAGCGGCAGAGGGTCGATCTCGCCTACTGGAAGAAGATGATCGAAGATACCGGCATCAAGGTGGAGTAGGCGTCTCATGGGATACGATCTGAAAATCGTCGGTGGCGACATCGTCGACGGGAGCGGCGGTCCGCGCCGCCGCGGCGACATCGGCATCAAGGACGGCAAGGTCGTCGCCGTGGGCGAAGCGCCGGAACTGGCCGCGCAAACCGTCGATGCGGCAGGCATGATCGTCGCGCCCGGCTTCGTCGACGTCCACACCCACTACGACGCGCAGGTCCTGTGGGACCCGATGCTGACGATTTCACCCTGGCACGGCGTGACGACGGTGGTGGTCGGCAACTGCGGTTTCGGCGTCGCGCCGACCCGGCCCGAGCACCGGGACCTCGTGCTGAGGACCCTGGAACGGGTCGAAGGGATGAGTCTGGCGGCGCTCAAGGC
>CANIEC010000108.1 GCA_947466085.1 Rhodospirillales bacterium
CGGCGGCAGGTGCCGGAGCCGGCTTGGGCGCGGCCGGGGCAGCAGCCTTCGGCGCGGCCGCACCGGCGGCTCCCGCCTCGATGTGACAGAGCACGCCGCCGACCTGGACGGACGCGCCTTCCTCCACGGCGAGACCGGCAATCGTGCCGGCGACGCTGGCATTCACCTCGACGGTGACCTTGTCCGTTTCGAGCTCGCACAGGGGCTGGTCGACGGCGACCGTGTCGCCGGCCTTCACCAGCCACTTGGCGACGGTTGCCTCGGTGACCGATTCACCCAGAGCCGGAACCTTGATCTCAACGGCCATGACTACAATTCCTCTTCTCTACCCGCGCTCAACCGACGTTGAGAGCGCGGTCGACCAGATCGGCCTGTTCCTTGAGATGCGTCCGCGCCGACCCGGTGGCGGGCGACGCTGCTTCGGCGCGACCGACATAGAGCGGCCTCTTGGCCTTGGCATCGATGTTCGCGAGCGCGCGCTCGATGCGGCGGTCGACGAAGTGCCAGGCGCCCATATTCTCGGGCTCCTCCTGGCACCAGACGACCTCGGCGTTCGGATACTGCGCGAGCCGCACGCCCAACCGAGTGAACGGGAACGGGTAGAGCTGCTCGATGCGCAGGATGGCGATGTCGTCGATCTTGCGCTTGCGGCGCTCGGCGACGAGATCGAAATAGACCTTGCCCGAGCACAGGATGACGCGGCGGACGCCGGCATCGTCGACCAACTGGTCGGTCTCGACGAGGATGCGGCGGAACGAGCTGCCCGGCCCGAAATCGGCCAGGGTCGACACGCAATCCTTGTGACGCAGCAGCGACTTCGGCGTCATCACCACCAGGGGCTTGCGGAAGGTGCGGCGCATCTGCCGGCGCAGCGCATGGAAGTAATTGGCCGGGGTCGTCGGATTGATGACCTGCCAGTTGTCCTCGGCGGAGAGCTGCAGGTAGCGCTCGAGGCGTGCGGAGCTGTGCTCCGGGCCCTGGCCCTCGTAGCCGTGCGGCAGCAGCATCACCAGGCCCGACATGCGCAGCCACTTGCTCTCGCCCGAGCAGATGAACTGGTCGATGATGACCTGCGCGCCGTTCGCGAAGTCGCCGAACTGCGCCTCCCACAGGACCAGCGCATTGGGCTCGGCCAGCGAGTAGCCGTACTCGAAGCCCAGCACGCCCGCCTCGTTCAGCGGGCTGTCGATCACCTCGTAGCGGGCCTGACTGTCGGCCACATGGTTGAGCGGGATGTACTTGGCCTCGGTCGCCTGATCGACCAGCACCGAGTGGCGCTGGGAGAAGGTGCCGCGGCCGGAATCCTGGCCGCTGAGACGGACCGGCGTGCCTTCCGCCAGGAGCGTGCCGAAGGCCAGTGCCTCGCCGGTCGCCCAGTCGATGTTCTCGCCGGTATCGATGGTCTTGCGCTTCTCCTGGAGCTGGCGCGTGATCTTGCGATTGAGCTCGAAGTTCTTCGGCGGCTCCGAGAGCGCCCGGCCGACCGCCTTCAGCCTGTCGAGATCGACGGCGGTGACGCCCTTGCGATCCTCCTCGCCCGGCGCGACCGTGAAGCCCGCCCACTTGCCCTCGAGCCAGTCGGCCTTGTTCGGCTTGTAGTTGGTGGCGGCCTCGAGCGCCTTGTCGAGCTTCTCGCGCAGCGCGTTGTCCATGGCGGCGACTTCCTCCGCCGTCACGACGCCCTCGGCCTCGAGGGCCGCCGCGTAGACTTCCTTCACCGAACGATGCGCGCCGATCTCCTTGTACATCAGCGGCTGGGTGAACATCGGCTCGTCACCCTCGTTGTGACCGTGCCGGCGGTAGCAGAACATGTCGATGACGATGTCGCGCTTGAAGTGCTGACGGAACTCGGTCGCGATGCGCGCGACGTGGACCACCGCCTCCGGATCGTCGCCGTTCACGTGGAGGATCGGCGCCTGCACGATCTTCGCGACTTCGGTGCAATAGGGACCGGAGCGCGATTCCGTCGGCAGGGTCGTGAAGCCGATCTGGTTGTTCACGATGAAATGGATGGTGCCGCCGATGCGGTACCCCGCGAGGTCGGACAGGTCGAGGCTCTCGGCCACCAGGCCCTGGCCCGCGAAGGCCGCATCGCCGTGCATCAGGATGCACATGACCTGGCTGCGGTCGGTGTCGCCGCGCTGGTCTTCCTTGGCGCGCGCCTTGCCGAGGATGACCGGGTTCACCGCCTCGAGATGCGAAGGGTTGGGCGAGAGCGAGAGATGGATCACGTTGCCGTCGAATTCGCGATCGGCCGAGGCGCCGAGATGGTACTTCACGTCGCCCGAGCCGCGCATCTCCTCGGGCTGCGAGGAGCGGCCCTGGAACTCGGAGAACAGCGCGGTGTAGCTCTTGTGCATCACGTGCACGAGCGTGTTGAGGCGACCGCGATGCGGCATGCCGAGCATCACTTCCTTCACGCCGAGCTGGCCGCCGCGCTTCAGGATCTGCTCGATGCCGGGGATCAGCGATTCGCCGCCGTCGAGGCCGAAGCGCTTGGTGCCGACGAACTTCACATGCAGGTAGCGCTCGAGCCCCTCGGCCTCGCCGACCCGCTCGAGGATCATCTTGCGGCCGGTGACCGTGAACTCGGTGTGGTTCTCGATGTGCTCGATGCGCTCCTGGATCCACGCCTTCTGGTCGGGATCGGAGATGTGCATGAACTCGACGCCGATCTTGCCGCAATAGGTCTTGCGCAGGCGCTCCATGATCTGGCGCAGCGTGGCGGACTCGCCCAGCGCCAGCGACCCGAAAATCAGGATCGGACGGTCCCAGTCGGCGTCGGTGAAGCCGTAGGTCGCGGGATCGAGCTCGCGATGCGGCGCCTGGCGCACGAGGCCGAGCGGATCGAGGTCGGCCTCGAGATGGCCGCGGATGCGATAGGCGCGGATCAGCATCAGCGCCCGCGCCGTGTCCTGGGCGGCGGCGCGGATCTCTTCCTGGGTCTTGCCGGCGATCGCCGGCGCAGCCGGCGCTGCCCCGGCGGCCGCCTTGCCGCCCTTGACGTTGCGGTTGGCCGCGGCCGGAACGGCGTCGGGATCGACGGCGCCGATCACCCGGGCGCCGTTGGGCGCCCAGGAGGCGCCGCGCACCTCGGCCAGCACGTCGCCCTTCTGTTCGGCGAGGGCGCCGAAGAAGGTCTGCCATTCCGCGTCGACCGAATTGGGGTCGGCGAGGAAGCGTGCGTAGAGTTCCTCGATGAAGGGCGCGTTTGCGCCGAACAGGAACGACGTCTGTTCTGCTCTCATGGCCCGATACTCCCTGGCCTGTCTCTGCTGGCCGCCCGGCAGGGGCCGGGCGGCAAATCCGCTCGTCAGCCCTGCATGGCCTTAAGCATTTCCTCGCCCAAAGCCGCAGGCGACTCCGCAACCCTGATGCCGGCTGCCCGCATGGCGTCGACCTTGAACGCCGCGGTGTCGTTGCCGCCCGAGATCACCGCGCCGGCATGACCCATGCGACGGCCCGGAGGAGCGGTGCGACCGGCGATGAAACCGACCACCGGCTTCTTCGTTCCGGAGGCCTTGAGGAACTCGGCGCCCTTGACCTCGGCGTCACCGCCGATCTCGCCGATCATCACGATGCCCTCGGTCTCGGGATCGCGGATGAACATGTCGAGGCACTCGATGAAGTTCGTGCCGTTCACCGGATCGCCGCCGATGCCGATGCAGGTGGTCTGGCCGAGGCCGGCCGCCGTGGTCTGCGCCACCGCCTCGTAGGTCAGGGTGCCCGAGCGGGAGACGATGCCGATCCTGCCGCGCTTGTGGATGTGGCCCGGCATGATGCCGATCTTGCACTCGCCCGGCGTGATCACGCCCGGGCAATTGGGGCCGATCAGCCGCGACTTGGAGGCGGTGAGGGCCCGCTTGACCTTGACCATGTCGACCACCGGGATGCCCTCGGTGATGCAGACGATCAGCGGGATCTCGGCGTCGATCGCCTCGAGGATCGAGTCGGCCGCGAAGGGCGGCGGCACGTAGATCACCGACGCATTGCAGCCGGTCTTCTCGACCGCCTCGGCGACGGTGTCGAACACCGGCAGGTCGAGATGCTTGGTGCCGCCTTTGCCCGGCGTCACGCCGCCCACCATCTTGGTGCCGTAGGCGATCGCCTGCTCGGAATGGAAGGTTCCCTGCGAGCCGGTGATGCCCTGGCAGATGACCTTGGTGTTCTTGTCGACCAGGACGGCCATCAGTTGTTCTCCTTGACGGCCTTGACGATCTTCTCGGCGGCGTCCGCGAGGTTCTCCGCCGAGGTGATCTTGAGGCCCGATTCCTTGAGTATCTTCTTGCCGAGGTCGACGTTCGTGCCTTCCAGCCGGACGACCAGCGGCACGTGCAGGTTGACCTCGCGCGCAGCCGCCACGACGCCTTCGGCGATCACGTCGCAGCGCATGATGCCGCCGAAGATGTTGACCAGGATGCCCTCGACGTTGGGATCCTTGAGGATGATCTTGAACGCCGCCGTCACCCGCTCCTTGGTGGCACCGCCGCCCACGTCGAGGAAGTTGGCGGGCTCCGATCCATAGAGCTTGATGATGTCCATGGTGGCCATCGCGAGGCCCGCGCCGTTCACCATGCAGCCGATCTGGCCGTCGAGCTTCACGTAGTTCAGCGCATACTTGGCGGCCTCGGTCTCGGCCGGGTCCTCCTCGTCGATGTCGCGGAGTTCCTCGATGTCCTTGTGCCGGTAGAGCGCGTTGTCGTCGAAGTTCATCTTGGCATCGAGGGCCACGATGTCGCCGGCACCGGTCACGACCAGCGGATTGATTTCGATCAGCGAGGCGTCGAGATCGACATAGGCGCGGTAGAGGTTGCCGAGCAGCGTCGTGAAGGCGCCGACCTGCTTGCCCGTGAGGCCGAGCGCAAACGCGATCTTGCGGCCCTGGAAGGGCTGGTAACCGGCGGCGGGATCGATCGCCTGCGTCACGATCTTCTCCGGCGTCTCGTGCGCCACGGTCTCGATGTCCATGCCGCCCTCGGTCGAGGCGACGACGGCGATGCGGCCGACCGCACGGTCGACCAGCATCGAGAGATACAGCTCGCGTTTGATGTCGCAGCCGTCCTCGATGTAGAGCCGTTTCACGGTGCGGCCCGTGTCGCCCGTCTGCTTGGTCACGAGATCCTGGCCCAGCATCGCCGCTGCCTGGGCGCCGACATCGTCGGCGGACTTGGCGATGCGGACACCGCCCTTGCCAGCCGGATCGTTCTTGAAGTGACCCTTGCCGCGTCCACCGGCATGGATCTGCGCCTTCACCACCGTGACGGTGCCACCCAGCTTGCGGGCGACATCCATCGCTTCGTCTTTGGTGTAAGCGACGCCCCCCTTCAAAATCGGGATGGCGAATTTGGCCAGGAGGGCCTTGGCCTGATACTCGTGGATATTCATGGGGTCCTATCGTTCGGGACGGCGTGCGAGAAACGCGGCCCCTCAGTTTTTAAACGCAACTGACCAAGGGATGCGGCACTTTATGAGCGCCGCAGCCCCTTGGCAACGATGGATCGATGAACGTTTGCGGTCGCTCGACTAAAGTCGAAAGACCCTACTATTTCAACGGCCAACGATCTTGTTGGTGGCGTCGATCAGGGACTGCACGGCGGCGACCGACTTGTCGAACATCGCCTTTTCCTCGGCGTTGAATTCGACCTCGACGATGCGCTCGACACCCTTGGAGCCGATCACGACGGGCACGCCGATGTAGAGGCCCTTCACGCCGTACTCGCCATTCAGCTTGGCGGCGCAGGGAATGACGCGCTTCTTGTCCCTGAGGTAGGACTCGGCCATCGCGATGGCCGACGCGGCCGGGGCGTAGAAGGCCGAGCCGGTCTTGAGGTGGGCCACGATCTCGGCGCCGCCGTCACGGGTGCGCTGGACGATCTGCTCGAGGCGCTCCTTGGTGGTCCAGCCCATGTCGACCAGATCGTGCAGCGAAATGCCACCGACCGTCGAGTAGCGCAGTAGCGGCACCATCGTGTCGCCGTGGCCGCCCAGCACGAAGGCCGTGACGTCCTCGACCGACACGTTGAATTCCTCGGCGAGGAACAGGCGGAAGCGAGCGCTGTCGAGCACGCCGGCCATGCCGACGACCTTCTCCGGCGCGAAACCGGTGACTTCCTGCATCAGGCCGACCATCGCGTCGAGCGGATTGGTGATGACGATGACGAAGGCGTTCGGCGCGTGCTGCTTGATGCCCTTGCCGACCGAATCGATGACCTTGGCGTTGATGCCGACCAGGTCGTCGCGGGTCATGCCGGGCTTGCGCGGCACGCCGGCGGTGACGATCACGACGTCCGCGCCCTCGATGTCCTTGTAGTCCGAAGAGCCGCTGTACTTGGCGTCGAAGCCCTCGACGGGGCTCAGCTGGGCGATGTCGAGCGCCTTGCCCTTGGCAGTGCCCTCGGCGGCGGGAATGTCGAACAGGACGATATCGCCCAGTTCCTTCTGGCCGGCGAGCAGCGCGAGCGTGCCGCCAATCTGTCCGGCGCCGATCAGCGCGATCTTCTTGCGAGCCATGCGAAAAACTCCCGTTCTTAAAGGCGCCGCGTGGTAGCGCGATTCGCTCGGGGCAGCAAGACAGACGGGTTCAGACCGGGTGTTTCGCCAGGTGCGCCAGCAGCAGATCGGTCGCCTTGGCCGGTGCCTGGTCCATCACGAAATGGCCGACGCCGGGCAGCACTTCCATCGCGAAGGAGGGCTTCACGAAGTCCGCCGTGCCGTAGGCCGCGTCAGGCCCCACCGTCGCATCGGCATCGCCCCAGATATAGAGCGTCGGCACGGCGATGGTTCCGATATCCGCTGCCAGCCCTTTGTTGGAACGGTACCAGGCGAGAGCGGCTTCGAGTGCCTCGGGATGGCCCAGCACCGACAGATGATCCTCCAGCGCCTCCGACGGCACGCCCTGCCCGAACAGCCCGTCGCGCAGGCGCTTGGCGTTGTCGGCCAGCAGCAGCTTGCCGGTCTCCGGTTCGAGGAAGGCGCGATGGTGGCGCGAGCGATGCTTCTGGTCGCCGTCTTCCTTCAGGAGCGCCTGCCGGAACGACTGCGGATGCGGCCGCGACAAGATGGTGAGCGAGGCCAGGCGATCGGGGTGCGCGCCGGCGACTCCCCACGACACCTGCCCGCCCCAATCGTGACCCACGAGATGGAAGCGCTTGCCGTCGTAGCCGGCCGCCGCCGCGATCTCGATCGCGTCGTCGATCAGCCGGTCGAACGCATAGTTGGAAAGATCGGCCGGATCGGGCCGCGCGCCGGGCGAATAGCCGCGCTGGTCGGGCGCGACGGCCCGATAGCCCTGGGCCGCCAGCACCGGCAGGGCGGCCCGCCAGCTGTGCCGCGATTCGGGAAACCCGTGCAGCATCAGCACGAGCGGTCCGCCGACCGGGCCATCGACATCCGTGGTGAATGCGAGGCCCGACCGGGTCTTGAGGTTGATCGTTTCGGCCATGGGCCGATCAGACACCGTTGGCTTTGAACCAGGCAAGTGCCTTCTTCCACGCATCCTCCGCCTGTTCCTTGCGGTAGGACGGGCGGTAGTCGGCGTTGAAGGCGTGCGGCGTGTCCGGATAGGTGTCGATCTGCGACTTCTGGGCGGCCGGGCTGCCGGCCTTCAGCGCCGCGCGCATGCGGTCGACGGTGTCGTTCGGAATGCCGGTGTCGGCGCCGCCATAGAGGCCGAGTACCGGCGCCTTGAGATCCTTGGCAATGTCGACCGGATGCTTGGGCGTATTCGGCGTCGAGTCGCCGACGACCCGTCCGTACCACGCAACGCCGGCCTTGAGCGCCGCGCTGTGGGCGGCATAGAGCCAGACGATGCGACCACCCCAGCAGAAGCCGGTGATGCCGAGCTTGGCGGTGTCGGCCTTGCCCTCGCCCTTGGCGAAATCGACGGTCGCGTCCAGGTCGCCCATGACCTGCTCGTCCGGCACCTTCGAGACGATCTCGCGCAGCAGCGCCTGCATGTCGGTGATGGACTTGGGATCGCCCTGGCGGAAGTAGAGTTCCGGCGCGATGGCGTAGTAGCCGGCCTTGGCGAAACGGCGGCAGAGATCGGCGATATGCGCGTGGACGCCGAAGATTTCCTGCACGACCAGGATGGTGGCGAAAGCCTGGCCCGAGGCCGGCATGGCGCGGTAGGCGTCCATCTCCTTGCCGTCCTTGGTCTTGACCTTGACGGCGCCCGCCGTCAGGCCGTCGGCCGGCGTGACGATCATGGTCTGCGCTTGGACCGGCTGCACCGACAACGCGAACGCGCCGCCGAGCGCCGCACCGGTCGCCGTGGCTTTGATGGCACCGCGCCGCGACAGGCCGCCTTCGTTCAAGGTAATCATGCGATCGCCGTCCATGTCCTGCCTCCGGAAAAATCTCTGAAAAACGCCGCAGAGCCTATGCTGCGCGCGAACGGGCCCACAATCACAATTAGGCGATGTGCTCCAGGTTCAGATATTCGGGGCTCTGCATTTCCATCAGCCGCGAGACGGTGCGCTGGAATTCGAAGGAGCCGTCGCCTTCGGGATAGAGACCGCCCGGATTGGCCGCCGCCGAACAGACGAACTTCACCTTTCTCTCATAGAAGGTATCGATCATCGTCACGAAGCGAACCGCCTTGTCCTGGCTGTCCGGCCCCATTTTGGGGATCTCGGCCACGATGACGGTGTGGAAATTGTCGGCGATGCAGAGGAAGTCCGCCGCACCCATCGGCCTCGCGCACCAGTCCATGAAATGCGCCATGGCGACACCGGGGGCGGCACGCGGCACCTCGACGTTGCGGCCCTGTGTGCGCAGCACGCGCCGCTCGCCGTCGGCGCCATTGCTGAGCGCCCGGAATGCTTCATCGAGCTTCGTCGTCGCCCAGGCCCCGAGCGGCGTCAGGTAGAGATCGAACTCGCGCAACCGGCCCATCCGGTAGTCCTGCGAACCGCCCAGCTCCAGCACTTCGAGCCGCTGCTTCACCAGCTCGATGAACGGCAGGAAGCGGTCGCGCTGCAGGCCGTTCTTGTAGAGATCGTCGGGCGCGCGGTTGGAGGTGGCGATCACCGTGATCCCCTCCTCGAACAGCGTCTCGAACAGGCGGCCGAGGATCATCGCATCGGCGATGTTGGTCACCTGGAATTCGTCGAAGCAGAGCAGCCGCGTCTCGGCGGCGATCTCCTTGCCGATCGGCACGATGGTGTCGGATTCCGGCGGCGCGCCCTTCGCTGCCAGCTCCTCGCGCCGACGATGCAGGCGGGCCTGAACTTCCAGCATGAATTCATGGAAGTGGACGCGGCGCTTCTTCGCCACCGGCGCATCGGCAAAGAACAGGTCCATCAGCATGGACTTGCCGCGGCCGACCGAGCCCCAGATGTAGAGACCGTGCGGCCCCTCAGGCGGCTTGGGCGCGTGACCGAGGCCGAGACGCGCAAGGAATCCCGTCTTGACCGGCTGCGCGTTGGCCATCGCCGCGAGCTGGTCATGGATCGCCTGCAATCGCAGAACGACTTTTTCCTGCACGGGATCGGCGTGGATCTCGCCGGCGGCGCGGCGCGCGGCGAGGTTGGCGAGCGGGCCCTTGCCGGTCGAGGGGGTACTGGCTTCCATTGCGGCGGCATACCTAGCTCACCGCCGCCCGGCTGCCTATAAGGTGCGGCGATGAAGATTGCGTTCCTCGGCACCTCCGCCTTTGCCGTGCCAGCCCTCCGGGCGCTGGCCGAAGCCGGCCACGACGTCGCCTGCGTCTACACGAGGGCCCCCAAGCCAGCGGGCCGCGGCCAGCAGGAGCGCAAGACACCCGTCCATCAGCTCGCCGACGAACTCGGTCTGCCGGTCCGCACGCCGCGCACCCTGAAGAGCGACGAGGAGGCCCAGGCCTTCAAGGCGCTCGACCTCGATGCCGCCGTCGTCGTCTCCTACGGTCATATCCTGCCCAAAAGCTTCCTCGACGCGCCGGTCCTCGGCTGCATCAACATCCATGGCTCGCTGCTGCCGCGCTGGCGCGGCGCCGCCCCCATCCATCGCGCCATCCTCGCGGGCGACGCCGAGACCGGCGTCACCACCATGCGCATGGATGAAGGCCTCGACACCGGCCCGATGCTGCTGGCGGAAAGCACGCCGATCTCGGCCGCCGATACCGCCGAGAGCGTGCACGACCGCTTGGCGGATCTCGGCGCGCGGATGATCGTGTCGACCCTCGACGGCCTGCTGCGGCGAAGCCTCGAGCCGGTGGACCAGCCGGCCGAGGGCGTCACCTACGCCCACAAGCTCGGCAAGGAGGAAGGCGTGCTCGACTGGCGCCGGCCGGCCGCCGAACTGGAGCGCAAGGTGCGCGCCTTCCATCCATGGCCCGGCACGTCGTTCGAGGCCCCCAAGGAGGGCGGCACCGAACGCATCAAGGTCCTGGCGGCCGCGCTCACCCTGGCGGGCGGCCCCCCAGGCGGCGTGACCATCGCGCGCGACGGCTTTCCGGTCGTGACCTGCGGCGTCGGCGGGCTGAAGCTGCTCAAGCTGCAGCGGCCCGGCAAGTCGGCACAATCGGCGGACGCCTTTTTGCGCGGCTTCGCGCTCGAACCCGGCACCGTGCTGGCGCCACCGGCCATTCTGTCCCTGCCGACCTGACATCGTGCCGCGCTACAAGCTCACGATCGAGTATGACGGCGAGCCGTTCGTCGGATGGCAGCGCCAGCCGAATGGGCCCTCCGTCCAGGCTGCCCTCGAAGAGGCGGTGTTCGCCTTCTGTGGCGAGCGCCCGCCGGTGCAGGCCGCCGGCCGCACCGACACCGGTGTGCATGCCCGCGGCCAGATCGTCCATCTCGACCTGTCGCGCGCGTGGCCGGTGGAGACCATCCGCTCGGCGATCAACTTCCACCTGAAACCCCAACCGGTCTGCGTGCTCGTCGCCGAACCGGCCCCTCCCGGTTTCCATGCGCGTTTCTCCGCGACGTGGCGGCGCTACCGCTATCGCATCATCAATCGCCGCGCGCCGCCCGCGCTCGACCGCGGCCAGCTCTGGCACGTGCCGGGCTCTCTCGACGTCGCGCTGATGGCGGACGCTGCGTCGGTGCTGGTCGGCCGGCACGACTTCAACAGCTTCCGCTCGACCGCCTGCCAGTCGCCGTCGGCGCTTAAGACGCTCGACCTGCTGAAGGTCACGCGCCATGGCGAGGAGATCCACGTCGATGTCGGCTCGCGGTCCTTCCTGCACAACCAGGTGCGCATCATCGTGGGAACGCTGCATCTCGTCGGGCGCGGCCAGTGGACCCGCCGCGATGTCGAAACGGCGCTCGCCGCCCACGATCGTGCGCGCGCCGGGCCGACGGCGCCGCCGCACGGGCTCTGCCTGATGGAAGTGCGCTACGAGCTAGGCACCGACCGCGACGGCGACGCCAAGGAAGCGATCGACGATCAGTGAGAGGAAGAGCGACGGGACCCAGTTGACGATCAGCAGGAGAGCCGCGACCGGCCAGGTGGCGCCGAGCACCATCCGGGTCGTCACCAGGAACCAGTAGAAGAAGAGCGCCTGCAGCCCGATGCGGATGAGCTCGCCCGGCAGGGGCGGCAGCAGCGAGGCCAGTACCACGCCGATCACCGCCACGATCATCGCAGGCAGGTTGACCCAGTTCAGCGCGGAGATGTAGCGCGGAAACCGGTTGAGCCAGTTTCGCCGCGCCGCGATCTCGTAGAACAGGACGGGAAACAGGGTCCATTCGACGACGTAGCGCAGTGTCTCCACCAGCACGATCTCGAGTTCGTCGGCCGTCGACGTGACGAAGGCATACCGCAACAGCATCAGCGCGGCGTGCAGCGGTGCGACCAGGATCATCACCTGGAACGACCGCAGGCAGGCTTCCCGCGTATTGTCGAAGGAGGACGGCGCGACCGGGTCGCGCTTCAGAAGCCCGATCGCACCCTGAATCCCCCGGGCGATTTCGCCAGCGCCAAGCACGCCCTCAGACCGTGAAGTAACGGTCGAGAACCGCTTCGTAGACGCGGGCCAGCATCTTGAGGTCGGCGACCGCGCTCTTCTCGTCGACCTTGTGCATGCTCTCGCCGACCAGCCCGAATTCGAGGACCGGGCAATAGCTGCGGATGAACCGCGCGTCCGACGTGCCTCCCGTCGTCGACAGTTCCGTCTCCACCCCCGCGACGTCGCGGACCGCGCCGGCGACGAGGTCGCTCAGCGGACCCGGTGGCGTATAGAAGGACTCTCCGGAGACCTGGACGCTGTATTCGACGGTGCCGTTGCCGCCCAGTGCCTCGCTGGCGCGCTCGATGCGCTCCTTGAGATGAGCGAGCAGCGTCTTCGAGGTCCAGAGGTCGTTGAAGCGCGTGTTGAAGCGCGCCTTGGCGGTGCCCGGCGCGATGTTGGTCGCCGGGTTGCCGACATCGACGGTCGTGAACTGCAGCGACGTCGGCCCGAAATGCGTGCTGCCCTTGTCGATCGGCTCGCGCACCAGCGCCTCGATGATCGCCGACAGGCGATGGACGGCATTGTCGAGCCGCTCGGGATAGGCCACGTGCCCCTGTACGCCGCGCACGACCAGGTCGACGGTCATGCTGCCGCGGCGGCCGATCTTCATCATGTCGCCGAAGCGCTTCGAGCTGGTGGGCTCGCCGACGATGCAGGCATCGATCGTCTCGCCGCGCCGGGCCAGTCGCTGCAGCATCTTGACGGTGCCGTTCACTGCCGGGCCTTCCTCGTCGCCGGTGATCAGCAGGCTGATCGAGCCGCCGAAATCGCGGCCGCGCTTGCTGAGGAAGCGGGCGGCGGCATCGGTGAAGGCCGCGATCGCGCCCTTCATGTCGGCCGCGCCACGACCAAACAGATAGCCGCCGGAGAGTTCGGCCGCGAACGGCCCGATCGTCCACGACGAGAGATCGCCCACCGGCACCACGTCGGAATGGCCGGCGAAGCAGAAATGCTTCCCGCCGCTGCCGATGCGGGCATAGAGGTTGGCCACGTCGTCGGTGCCGGCCTCGGTGAAATCCATGCGCTCGCACGTGAAGCCGAGCGGCGCCAGCGTCTGTTCCAGCAGCTGCAAGGCACCTGCTTCGCGCGGCGTCACGCTCTCGCAGCGGACGAGCGTGCGCGTCAGTTCGATGACATCGGTAACGTTGGGGCTGAGCGTGTCGGGCATGGGCCGGACACTACAGGCCCGCTCCTGCGCTGAGAAGGGCAGCCCCGGGAAGCGGGGCAAAGAAAAGGGCGCCGTCAGGCCAGCCGGCGCCCAGTTTTTTGAGAGGAAGATAGTCTTGCTTGTTTAGGCTGAACTCTGCCGGGCCGTCCTAGGCCACCATGCGATCGGCCTCCTGCAGGTTGACCGAGACGAGCTGGGAGACCCCGCGCTCGGCCATGGTCACGCCGTAGAGCCGATCCATGCGCGCCATCGTGACGCGATGGTGGGTAATGATCAGGAAGCGCGTGTCGGTGCGGCCGGCGATGTCGTTCACCAGGCCGCAGAAGCGCTCCACGTTCAGATCGTCCAGCGGTGCATCCACCTCGTCCAGCACACAGATCGGCGCCGGGTTCGTCATGAACACCGCGAACAGCAGCGACAGGGCCGTCAGCGCCTGCTCGCCGCCCGAGAGCAGCGACATGACCTGCAGCTTCTTGCCCGGCGGGCTGGCATGGATCTCAAGGCCGGCCTCGAGCGGATCCTCCGACTCGGTGAGCCGCAGCTCGGCCTTGCCGCCGCCGAACAGCTTGGTGAAGAGCTGCTGGAAGTGACCGCTGACCTGCTCGAAGGCGGCGAGGAAACGCTCGCGGCCCTCGCGGTTGAGGCTCTGGATGCCCTGGCGCAGGCGACCGATGGCGGCGACCAGGTCGTCGCGCTCGGCCGTCATGGCGGTGATCTGCTGCTCGAGTTCGTTGGCCTCTTCCTCGGCCCGCAGGTTCACGGCGCCCATCGTCTCGCGTTCGTGCACCAGCCGCTCGAGCTTGTGCTCGGCCTTCTCGAGATCCGGCAGCTCGTCGAGCGACTGGACCTCGGCCAGCGCCATCACGCCGTCGGGCTCGCAGCGCAGGCGCTCGGCGATACGCTCGACCACCGTTTCGCGATCCTTCGTGGCCTGCTCGACCTGGCCTTCGCGGCGGACGCGAGTCTCGCGCGCCTGGCCCATCTCGGTCTCGGCCTGGCGGAGCGCCTTGTCGGCCTCGGCCAGACGGGTCTCCCCGATCGCCAGCCGGTCGGCCGCCTCCTGACGGTTGGCCTCGGCCTTGTCGATCTCCTCGCCGAGGACGAACCGCTTCTCCTCGATCTCCGCCGGCTTGGCCGCCAGTTCGGCGATCGCGGCCGCCGTCTGCTCGCGCCGTGCGTCGAGTTCGACGATCTGGCCGTCCGCCTCGCGCAGTCGCTTGCTCCAGCCTTCGTGATCCTGCGCGATCTGCGCCAGGCGCTCGACCCGCATCTTCGACTCGCGCGCGAGACGGTCGCACTGGCCCTCGGCCTCAACCAGCGCCGCCCGCAGTTCGGCGATGCGCACGCGCAGCGCGCCGGCCTCGGCGCGGTCGGCCTGGGTGTCGGCGATCGATGACAGGCGCGCCTCGCGGAAGGTGCGCCGCATCTCGACCTCGGCGATGTCGCCCAGCACTTCGGCCACCACCGTCTCGATGCCGGCCAGGCGCGTGCGCAACTGGTCGGTGCGACGGGCAATCTCGACGTGACGGTCGCGGGCCTGCGTGGCCAGACGCTCGGCGGCGCCGATGGCCGCCTGGGCGGCGCGCTCGGCGGCCCGGGTCGCCTCGCCGGCCTCCTGCGTCTTGCGACGCGCGGCGTCGGCCACGCTGCGCTCATGGGCGCGGGCCTGGTCGACGCAGGTCTTCTCGGCATCGCGGGCCGCGGCCAGCCAGGTCTTCTCGGCATCGACGCGTGCCTGCTCGACCGTCAGCTCGGCGACGATGCCGTCGATCTGATGGCGAATCTCGGCCAGGCGGTTGCGCTGGCTCAGCCGCACGGCCGCGGTCGACGGCGCACCGGCCCGCATCGTGTAGCCGTCCCAGCGCCAGACGGCGCCCTCGCGGGTGACCAGCTGCTGGCCGGGCTTGAGCGCGCCCTGCAGCGCCGCGCCGGTCTCGTCGTTGGCCACGATGCCGATGAAGGACAGACGACGGGCCAACTCAGGCAAAGCGCCGACATGCGCGCCGAGCGGCGTCGCGCCTTCGGGCAGGGCCGGCGTCTCGGCCAGCGCCTCGAGCGGCAGCCAGTGCACCGGCGCGCCACGGTCCGACGAAGCCTCGAGCTCATCGCCGAAGGCCGCGCCCAAGGCCTTCTCGAAGCCCGGCTCGACGGAGAGGGCGTCGAGCAGCGGCGGCCACAGCGAATCGGCCGCCGACTTCAGCGCGGCGGCGACGCCCGCTTCCTCGGCGCGCAGCTTGGTCAGGCGCGCATTGGTCTTCTGCAGCGCCTCGACAGCGGTGGCGTGGCTTGCTTCCGCTGCCTCACGTTCAGCCGCACGGGCCCTTTCCATGTCGAGGCGTTCCGCTTCAGCCCTGGCGACCGCCTGACGCGCTGCATCTGACTCGTAATGCTCGGCCTCGCGGGCGGCTTCGATCGCCTCCTGGCCGCTGAAACGCGCCTCTTCCAGCGCGGCGCGGGCGGCTTCGAGTTCGGCCTCGACCTCCGGCAGCGCCGGCAGGTTGGACAGTTCGGTCTCGAGCTGCCGTTGCTGCGCCGAGACTTCATCACGGCGCGACGACAGGCGGCGCAGACGATCCTGAAGCTCCGCGATCTCGCGCGAAACGCTCTGGCGCAACGCCTCGTCGTCGGCGATCTGGCGGGTCAGGCGATCGAGCTCGACCTCGGCCACGCTGGTCTCGCTGCGCGCGGTGTCGCGCGCCTCCTCGGCGGCGGCGGCGC
>CANIEC010000109.1 GCA_947466085.1 Rhodospirillales bacterium
AGCAGCGCCTCGGAATGGTCCGGCGCGATCGACAGGGCGCGATTGACGTCGACCAGGGCCCGGCCGGGATCGCGGGCATTGCGCCAGGCCGCGGCGCGCAGCACCAGCACCTCGACATCGTCCTGGCGCAGGCGGATGGCCTGGTCGAAGTCCGAGATGGCGCGCGGCCAGGACTGCATGGCGGCGTAGGAGAGGCCGCGATCGATCCAGAGGTCGGGATCGTTGGTCTTGAGCTCGAGTGCCCGGCTCTGCGCGGCGGCGGCCTTCTCGGCGGAGCCGGCCTCCATCCAGGCCTGTCCGGCCTGGGCGTACAACTCGGCGCGCAGACCCGGCCGGTCCTGGCCCATGTCGCGGGCGATGGCCTCGAACTGCGCCGCGGCCTGGGCATGCTTGCCCGACCGGAACATGGCGACGGCAACGCAGTGGCGGGCGCCCATGCCCCCGCCTTCGACGATCCATTTCTCGGCCGCCGGCAAGGCCTTCAGCGGCTCCATCCGCGCGAGCTGCATGCACTCGGTGTAGCGGCGAACGTGATCCGGACGCGTTTCCAGCGCGGACGGTCCGGGCAAGGGCTTGGCGGGCGCTGGAATGACGGGAATGGGCTGGGCGAGCGACGGCGACGCGGCGAGCAGACCGAGCAGCGGCCACAGCTTCTTTGCTTTGAACAACATGGTTGAAAAGAACCGTGCGGAGGCGTTCCTGACAAGATGACAAGACGACTTTTCATTTTCGGCCTGGGCTTCAGCGGCCTTGAAATCGCCAGGCTTGCGAGGGCGGAAGGCTGGTCGGTGGCCGGCACCTGCACGACCGAAGAGAAAGCACGCAGGCTGCGCGAAGCCAGAATCGAGGCTCACAGGTTCGATGGCACCGTCCCGCTGTCGTCCGAAGCCTTCGGTGAGCCCACGCACGTCCTCTGCACGATCGCGCCGGGCGAGTCCGGCGACCCGGCACTTCGCACCTGCCGCGCGTTGCTCGGTCGGGCGCGCTGGCTGGGATACCTCTCGACCACCGGCGTCTATGGCGACCACGAGGGCGGCTGGGTCGATGAGACGACACCGGCCCTTCCGACGCAGCCGCGCAGCCGGCAGCGTCTCGCCGCCGAACAGGGCTGGCGCGATCTTGCGGCCGCGACCGGCGCCTCGCTCCACCTCCTGCGGCTGCCGGGCATCTACGGTCCCGGCCGCAGCCCCCTCGACCGCGTGAAGGCCGGCATGGCCCAGCGCATCGACAAACCCGGCCAGTTCTTCTCGCGAATCCATGTCGAGGATATCGCCGCCAGTGCGATGAAGACCACGGCGCGCGAGGGCGGAGCGGAGGTCTGGAACGTGGCCGACGATCTGCCGGCCTCGAATGCCGACGTCATCGCCTATGCCTGCGAGCTGCTGGGACAGCCGGTGCCGCCAGCCATTCCCTGGGAGCAAGCCGCGCCCACGATGTCGCCGATGGCCCGCTCCTTCTATTCGGAGAACCGCCGCGTCCGGAACGACAAGCTGAAGCGCGAGCTCGGCGTCGTGCTGCGTTACCCGACCTATCGCGAAGGCCTGAAGGCAATCGCGGCGGCGACCAACCAGAGTTGTTCCGTCTCAACTTGACCCATTCGCCTCATCCTGAGGAGCGCCGCGCAGCGGCGCGTCTCGAAGGATGGGCAACGGACGCGGTGCGCGTGCCCACCCTTCGAGACGCTCACTGCGTTCGCTCCTCAGGGTGAGGTCGGCGTGGGGATGCTCAGCTCGATTCAATCTTGCGCTCCGGTCGAGACGACGGGATCTCTTTAACCCACCAGCTCCTCGACCGTGGCGATCAGGCGCGCGATGTCCGCGGGTGTGCTGAGGCGATGGTCGCCGCCCTTGATGAAAGTGGTGATGACTTCCGGCGCCTCGAGATGTTTCGCGATCTGCAGCGAGTATTCCCACGGCACGTCGGGATCGCTCTGGCCGTGCAGCAGCCGCACCGGACAGGGAAGTGCCAGCGGCTTGTCGAGCAGCAGGTGATGGCGCCCCTCCTCGATCAGCTTCCAGGTGAAGACCGACGGCTCGGGCGAATACTGCGACGGACGTTCGAGCCGGCCGTCAAGCTCCAGGGTCGCGCGATCCTCGGGCGAAAGGCCCTTCAGCAACATGCGCTCGGTGAAGTCGGGCGCGGCCGCGATCAGCACCAGACCGGCCAGCCGTTCAGGGCGTGCGCGGGCCGCCAGCAGCGACAGCCAGCCGCCCATGCTGGAGCCGACCAGCACGAGCCTGCCCGTGGTCAATCGATCGATTGCGACGAGCGAATCGTCCAGCCAACGTCCGATCGTGCCGTCCTCGAAGCGGCCCGACGACTGTCCGTGACCGAAATAATCGAAACGCAGGAAGGCGCGGCCCGACTTTTGGGCCCATGCTTCAAGCGCGACCGCCTTGGTGCCGGTCATGTCGGACCGGAAGCCGCCGAGGAAGACGACGGTCGGCGCACGTCCTTCCGTCACCGCATAGGCGATGCTGTTGCCGTCGTCACGCTGCAGCCGCTCGACCCTACCCACGTTGCGCCTCCCGTGTTACCTGCTGCCTCCCCTTGATCATGTAACCAAAAGCAACGCCCGTGTCCGCGCCCACCCTGCTTCAGATCGTTCCGACACTGGCCGGCGGCGGCCTCGCCCGCGCCACGCTCGAAGCCGCGCAGGCCGTCATTGCGGCGGGCGGTTCGGCGATCGTGGCGTCGCCCGGCGGCAGCATGGTCCCCGACCTTCTGCGGCTGCGCGCGAGCCATATCGAACTTCCCGCGCCATCTCATCCGGTGTGGGGACGGCTGACACTGCCCGGCAAGCTCGCGTCCAGCCTGCGCGACGCGAAGGTCGACGTCATCCAGGCGCGTTCGCCGGCGACGGGCTGGGTCGCGCGCGCGCTCGCGCGGCGGCTCGGCGTCAAGTGGATCGCAACCCTGCACCGGCCGTTCCTTGCTTCCGATCTCACGGGCCGTTTCGTCGAGGCGCGTCAATCGCGGGCCGATGCGGTGATCGCCGTCTCACAGCATGTCGCGCGCGATGCGCTAGAGCGCTTCCCGTCGCTGCAGGATCGACTGGAGGTCATCACCCCCGGCATCAACTTCGACCGTTTCGATCCGGCGATCGTGCGCGCCGACCGGCTGATCCGACTGGCCGGCGAGCTGCGCGTGCCCGACGGCAGCCATCTCGTTCTCTGCCCCGGCCGCTTCGGCGCGGACAATGGCCAGAAGATCCTCGTCGAGGCGATCCGGCGGCTGGAACGGGACGACGTGTTCTGCCTCCTGCTGGGCTCGACCGGCGCCGCGACTCCTTTCGAGAAGGAGCTTGAACGCGCGATCGAAGCCGCGCAGCTCAACGGCCGCGTCCAGATCGGACCCTATGTCGACGACATGCCGGCGGCCTATATGCTGGCCGACGTCGTCGTGTCGACAGGCGGTGCGCGCCAGGGCTTCAGCCGGGCCCTCATCGAAGCCCAGGCGATGGGACGGCCGGTCGTCGCCGAGGACGGGGGCGGTGCCGCCGAGACGCTGCGTCCCGACGGCGTCACGGGCTGGCTGTCCCCGGCCGGCGATCCGGCGGCGCTGGCCGAAGCCCTGCAGGCCGCCCTGTCGCTGTCGGTCGAGCGGCGGGCGGAACTGGCGCGGACGGCGCAGGAGCACGTGCGCAGCAACTACAGCCTGGCGCAGTCCAATCAGCAGTTCCTGGCGCTCTACCACCGTCTGGCTGACCGCTGACCTTGACTCAGCGTTGCCCGGCAACTATCTCCGCGCTCATGGAACGTCGGTTTTTCACCGCTCCTGCCGTTATCACCACCGTCCGAACTTGAATCGGCCGGGCGCGCGCACTCGTGCGGCTTCCCGGCCTGCCGCTGCCGACCCTTTGAGTCGGCGGATGGATTTCGTTCGGAATATCGTTAGCTGGTGAATTCAATGATCAACATTTCCCTGCCGGACGGCTCGGTCCGGTCCTTCGACAAGCCCGTCAGCGGCGCCGAGATCGCCGCGTCGATCGGTCCCGGCCTCGCCAAGGCAGCCCTCGCGCTCCGAGTCGACGGCAAGATGGTCGACCTCGCCCATGTGGTCGACCGCGACGCCAGAATCGGCATCGTGACGTCGCGCGACCCCGATGCGCTGGAGCTGCTCCGCCATGACGCGGCGCACGTGCTGGCGCAGGCGGTGCAGGAACTCTTCCCCGGCACGCAGATCACGTTCGGCCCCTCGACGGAGGACGGTTTCTACTACGACTTCGTCCGCGACCAGCCCTTCTCGCCCGAGGACTTCGCGAAGATCGAGCAGCGCATGGCCGAGATCGTCGACCGCGACCTGCCGATCGAGCGCTCGGTGTGGGATCGCGCGCAGATCAAGGACTACTTCAGCCAGCACGGCGAGAAGTTCAAGGCCGAGTGGGCCGACGAGCTGCCGAAGGACGAGGAGATCTCGGTCTACAAGCAGGGCGACTGGCTCGACATGTGCCTCGGTCCGCACCTGCCCTCGACGGGCAAGCTCGGCAAGGCGTTCAAGCTGACGAAGGTGTCGGGCGCGTATTGGCGCGGCGACAGGAACAACGCCCAGCTCCAGCGCATCTACGGCACGGTCTTCTTCTCCGACAAGGACCTGAAGGCCTACCTGCACCGCATCGAGGAGGCCGAGAAGCGCGACCATCGGCGTCTCGGCCGCGAGATGGGCCTCTTCCACCAGCAGGAAGAAGCCGCGGGCATGGTGTTCTGGCACCCGAAGGGCTGGACGTTCTGGCGCACGCTGGAGAGTTACATACGGCGCAAGCTGGATGCCGGCGGCTACCAGGAAGTGAAGACGCCGCAGCTCGTCGATCGCAAGCTGTGGGAGGCCTCGGGCCACTGGGAGAAGTTCCGCGAGAACATGTATCTCAGCGAGAACGAGGAAGGCCTGCGCGAGTTCCTGGCCGACGACGACAAGCGCATCTTCGCGCTGAAGCCGATGAACTGCCCGTGTCACGTGCAGATCTTCAACCAGGGGCTTCGCAGCTATCGCGAGCTGCCGCTGCGCATGGCCGAGTTCGGTTCGTGCCATCGCTTCGAGCCGTCGGGCGCGCTGCACGGCATCATGCGCGTGCGCAACTTCACGCAGGACGACGCTCACATCTTCTGCAGCGAGGAGCAGATCGAGAGCGAGACGATCCGGTTCTGCGAGCTGCTGGGCTCGATCTACAAGGACCTGGGCTTCCCGGACTATTTCGTGAAGTTCTCGGACCGTCCGCCGGTCCGCGCCGGGTCCGACGCGGTCTGGGACCAGGCCGAGGGGGCGCTCAAGGCGGCGTCCAAGGCGGCCGGGCTCGAGCTCATCCTCAACCCCGGGGAAGGCGCGTTCTACGGGCCCAAGCTGGAGTTCGTGCTGCGCGACGCGATCGGCCGCGACTGGCAGTGCGGCACGCTGCAGGTCGATTTCGTGCTGCCCGAGCGCCTGGACGCGAGCTACGTGGCCGAGGACGGATCGCGCCGGCGCCCCGTCATGCTGCACCGCGCCATCTTCGGCAGCTTCGAGCGGATCATCGGAATCCTGATCGAGAACTATGCCGGCCGCTTCCCGCTCTGGCTGGCGCCGACACAAGCGGTGGTGGTCACGATCGTGAACGACGCCGATGGCTATGCCGAGGAGGTCGCAGCGGCCCTTCGCGCCGCGGGGATGCGGGTCGACACCGACCTGCGCAACGAGAAGATCAACTACAAGGTCCGCGAGCATTCGCTGGCCCACGTGCCGCTGATCCTCGCGGTCGGCCGGCGCGACATGGAAGCCCGCACGGTGGCGATCCGCCGCCTGGGCTCGGAAAAGCAGGAGGTCCTTGAACTCGGGGCCGCCGTCACTACACTTTCAACTGAGGCTAGGCCGCCCTTCTAGGGCGGCCCAGGCTCGCTACCCGCCCCGAGACCGGGGCTTCAGCACAGGAGAAGTAAGCCATAGCACGACCTGCACAACAGACTGCGCCCACCCGCGAGGGTCCGCGCGTCAACAACGAGATCCGCGCGGCGCAAGTCCGACTGATCGACGAGAACGGCGAGATGGTCGGCGTCGTCAGCACACGCGAGGCCATCGAGATGGCCGAAGAGGCAAGCCTCGACCTGATCGAGATCTCGCCCAATGCCGTCCCGCCGGTCGCCAAGATCTCCGACTACGGCAAGTACAAGTACGAGGCCCAGAAGAAGGCCCACGAGGCGCGCAAGCACCAGAAGGTCATCGAAGTCAAAGAGATCAAGATGCGCCCGAACATCGATGATCATGACTACGAAGTGAAGATGCGCGCCATGAAGCGGTTCATCGAGGAAGGCGACAAGGTGAAGGTCACCCTGCGTTTCCGCGGCCGCGAGATGGTGCATGCCAACCTCGGCATGGAAGTGTTGAACCGCGTGCGCGGCGAGATGGACGAGCACACCAAGATCGAGTCGATGCCGCGCATGGAAGGCCGGCAGATGATCATGGTGCTGGCGCCCAAGTAAGCGCTGAGTAAGCGCCAAGTAAGCGTTCGTATCGGCGCCGAACAGGCGGCCCCTATTTGGTCAGGGGCCGCTGCCGCAGCGTCACCGTTCCGTCGGTACGCTGCTCGTCGGGGTTGAAGCGCCCCGTGACCACGGTGTTGTCCGGCCAGCTCACGCTGTACACGGTCTCGCCGGCAAAAGACGTCGGCCCATCGCCCCTCGCGGACTGCCAGTAGTTGCATCGCACCCCGTCGCCGGGGTCGAGCTGTTGCGCGAGGCAGAACTGGTGCAGCACGTAGGGAATGAAGTGGGCGCGCCCGCCGTCGGGTGCGGTGGCGACGTTCAGGCCGAACGACGAGGGCTGCTGGTTGCAGCGCTCGCGCGCTATGATTTCGGACGTCCCCGGCATCCGCATCTGCAGCCCTTCGAGTTCGGCCCGCAAGCCCTCCAGGGCACGAGCGCGGGCGGCATCGGCGAAGTTGGCGGCAACCAGCGCGGCCTCGTAGTGGCCAATCGCTTCCGCGACCTGGGCTTCGGGATAGCCTGACCGCACAAGGTCGCGCGACCACGAAAGGGTTTCGAGCGCCCCCACGACCATCTCGCCGGGCAGGCCCGCGCTTTCGCCCCACTCGCCCAGCACGTTGGCAGGGGTCCAGCAATACTTCAGGAGATTGTAGCCGCCCGATTCGACCGGCAGGGCTCGCGTCTTGAGTACGCCGATCGATTGCGCGACCACGGTTTTCATCAGCAGGTACTGGACGCCGGGATTGTCGCGCACCTTCTCGGAACTGGAGAGCCCGGTCATCGGTGTCGCCGCGGCTTGCGCATTTGCGGGCGGTGCCGGCGGTTCCAGTCGAAGGGATGAGACGGGCGGCCCCTGCAGCTGCGCCTGAGCCGGCACCGCCGCCAGAAGCGCCAGAAGGGCGAAGGCTACAGTCTTCATTGTTCCGGAATCCCCAGTGGGCGCGGAGAATGCTAGGCTTCGCCCGTGAGACAACGCATCTGGACCCTTCTCGTTGCGGCTGTGTTCGGCGTGACCGCAGCTGCCCACGCGCAGGCACCCTCGCCGGGCCCTGCGCAGGCACCCGCTCCCGCACAGGCCCTGAACAGCGAGGCCGCCCGCCTCCTCTCCGAGTTTCAGAATTTCGGGCCGCACCGCGCTTTCGTCGTATCGCCCGACGGACGGGCGAGCTGGTGGGCCGGCGCCAGCGGCGCCGACCCGGCGCTCGCCATAGCATCGGCCCTGAAGCGCTGCCTGGAGCGCACCCAGCAGGAGTGCAAACTCCACATCGTCAACAACTACACCGTGGCCGGACACGACTGGCGCGAGCTGGTGCCGGCCCGTTCCGTCGGCGCGGTCGATATCGGGCGGCTGCGGCCGCAGCCGTACTGGTCGATGCGCGGCCCGCAGCTCGCCACCGGGCTGCTCGTCTGGAGCCACGGCTACATGGCCGGCAAGAACTCGACCGAAAGTGCGCCGCAGGCCTGGGTCGGCCAGTTCACGCGCCTGGGCTATGACCTCTATCGCTTCGATCGCGAGTGGATCACCGATTGGGCGAGCGACGCCACCGCGCTGGCCGACGCCGTCGCCAGAGCGAAGGCGATGGGTTACCGGCGCGTCATCCTCGCCGGTCAGTCGGCCGGCGCCTGGGTGTCGCTGGCGGCGCTGCAGCGCGGCGCAGCGGCCGACGGGGTCATCTCCATCGCCGCGGCCCACCACGGAACGGTCGACAAGATGCGCGACCCGACGCGCGCGCGCTCGGAGTGGCAGCGCGTGCTCGAAGGCATCAAGCGCGGGCCGCGCCTCGTCGTCGTGAATTTCGCCGACGATGCCTACGACGTCGGCGGCCGCATGGACGATGCCCGCTCGATTCTCGCCATGAACAGCGTCGAGGCCGAGATCATCGATGCGCCAGAAGGCTTCAAGGGCCACGGCGCCGCCGCCGACTCCTCCTTCTCCCGCAAATTCGGCGCCTGTTTCGCGGCCTTCATTGAGACCGGGAAGAAGCAGGCGCCCTGCTAAGGCATGTATGAGCCGCCGTTGACGTGGAGCACCTGGCCCGTCGTGGCATCCGAATCGTCCGACGCGAGGAAGACCGCCGTCCGCGCGATCTGCTCGGCCGACAGCAGCTTGCCGCCCAGCGGGATGTTGGCGCGCGCCATCTCGACGAGTTCGGCGTCGGTGTTGCCGTAGCGCGGCTGGGCGGTGTCGGTCGTGCCCGGGGCGATCGCGTTGACGCGGATGCCGTGCGGCGCCAGTTCGAGAGCCATCGCCCGCGTCATCGAGACCACGCCGCCCTTGCTGGCGCAGTAGTGGACGCCGCGCACGGCGCCGCGGATCGCCTGCGAGGAAAGGTTGATGATCGAACCGCCCTTCCGCCCGGCGGCGATCTGGGCCCTGGCGACCGCGATGGTGGCGAAGCAGCCGGCCTTCAGGTTGATGTCCATCAGATAGTCCCAGTCGCTCTCCCGCATCTCGAGCAGGGGCACCCGCGGATAGACGCCGGCATTGTTCACCAGGATGTCGGGCGGGCCCAGCACCTGCACCGTCTCGGCGACCATCGCCTCGATCTCGGCGACCTTCGAGACGTCGGTCTTCAGCAGGTGGGCCTTCCGGCCGACCTGGGCGATGTCGCGCGCCACCGCCTCAGCGCTGGGCCGGTCGTCGAGCCAGCTCACGGCGACGTTGGCCCCCTCGCCCGCCAGCGCCCGCGCGATCGCCGCCCCGATGCCCTGCTGGGCCCCCGTCACCAATGCCACCTTGCCTGCCAGTTTCATGCGAAAATCCCCGTCAAATGGCCCTTCGGCCCGGTCCCGGCATGCTTGCACGTATCGGGCCGCCTCTGTATAAGCCCCGTTCCTTCGAGCGGCTTGGCCAATAAGGGCATTGCCTCGGCAGCTTCGTAAGGACTTTCCGGTCGTCTGTTCACACGGGGGACCGGGGCCGGCGCGCAAGCGCTAACCCTTTGAAAAGGAACAAAAATGCCCAAGATGAAGACCAAAAGCGCGGCCAAGAAGCGTTTTCGCTTCACCGCGTCCGGCAAGGCAAAGCATGGGGTCGTCGGCAAGCGCCACGGCATGAGCAAGCGGGGCAACCGCTTCCTCCGTCAGGCGACCGGCATGGCGATCGTGTCCGATCCGGATACCCGCATCCTCAAGCGCAACTTCTTCCCGTACGAGAGGTAGACCATGGCACGCGTAAAGCGGGGCGTGGCTGCACACGCTCGTCACAAGAAGGTCCTGAAGCTCGCCAAGGGCTATCGCGGCCGCTCCAATGCGGCGTTCCGCGTCGCCATCGAGAAGGTCGAGAAGGGCCTTCAGTACGCCTATCGCGACCGCCGCAACAAGAAGCGCGCGTTCCGGGGCCTCTGGATCCAGCGCATCAACGCTGCGACCCGCGAGCATGGCATGACCTATTCGCAGTTCATGAACGGCATCCTCAAGGCCGGGATCGAGATGGACCGCAAGGTCATGGCCGATCTCGCGACCCGGGAGCCGGCAGCGTTCAAGGCTTTGGTCGACCAGGCCCAGGCCGCCCTCAAGTAGTCTTCCGCGCGTCACGCGCGGCTGGCAGACATCGCAAAGAGGGAGCCTGGACCACAGGCTCCCTTTTTTCGTGTTCGGTTTCGAGAGTGGGAAAGATGGACGATCTTTCGACGATTCGCAGCGAGGCGCTCGACGCCGTGCAGGCCGCCGCCGATCTCGGCGCGCTGGAAGCCGCCCGCGTGGCGGCGCTCGGCAAGAAGGGCAGCGTCACCGGCCTGATGAAGACGCTGGGCGGGCTCGCGCCCGAGCAGCGCAAGGAATTCGGCGCGCGGGTGAACCAGCTCAAGGGCGAGATCGAGGCCGCGCTCGAGGCGCGCAAGGGCTCGCTCAGCGCCTCGGCCCTGGAAGCGAAACTCGTCGCCGAGAAGATCGACGTCACCCTGCCGGCGCGGCCCGAGGGACAGGGCACGCTGCACCCGATCGGCCAGGTGATGGACGAGATCGGCGCGATCTTCGGCGAGATGGGATTCACCTGGGCCGACGGCCCCGACATCGAGGACGACTGGCACAACTTCACCGCCCTCAACATCCCGCCCGACCATCCCGCTCGCCAGATGCAGGACACGTTCTATCTGCCACCGCGCGCCGACGGCACGCCGATGGTGCTGCGCACGCACACCTCGCCGGTGCAGGCGCGCACCATGCTGAGCAAGGACGTGCAGAAGCGCCTGGCCGACGGCGGCTCGCTGCGCATCATCGTGCCCGGCCGCACCTACCGCATCGACAGCGACGCCACCCACACGCCGATGTTCCACCAGGTCGAAGGCCTGGTGATCGACCGCACGACCCACATGGGGCATCTCAAGGGCTGCCTGGTCGATTTCTGCCGCGCCTTCTTCGAGGTCGACGACCTGCCGCTGCGCTTCCGCCCCTCCTACTTTCCCTTCACCGAGCCGTCGGCCGAGGTCGATATCGGCTGCTCGTGGAAGGACGGCGAACTCAAGATCGGCGCCGGCGATTCGTGGCTGGAAATCCTGGGCTCGGGCATGGTGCATCCCAACGTGATCGCCAATTGCGGCCTCGATCCCGCCGTCTACCAGGGCTTCGCCTTCGGCATGGGCATCGATCGCATCGCCATGCTGAAATACGGCATTCCCGACCTGCGGGCCTTCTTCGACGCCGACCTGCGCTGGCTGCGCCACTACGGCTTCTCGGCCCTGGAGACTCCCTCGCTCACCGGAGGGCTCGGACGATGAAATTCACCCTGTCCTGGCTCAAGGAGCATCTCGAGACCGACGCCACGCTGGTTCAGGTGCGCGACACGCTCACCATGCTCGGCCTCGAAGTCGAGGGCATGACCGATCCGGCCGAGGCCCTGAAGGGCTTCGTCGTTGGATACGTGGTCGAGGCGGTGCAGCATCCCAACGCCGACCGGCTGCGCGTCTGCAAGGTCGACACCGGCAGCGGCACGGCCGTCCAGGTCGTGTGCGGCGCGCCCAACGCGCGCACCGGCATGAAGGGCATCTTCGCGCCGACCGGCAGCTACATCCCCGGCACCGGCATCACGCTGAAGGCCAGCAAGATCCGCGGCGAGGAGAGCAACGGCATGCTCTGCTCCTCGCGCGAACTGCAGCTTGGCGACGACCATAGCGGCATCATCGACCTGCCGGCCGAAGCGGTGGCCGGCCAGTCCGCCGCCGAAGCGCTCGGCCTCGGCGATGCGGTGATCGAGATCAAGGTGACACCGAACCGCGGCGATTGCCTCGGCGTGCATGGCATCGCCCGCGATCTCGCGGCGGCCGGCCTCGGCACGCTGAAGCCGGTGAAGGCCGACAAGATCGCCGGCAGCTATGCCAGCCCGATCAAGTGGACGCATGACTACGTGTCCGCGCCCGACAGCCCCTGCCCGATCGTGGTCGGCCGTCATTTCCGCGGCGTGAAGAACGGCCCCTCGCCCGACTGGCTGCAGCGCCGGCTGAAGGCGATCGGCCTGCGCCCGATCTCGGCGCTGGTCGACATCACCAATCTCGTGACCTTCGACCTCAACCGGCCGCTGCACGTGTTCGATGCGGCGAAGCTCTCCGGCGACCTGGTCATGCGCCAAGCGCGCGACGGCGAGCAGATCCTGGCGCTCGACGGCAAGACCTACACGCTCGACCCGGCGGTCTCTGTGATCGCCGACGCGAAGGGCGTGCACGGCATCGGCGGCATCATGGGCGGCGAGGAGACCGGCGTGCAGGAAGGCACGACGGAGGTGTTCCTCGAGGCCGCCTACTTCCAGCCGATCGGCATCGCCGCCTCGGGCCGCAAGCTCGGCATCCTGTCCGACGCACGCTATCGCAACGAGCGCGGCATCGATCCGCAATCCTGCTGGTGGGGCGCCGAGGTCGCGACGCGGCTGATCCTCGACCTGTGCGGCGGCGAGTGCAGCGAGCTGGTATCGAGCGGCGTCATGCCGGCATGGCAGCGCAGCTACACGCTTCGCACCGATCGCGTGCAGACGCTGACGGGCATCGAGGTCTCTTCTGCCGACACGGTCTCTATCCTCAGCAAGCTGGGCTTCGGCGTCGAGGGCAGCGGCCCGTGGACCGCTTCCGTGCCGTCGTGGCGCCCCGACATCGTGGGCGAGGCCGACCTCGTCGAGGAAGTGACGAGGGTGTTCGGCTTCGACAAGATCCCGACCACCTCGCTGCCGCCGGCGTCGACCATGTCGCGGCCGGTGCGCGACCCGCTGCAGCGCCGCACGCCGCAGGCCCGCCGGGCGCTGGCCGCGCGCGGCATGAACGAGGCCGTGACCTGGTCCTTCCTGCCGCTGAAGAAGGCCGAGCGTTTCGGCGGCGGGGCTGCGGACGTGCGGCTGCTCAACTCGATCGACGCGACCCTCGACACGATGCGGCCGTCGATCCTGCCCAACCTGATCGACGCGGCCTCGCGCAACGAGGCGCGCGGCCTGTCCGATCCGGCGCTGTTCGAGGTCGGCCCGCAGTACAAGGATGCGACGCCCCAGGGCCAGCGTACCGTCGCGGCCGGCATTCGCCACAACATGGCGGTGCCGCGTAACTGGACGGGGCCCGCGCGCACCGTCGATGCCTTCGACGCCAAGGCCGATGCGCTGGCGGTGCTGGCGGCCATCGGCGCGCCGGACACGCTGTCGTCGCAGGTGGGTGCGCCGAACTGGTATCATCCCGGCCGCTCGGGCGCGCTCAAGCTCGGCGATCGCGTGATGGCCTATTTCGGCGAGCTGCATCCCGAGATCGTGGCGGCCGCCGACCTCAAGGGCCCGGTCGCCGCCTTCGAGGTGTTCCTCGATGCGCCGCCGCTGCCCAAGGCGAAGGCCACCAAGGCGCGGCCGAAGCTCGTCCTGTCGGCCTTCCAGCCGCTGGAACGCGATTTCGCCTTCCTGGTCGACACCGGCGTCGAGGCGGAAAAGCTGGTGCGCGCCGCGCGCAACGCCGACAAGGTGATGATCACGGCCGCCCGCGTGTTCGACCTCTATGCCGGCAAGGGCGTGCCGGAGGGCAAGAAGTCTCTGGCCATCGCCGTCACCCTGCAACCGGTCGAGCGTACCCTGACCGATGCGGAGATCGAGGCGGTTTCCGACAAGATCGTGGCGGCCGTCGCCAAGGCGACGGGTGCCGTGCTGCGTGGATAGGACAAACGGTGTCTTTCTCGAACAAGCGTAGGCGTCACAAGAAATGACCGACCTGTCGTTGATCCGGAACTTCTCGATCATCGCCCATATCGACCACGGCAAGAGCACGCTGGCCGATCGGCTGATGATGGCCTGTGGCGCGGTGAGCGAGCGCGAGTTCCACGACCAGATGCTCGATTCGATGGACATCGAGCGTGAGCGCGGCATCACCATCAAGGCGCAGACCGTGCGCCTCAACTACAAGGCCAGGGACGGCAAGACCTACGTCCTGAACCTGATGGACACGCCCGGCCATGTCGACTTCGCCTACGAGGTCAGCCGGTCGCTGGCCGCCTGCGAGGGCTCGCTGCTGGTCGTCGACGCCAGCCAGGGCGTCGAGGCGCAGACGCTGGCGAACGCGTATCACGCGATCGAGGTCAATCACGAGATCATCCCGGTCCTCAACAAGATCGATCTTCCCTCCGCCGATCCCGAGCGGGTCTGCCGCGAGATCGAGGACGTGGTCGGCATCGATACCTCCGAAGCCGTCCTGGTCTCGGCCAAGAGCGGTCTCGGCATCGACGACCTGCTCGAAGCCATGGTCAAGCGCCTGCCGGCGCCCAAGGGCAACCGCGACGCACCGCTGAAGGCCCTGCTGGTCGACAGCTGGTACGACCCGTATCTCGGCGTCGTCACCCTGGTGCGCGTGCAGGACGGCGTCCTGCGCAGGGGCATGAAGATCCGCATGATGGCGGCGGCCGCGGCCTACGACCTCGACAAGGTCGGCGTGTTCGCGCCCAAGGCCACCGACGTGGCCGAGCTCGGCCCGGGCGACATCGGCTTCATCATCGCCGGCATCAAGACCATCGCCGACTGCAAGGTCGGCGACACGATCACCGACGACCGCAAGCCCGCGACCGAGATGCTGGCGGGCTTCAAGCCCAGCGTGCCGGTGGTGTTCTGCGGCCTCTTCCCCGCCGACGCCGCCGAGTTCGAGACCCTGCGCGAATCGCTCTCCAAGCTCCGCCTCAACGACTCCTCGTTCCACTTCGAGGCCGAGACCAGTGCAGCGCTCGGCTTCGGTTTCCGCTGCGGCTTCCTCGGCCTGCTGCATCTCGAGATCGTGCAGGAGCGGCTGGAGCGCGAGTTCAACCTCGACCTCGTCACGACGGCCCCCTCGGTCGTCTACAAGGTCGCGATGGTCGACGGCACGTCGATGGAGCTGCACAATCCCGCCGACTATCCCGACCCGATGAAGATCGAGTCGATGCAGGAGCCGTGGATCAAGGCCACGATCATCACGCCCGACGAGCATCTCGGGTCCGTGCTGACGCTCTGCCAGGATCGCCGCGGCCAGCAGATCGAGCTCACCTATGCCGGCACGCGCGCCATGGCGGTCTACCGCCTGCCGCTGAACGAGGTCGTGTTCGACTTCTACGACCGGCTGAAGTCGATGACCCGCGGCTACGCCAGCTTCGACTACGAGATGGACGGCTACGAGGAGAGCGAGCTGGTGAAGCTCGCCATCCTGGTGAACGCCGAGCCTGTGGATGCGCTGTCGATGATCGTCCACAAGAATGCCGCCGAGAGCCGCGGCCGCGCGCTGTGCGAGCGGCTGAAGGACCTGATCCCCCGCCAGCTCTTCAAGATCGCCATCCAGGCCGCGATCGGCGGCCGCGTGGTCGCGCGCGAGACCATCAGCCCGATGCGCAAGGACGTGCTGGCCAAGTGCTACGGCGGCGACATCAGCCGCAAGAAGAAGCTCCTGGAGAAGCAGAAGAAGGGCAAGAAGCGCATGCGGCAGATCGGCGAGGTCGAGATCCCGCAGTCGGCCTTCATCGCCGCCCTCAAGATGGACAACCGCTAGAGTCTTCTCGCTTCCCGTTCACCCACCACCTCATCCTGAGGAGGCCCGAAGGGCCGTCTCGAAGGATGGGCAACAGACGTGGTGCTCGTGCCCAT
>CANIEC010000110.1 GCA_947466085.1 Rhodospirillales bacterium
CGGGATGACAGGCTTGTTGTCGCGACTGCCGTGCGCAATTTATCGATTCTCCAGCCGCGGCAACGTGCCCATGTGCTTGGAGATGATCTGCAGCATCACCTCGTCGGCGCCGCCGCCGATCGAGGCGAGGCGCGAATCGCGGAAGGCGCGCGCGGTGGGCGATTCCCAGAGATAGCCGGCGCCGCCCCAGTATTGCAGGCAGCCGTCGGTCACCAGGCGCACCATGCGGCCGGCCTTCAGCTTGGCCATCGAGGCCAGCATCGTGACATCCGCCCCGTCGAGATACTCCTCGCAGGCGCGATAGCAGAGCGAGCGCACCAGCTCGATCTCGGTGCGCAGCTCGGCCAGCTTGAAATGGATCACCTGGTTGTCGAGCAATGGGCGGCCAAACACCTTGCGCTCGCGGGTGTACTCGATCGTCTGGTCGATCAGCCGTTCCATGCCGACGACGGCGCTGATCGCGCCCCACAGCCGCTCCTCCTGGAACTGCTGCATCTGGTAGATGAAGCCCATGCCCTCCTGGCCGATCAGGTTGCGCACCGGCACCTTCACCTCGTCGAGGAAGATCTGCGCGGTATCCGAGGAGCGCATGCCCAGCTTGTCGAGCTGCTTCACGACCTCGACGCCCTTGGTCTTCATCGGCAGGCAGATCAGCGACTTGTTCTTGTGCATCGGCCCTTCGTCGGTGCTGGCCAGCAGGCACATCCAGTCGGCCTGCGTGCCGTTGGTCGTCCACATCTTGCCGCCGTTGATCACCCAGTCGCCGCCGACCCGGCGGGCCGTCGTCTTGATCGAGGCGACGTCCGAGCCGGCGCCGACCTCTGAGACGCCGAGGCAGGCGACGTAGTCGCCGGCGATCGACGGCGCGAGAAACTCGCGGCGCAGCTCGTCGCTGCCGTGGCGGGCGAGCGCCGGCGTCGCCATGTCGGTCTGGACGCCGATCGCCATCGGCACCGAACCGCAATGGATGTGCCCCAGCTCCTCGGCCATCACCATGGCGTAGGAATAATCGAGGCCCATGCCACCGAATTCGGTAGCCTTGTTGATGCCAAGCAGGCCGGCATTGCCGAGCTTCTTGAAGACCTCGTGGGCCGGAAAGATGCCGTCCTCTTCCCACTGGTCGACATGCGGATTGATGTCCCGCTCGATGATCGCCCGCAGGGTGCGGCGGATCTCGTCATGTTCCTGGGTGAACTGCATGATCGGCTCCTAGCGCACCAGCGGCTGAAACAAACTCGGTGTCATCCCGAGCGTAGCGAGGGACCCTTGGTTGGCGTCGCTAAAGGTCCCTCGCTGCGCTCGGGATGACACCATTTTCGGGGCGAGCGTCGTGCGCATCATCGATTGCCCAGCCGCGGGAGCGTGCCCATCAGCTTGGAGATGATCTGCAGCATGACTTCGTCGGCGCCGCCGCCGATCGAGCCGAGGCGGCCGTCGCGATAGCCGCGGGCGACCGGGTTGTCCCAGAGATAGCCGGCGCCGCCCCAGTATTGCAGGCAGGCGTCGGAGACCTCGCGGCGCAGGCGGCCGGCCTTCAGCTTGCCCATCGAGGCCAGCATGGTGACGTCCTTGCCGGCGAGATAGTCCTCGCAGGCACGGTAGACGATGGAGCGCAGCGCCTCGACCTCGCTCTTGAGTTCGGCCAGGCGGAAGTGGATCACCTGATTGTCGAGCAGCGGCTTGCCGAAGACCTTGCGTTCGCGCGTGTACTCGATGGTGGCGTTGATCAGCCGCTCGCAGGTGTTGAGCGAGCCCGCACCGGCCCACAGCCGCTCCTCCTGGAACTGCTGCATCTGATAGGTGAAGCCCATGCCGGGTTGGCCGATCGTGTAGCGCACTGGCACTTTCACCTCGTCGAAGAAGGTCTGGACCGTGTCCGAGGCGCGCATGCCGAGCTTGTCGAGCTTCCTGGCGATCTCGATGCCCCTGGTCTTCATCGGCACGACGATCAGCGACTTGTTCTTGTGGGCCGGCCCGTCGTCGGTGCTGGCCAGCAGGCACATCCAGTTGGCCTGGGCGCCGTTGGTCGTCCACATCTTGCCGCCGTTGATCACCCAGTCGCCGCCGACCCTACGCGCCGTCGTCTTGATCGAGGCGACGTCGGAGCCCGCACCGGTCTCGGAGACGCCGAGGCAGGCCACGTAGTCGCCGGTGATCGAGGGCGCGAGGAACTCGCGGCGCAGCTCGTCGCTGCCGTAGCGGGCGAGGGCGGGCGTCGCCATCGAGATCTGCACGCCCGTCGCCATCGGGATGGAGCCGCCGTTCACCAGCCCGAGCGATTCGGCACAGACCATGGCGTAAGAGAAATCGAGGCCCAAGCCGCCGTACTCGACCGGCTTGTCGACTCCCAGCAGTCCGGCATCGCCCATCTTCTTGAACAGCGAGTGGGCCGGAAACTGGCCCTCTTTTTCCCACTGGTCGACATAGGGATTGATCTCGCGATCGATCAGCTTCTTCCAGGTCTGGCGCAGCGCCTCATGCTCGGGGGTGAACTTCATGGTTACATCCTCGCAACGCCGAAGGTGATGGGATTGAGCGGGCGCACGATCGATTCGCGCGCGATCGAGAGGGTGAAAGCCAGCACCCGCCGCGTGTCGCGCGGGTCGATGATGCCGTCATCCCAGAGATGGGCGGTGCCATAGAGGGCAGTCGATTCGCGCTCGAACTGGTCGACGATGCCCTTGAACATCTTGTCGATCTGTTCGTGCGGCGGTTCCTTCCCCTCGCGCAGGAACTTCTGCTCGGTCACGGTCTTCATGACGCCCGCCGCCTGTTCGCCGCCCATCACCGCGGTGCGGCTGTTGGGCCAGGCGAAGATGAAGCGCGGGTCGAAGGCGCGGCCGCACATGCCGTAGTTGCCGGCGCCGAAGCTGCCGCCGATCACAATGGTGATCTGTGGCACGGTCGCGTTGGCGACCGCCTGAATCATCTTGGAGCCGTGCTTGACGATGCCGCCGCGCTCGCTCTCGGTGCCGACCATGTAGCCGGTCGTGTTCTGCAGGTAGACGATCGGCGTGCCCTGCTGGCAGCAGAGCTGGATGAACTGCGCGGCCTTCACGGCGCCCTTGGCGGTGATCGGCCCGTTGTTGCCGATCAGCGCCACCGGTTCCCCTTCGATCGCGGCCCAGCCGCAGATCGTCTGCTGGTCGAACAGGGCCTTGAATTCGAGGAAGTCCGAGCCGTCGACGAGGCGCGCGATCACCTCGCGCACGTCGTAGGGATCCTTGTGCGACGGCGGGACCACACCGCACAGTTCCTCGACGTCGTAGAGCGGCTCCTTGAACGACCGCTCGGCACAAGGCGGCAGGCGATCGTTCCAGTGCCATTTGGCGATCACGTCGCGCGCCATGCGGATGCCGTCGGCGTCGTTCTCGGCCATCCATTCGGCAACGCCCGAGACGGTGGCGTGCATCTCGGCACCGCCCAGATCCTCGTCGGTCGCGATCTCGCCGGTCGCGGCCTTGAGCAGCGGCGGGCCGGCCAGAAACACCTTGGCCTGGTTGCGCACCATGATGACGTAGTCGGAGAGGCCCGGCAGATAGGCGCCGCCCGCCGTCGACGAGCCGTGCACCACGGTGACCTGCGGGATGCCGCGGGCGGACATGCGTGCCTGGTTGGCGAAGCCGCGGCCGCCGGGCACGAAGATCTCGGCCTGGTAGAGCAGATTGGCGCCGCCGGACTCGACCAGATTCACGACCGGCAGCTTGTTCTCCATGACGATCTGCTGCACGCGCTGGCCCTTGCGCTGGCCGGACGGCGCGACCGTGCCGCCCTTGATGGCAGAGTTCGACGCCGCCACGACGCAGCGCACGCCCTCGACATAGCCGATCCCGGCGACCGAGCCGCCGCCGGCGCTCGACCCGTCCTTGTCGTCGTGCATGCGGTAGCCGGCGAGCGGCATTAACTCGAGGAAGGGGGCTCCGCGATCCAGCAGCAGCGCGATGCGCTCGCGCGGCATGAGCTGGCGGCGCTTGGTGAAGCGTTCGCGCGACTTCTCGGACGCCGCCTGGACGCTGGCCTCGGCCTCGCGGAACTCGGCGATGGCGGCGAGCATGCGTTCGCGGTTCTGCTTGAACTCTTCGCTGTTGCGATCGATCTGGCTTTCGAGGATGGGCATGTCGTCCTCAGCCGCCCAGGACCTTGGGCGTCACGGCCAGATGGAAGCCGTCGAACGGCTTCGAGCGGTCGGTGGCCGGCAGCTCGACCGAGCGGTTGGCGAGCGGCACGCCGCCGTCGATGCGGATCTCCGTGCCGGTGATGTAGGCCGAGGCGTCGCTCAGCAGGAAGCAGACGGCGGCGGAGACTTCGCTCTCGGTGCCGAGCCGGCCCAGCGGGCAATGGCCCTTGAGCTTGGGGATCTGCTCCTTGAAGTCGCCGGTATAGGTGTCCATGCCCGAGGAGGCGATCCAGCCCGGCGCCACCGAGTTCACGCGCACGCCGGCCGCCGCCCATTCGAAGGCCAGCGTCATGGTGAGGTTCGCCATGCCAGCGCGCGCGGCGCCGGTATGCACCATGTTGGGGAAACCGTTGCGGTAGTCCGCCGTCATGTTGACGATCGAGCCGCCATGGTTCTGCATCGACTGCGTGAAGACCTCGCGGCTCACGATGAAGCCGCCCGTCAGGTTGTTGCGCACCACCACGTCGAAGCCCTTGGCGCTGAGCGACGCCGCAGGGGAGGGGAACTGGCCGCCGGCATTGTTGAACAGCCCGTGGATGCGACCGTTCTTCGCCACGATCGACGCGACCGCTTCCTTGACCTGGGCTTCCTCGCGGATGTCGAAGACATGGGTCTCACAGGTGCCGCCCGCCGCCTCGATCTCGGCCCTGACCTTGTCGAGCTTTTCCTGTTTGCGGCCGGTGATGACGACATGGGCGCCAAGAGCTGCGATCTCGTGCGCCGTGCAACGGCCGATGCCGCTGCCGCCGCCGGTCACGACGACCGTCCGGCCCTCAAACAGTCCCGGTTTGAAGACCGAGCGATAGGTCATGTTTCCTCCGACTGAACGACCGTTTACCGGCCTGTAGTTGACGTTTACGTAAAGGTCAAGTAATCCCCCAAAGCCATTGCCGATGGGAGGAACTCGTTCATGACCTTGCAGGAAATCACCGAGAAAATGAAGGAAGGCGCTTCGAAGAAGACGGCCTTCGGAAACAGCGTCAAGTTCGCCACGGATCAGGGCGTCGTCCACATCGACGGCAACCAGACCCCGCCGGCCGTCACAAACGACGACACCGCCGCCGACTGCACCATCAAGATGGACTTCAGCGACTTCGCCGATCTGATTGGTGGCAAGCTCGACGGCATGACCGCGTTCATGACCGGCAAGCTCAAGATCGAAGGCGACATGGGTGTCGCCATGAAGCTGAAGTCGATCCTGGGCTAAGCGCAGCGCGCGAAAGCCCGCTCAGTTCTAACAAGGGCCCCCTCGCGGGGCCCTTTCTGCGTCTGCTCAGGCTTGTTTGCTCTTGTGGTAATGACGCCTGGCCTTGGCGCGATTGCCACAGGACGACATGGTACACCAGCGGCGCTTGCCGGCCCGGCTATCGTCGAGGAACAGGTACAGGCACTCGGGGTTGGCGCAGCGCCGCACCTTGGCGAGGCTCGCGCTCGCCAGCAGGTCTCCCGCCGACCACAGGACGGGGGCGAGAAGGGCCAGCGCCGTGCCCGATCTCATGTCGAGTTCCCAGTCAAACGCCTCGCTGCCGCGCTTCAGCGTCTGACGCGCAGGTGCCGTGGCGAGGGCCGCATTCAGCCCTTCGAAATCGCGGGCCGCGGGTGGCTTGCCCTGGGCCACTGTGTCGAACAGCCGATGGATGGTCTCGCGAAGTTCCAGCGCCCGCTCGAATTCCTTCTGGGAGGGGGGCTTGGGCGCCCGGGTCCAGGCCGCCAGATCCGCCGGCGTGTTCAGCGTCTCCGTGGGCGTGTCCTGTCCCCGCCAGTAACGCGTATTGGCGAATTCGAGACAGAGGTCGGGGCGATTCATCGACGGGACTTACTAACCGGTTGTCGGGTTGACAAGGAATGCCTCAATACATAACCATATAACCGGTTATATAGTAATGAAGGAGGAAACTGCCATGTTCGACCATGTATCCATCGGCGTCGCCGACATCGCCCGCACCCGGAAGTTCTACGACGCCGCCCTGGAGCCGCTCGGCTATGCGCGACTGAGCGACGGCGAAACCTCGCTGGGCTATGGCGAAAAGGAAGTCGGCCTGTGGATCGGCAAGGCGGCGAAGCCCGTGAGGGCCGACATGGAATCCGGCCTGCACTTCTGCTTCGTCGCGAAGGACCGGAAGTCGGTCGACGCGTTTCATGCCGCGGCGCTCGAGAGCGGCGGCCGGGACAACGGCCAGCCCGGCCTTCGTTCGGATTACAGCCCGACCTACTATGCGGCCTTCGTGATCGACCCCGACGGCTACCGGATCGAGGCCTATTGCGGGAAGTGACCGCATCGGCTTGCCATGATCGCTCTCGGTCCCGATGTTGAAGGGACCGGTAGCGATCCTGTGAGGCGAGGATGACGATAAAGACCGTTCGGAACGCCACGCCGGCGGAAGAGGCGGCGGCCATCGCCACGCTGACCCTGGCCTTCAGCACAGATCCGGCAACGCGCTGGACCTGGCCGGATCCGCAGACCTATCTCAACGCCTTTCCACGCTTCGCCAAGGCATTCGGCGGCGCGGGCTTCGCCAAGGGTGGCGCCCATATCATAGGCGACCATGCCGGCACGGCGTTGTGGCTGCCGCCCGGGACAGAGGCGGATGGGGCGCGCTCGGGGAACTGATGCGGACCACGGCTTCACCGCAGTCCATGAGTGACGGCATGCAGGTGATGCAGCAGATGGCGAACTACCAGCCACGCGAAGCGCACTGGTACCTGCCGTTGATCGGCATCGACCCGAAGCATCAAGGCAAGGGCCTGGGCGGCGCGCTGCTCGATCATGCGCTCGAGATTTGCGATCGCGATGGCGCGCTCGCCTATCTCGAATCCTCGAACCCGCGCAATGTGCCGCTCTATCAGCGCCATGGCTTCGAGATCCTGGGGCAAATCCAGTTCGGCAGCTCGCCAACCCTGGTGCCGATGCTGCGCCGGCCGCAACGGCGCTCGCTCGACTAGGCGTTCAGGCCGCCTTCTTGCCGTGATGGCTGTGCAGCTTGGCGCTCAGCACGCGGCGGATCGCATTGAACTCCGGGCTGGCGACATCGCGCGGGCGGACCAGATCGAGCGCGTTGTCGCTCTCGATGCGGCCGGGTCCCGGTGTCATGACGACCACGCGGTTGGCCAGCAGGATCGCTTCCTCGACCGCGTGGGTCACGAACACGACGGTGAGCTTGGTGCGCTCCCAGATGTCCAGCAGCTCGTCCTGCAGGCGCTCGCGCGTCATGGCGTCGAGGGCGCCGAACGGCTCGTCCATCAGCACCAGCTCGGCGTCGTTGGCCAGCACCCGGGCGATCGCCACGCGCTGCTTCATGCCGCCCGAGAGCTGGTGGGGATAGGCGTTGGCGAACTTGGCGAGGCCTACGAGGTCGATGAACTTGTCGACGATTGCTTTGACTTCGGCAGCACCCAGGCCGCGCGCGGCCGGACCGAAGCCGATGTTGGCGCGCACGCTCAGCCACGGAAACAGCGCATAGTCCTGGAAGACCATGCCGCGCGACGGATCGGGTCCGGCGATCGGGCGGCCCCACATCAGGGCCTCTCCCGAGGAGGGCTGGTCGAAACCGGCCATGATGCGGAGCAGGGTGGACTTGCCGCAGCCCGAGGCGCCGATCAGGCAGATGAACTCGCCCTTGTTGATCGAGAGGTTGGCGCCCGAGAGGGCGTGGATCGTCTGGTCCTGGAGCTGGAAGACCTTGGACACGCCCTTGATCTCGACGATCGGTGTCGCAGACTCAGCCATGATGGTTCGGACTCCAGCGCAGGAGGTAGTTTCCGAGCGCCACGACGACGCGGTCGGACAGGTAGCCCGCGAGGCCGATCACGATCATGCCGCAGATCACCAGTTCGGTGCGCGACAGGGTGCGGCCGTCCATGATCACGGCGCCCAGCCCCTGCGGCACGCCGGTCATCTCGCCGACGACGATGACGAACCAGGCGAGGCCGAGGCCGAGCCGCAGCCCGGTGAAGATCGACGGCGTCGCGGCCGGCAGCACCACCTTGTAGAACTGGGCGTTGCCGCGACAGCCCAGCATCGAGGCGGCCTCGAACAGTTTGGGATCCACCGAGCGCACGCCGAAGATCGTGTTGAGCAGGATCGGGTAGAAGGCGCCGAGGCAGACCAGGGCGAAGGCCGACTTGGCGCCCAGCCCGAACAGGATCATCGACAGCGGCAGCCAGGCCGTGACCGGGATCGGCCGCATCACCTGCAGGAACGGATCGAGCAGCATGCGCGCGCTCGGCACGCGGCCGATCAGGATGCCGATCGGCAGGGCGAAGAGAGCGGCCAGCGCAAAGCCGCCATAGACGCGGCTCATCGAGGCCAGGAGGTGGGTGGTCAGCGTCGCGGAGTAGGCATCGTCGTAGATGCCGCCGACCGCGAAGTCGATCATGTATTCCCCGACCGCGTAGGGCGTCGGGATGAGGCGGGTCCATTGCTGGGTGGTCGCCACCTGCCAGAAGGCGAGCAACAGCAGCGGCACGATCAGCGCCAGCACCGTCGGCTTGAAGCGCGCCCATGTCGTGCGTGTTGCCGCACGCGGCGTGGCGGCGGCCGGTGCCGCCGCCGCAACCGATCCTGTCTCGACGATCGCCATGATGCGCTCCGTCGCCCGTGCTTCGTCTAGCTGGCGATCTCGTTCGAGAACTTCGGATTGAGGAAGACGTCGAACTTCGGCAGCGCGCGGATCTGCTTCAGCTCCAGCATGTGCTGGGCGTAGGTCTTGGCCTGGCCCTGCACCTTGTCGTCGAGCTTCCAGACGTATTCGACGTTGTCGGCGCCGAGCGCCTGCTCGACCGCGGCGCGGTTGGCGCCGAGCTTCTGCACCGTCATCTCGACCACGGCAGGCTTGTTGGCCGACATGAACTCGACGGCCTGGCGGTGGGTCTTCAGCATGGTCCGGATCATGTCCGGGTTCTTGGCGACGGTCTCCTCGTTGGTGCCGATGATCATGTTGAGGCCGCCCATGGCCGTGCCGTAGGGGTATTCGACAAGCTGGCCGACCCCGGACGTGATGGACAGGGCCGGGGCCGGCTCGGCGCCGACATAGGCATCGATGTCGCCGCGCGCGAGCATCGCCGGCATCTCGCCGAACGGGACGCGGACCGACGTGATGTCCTTCGGCGTGAGACCCTCCATGCGCATGCGCTCGAAGATGAAGACTTCCTGGGTCGAGCCCGGCCAGATGCCGACCTTCTTGCCCTTGAGATCCTTGATCGTCTTCACGTCGGAGCCGGCCTTGGAGATCACGCCCATGCCCCGGTTGGACATCGCGCCCACGACGACCACAGGCTCGCCGGCGGCGGCGCCCAGGATGCCGGCGGCGATGCCGAACGTGCCGAGGTCGACCGACTTGGTGACCACGGCGTTCTTGCAGTCAGTCGGGCTGTCGAAGGTGATGATCTCGATCTTCAGGCCGGGAGGCGCGAACTGCGCGTAGAAGTGCGGCGGCATCGAATGAACGAGGCGCAGCGCGCCCATCTTGACTGTCTGCCCGCCTTGCGCGCGCAGAATGGACGGCGCGGCCAGGGTTCCCACGGCAGCAAGGCTGGCCCCAGCCAGCAGACGACGACGATTGATCATTAAAATGCCTCCCAAGCAGTCCCCTTGGAAGGCAACAAGCGTGCCAAGTCGGCACGCTTGTCGGCAGAAGCTCTAGGAGGTGGTCTCTAGAACCCGACCGCGGCGCCGTCGCGGCGGCTTTCGGAGGCACCCAGGTACGGGCCGCCGTCGGGGAAGCGCCAGATGATCTGGCTCGATCCGAAGGCGAAGCTCGGCCAGCCCGTGCGCGTGATCTTGTGGCCACGATCCTCGAGGCCGGTCGCCGTCGCCGCCGGGAAGTGATCCTCGGTCCAGACCGTGCCGTCGGTCTCGTGCACGCGCCAGCGGCCGGCGTCGATGGCGGCCTGCGGGTTCTGGCCGTAGTCGACGATGCGCGAGAAGACCTGCATGTGGCCCTGGGGCTGCATGGCGCCGCCCATCAGACCGAAGGTCGCGACCGGCTTTCCATCCTTGGTGATGAAGGCCGGGATGATCGTATGGAACGGCCGCTTCTTGGGGCCGACCTCGTTGGGATGGCCCTTCTTGGTGACGAAGCCCGTCGCGCGGTTCTGGAGCGCGATGCCGGTGCCGGGGACCACGACGCCCGAGCCGAAGCCGGTGTAGTTCGACTGGATCAGCGACACCATCATGCCGGACTCGTCGGCGGTGCCGAGATAGATCGTGCCGCTCTCCTTGGGCGTGCCGGGACCGAAATCCTGCGCCTTCTTCGGGTCGATCAGCTTGGCGCGGCTCTTCAAGTAGCCCTTGTCGAGCATCTGCGCCGGCGTCACTTCCATGAAGCGCGGGTCGGCCACGTAGCGATAGATGTCGGCGAAGGCGAGCTTCATCGCCTCGATGCGCAGATGCGCGACCTCGGGCCCGTCCGGGTCGCGGCCGGCCAGTTCGAAGTTCTCGAGGATGCCCAGCGCCATGCAGGCGGCGATGCCCTGGCCAGACGGCGGGATCTCGTGCAGCGTCGTGCCGCGATAGGTGAGGCCGATCGGATCGACCCAGTCGGGCTTGTGCTCGGCGAGATCTTCCTTGCGCAGAGCGCCGCCGGTTTCCCTTGCGTACTTGTCCATCGTCTCGGCGAGTTCACCGCGATAGAACGCCTCGCCCTTGCTCTCGGCGATCTTGGTCAGCGTCCTGGCCTGGTCGGGGAACTTCCAGAGTTCGCCCGGCTGCGGCGCGCGGCCGTTCGGCAGGAACGCCTTCACCCAGCTCTCCTGGCCCTTCAGCCGGTCGATGGCGCTCTCCCACTGGCGCGCCACCATGTAGGAGACGCGGAAACCGTCATGGGCGTACTTGATGCCGGGCTCGAACAGGTCGGCGAACGGCAGCTTGCCGTAGCGCTTGTGCAGTTCCATCCAGAGCGACACGGCGCCCGGCGTGGTGACGCTGCCCCAGCCGACATGAGGCATGTTCGCCTGGCCGGCATATTGATCGGGCGTCATCAGCGCGGGCGAATGGCCCGAGGCGTTGAGGCCGACCAGCTTCGTGCCGTCCCACAGGATGCAGAAGGCGTCGGCGCCGATGCCGTTCATGGTCGGTTCGACGACCGTGATGGCGACGGCGGCCGCGATCGCAGCGTCGACGGCGTTGCCGCCCTTGGCCAGCATGCGCAGGCCGGCAGTGGCCGCTAGATGCTGCGAGGAGGCCACCATGTTCGAGGCGAAGACCGGCAGTTTCTTGGATGCGTAGGGAAACTCATACGAAAAAGACGGCACCTCGAAATCCTTTCTACTTCTTCGAAGCCTGGAGGGCCTCTATGCGCGCCACGAAGCGTGGCGTCTGCAGGAACTGGCGATGCTCCGCGACGCTCTTGCCGAACAGGCGGGAGAGATCCAGCACGCCGGAGCCCGCGATCTCCCTCATCCGGCCGGAAAGCGTCACCCTTTCGCCAAGCCGCAGGGCTTTTAGCGCTGCAACGGCCGGTTCGGAAAGGCCCGGGGGCGGCGTGGCACGCGATCGTGTGGAGAAAAAGTCGGTCAAGGTGCCTGCAAAGGCCAGCGCCCAGTCGTTGAACGCGTAGAGCGAAACCTGCCGGCCGATGTCGATCGTGACCGCCGCGGTCTGGGCATTGCCCTCGATCTTGGTGAGCGTGCCGCACCAGTCGCCGAACGCCCCGACCTTGTCGGCAAGGGCCACGCTCTGGCGGGCGGCTTCCTCAACCCGCAGCGGGTTGTTGGAAGCGAGGGCAGGCTTGGCCAGCTCCTGCAGCCCATCCAGAAACGCCTTCTGCGCCGGATTGCGCTCATGGCAGGGCCGGTCGAAACACCCGCCCAGCACGAGGCTCGCGCCGCCGAACAGGAAGGTTCGACGGAATACGTCCTCTCCGCCCGCGACAGCGGGGGGGGAGGAAGGGGCCCCGCGCGTCAGCGCGGGGGAGGTGAGGTGGGTCATGCGCCGCATCACCCCTCACTTTACCTCAACATGAGGATCACGCCGCCTTGGACTGCGCCTTGGCCCGCTCTTCTTCCTTGAGCTCCTTCTTGGAGAGCTTGCCGACCGGGGTCTTGGGCAGCTCGGGGCGGATCTCCAGGGCGACCGGCATCTCGTGCTTGCCGATCTTGCCGTCGAGATGCTTCTTCAGCTCCTCGAAGGTGAGCGAGGCGCCGGGCTTCAGCTTGACGAAGACCTTCGGTGCTTCCTGGCGATAGGGATCGGGGATGCCGATCACGATCACTTCGTCGACCGCGGGATGCTCGTAGACGGCCTCCTCGATCATGCGCGGATAGACGTTGTAGCCCGACGAGATGATCAGGTCCTTCGAGCGGTCGACAAGGTAGAGCCAGCCGTCGGCATCCATGTAGCCCATGTCGCCGGTGCGCAGGCCCATCCAGTTGCTCGACGGATGGCGGAACAGCACCTTCTCCGTCTCCTCCGGCTTCTTCCAGTAGCCCTTCATGACCTGCGGGCCGATGATGCAGACTTCGCCGACATTCTCCTTGCCTGGCGGCAGCACCTTGTTGCCGTCCTCCATGTCGCGGATCTCGATCACGGTGCCGGGCATGGGTACGCCGCACGAACCGACCCGGCGCACGCTCTTGTCGACCGGGCAGATCGCGCCGGTCGGCGATGTTTCCGTGAGACCGTAACCCTCGATCAGCGTGGCGCCCGTCAGCTTCTCGAAGCTCTGCTGCACCTCGACGGGCAGGGGCGCGCCGCCCGACATGCAGATCTTGAGCGAGCTGAGGTCGAGCCCCTGCGTCTTGGGATGCTTGTTGATCGCGGTGTAGAGCGTCGGCACGCCCGGCAGGAAGGTCGGCTTCTTCTTGGCGAGATCGGCGACGATCATGTCGATGTCGGGCCGCGGGTAGAGGATCAGCTGGTTGCCGTTGCGCACCGCGCCCAGCATGATTCCCGACAGGGCGTAGATGTGGAACAGCGGCAGCACGCACACGACCTTCTCGGTGCCGGGCTTGGTGTAGGGCGTCGTCCAGGCCTGGCCCTGGCTCATCGCCGCCATGACGCAGCCGTGCGTCAGCATCGCCGCCTTGGGCAGGCCGGTCGTGCCGCCGGTGTACTGGAGGATCGCCACCTCGTCCCACAGGTTGTCGCTGGCGGGCTTGTGGGGCGTGTACTTGCCGTCGTTCGCCAGCAGGTCCTTGAACGACATGTGCCAGTCGTCGCGCGGCCAGGCCGACAGGTCCTTCTTCTTGGCGATCGGATAGAGCCAGTTCTTGGGCCACGGCAGGTAGTCGGCGATCGAGCCCACGATCAGCTTCTTCAGCCGGGTCTTGCCGCGCATCGCCGCCATCTTCGGGTAGAGCGCGGTGACGTCCAGAGTCACCAGGATGTCGGTCTCCGAATCGCCGATCTTGAACTCGAGCTCGCGCGCCGCGTCGAGCGGCGAGTAGTTCACGACCCGTCCGCCGGCCTTCAGCACGCCGAAGAAGGCGATGATGTAGTGCGGCGTGTTGGGCAGATAGAGGCCGACATTGACGCCGGGTTTGACGCCGAGCTTCTGGAAGCCGGCGGCCGCCCGGTCGGAGGCCTCCTTGTAGTCCCGGAACGTCATCACCTTGTCGAGGAAGTCGGTGAAGGGGCGGTCACCGTACCGGGCGCAGCTTTCCTCGAAGCTCTGATGGATCGTCATCCTCGGGACGTCGAGTTCCCACTTCACGCCCGGCGGATAGCTCTTTTCCCACACGTAGTTCGTCATTTTTGGAGTTCCTCCCTGCATCGACTATGCGAGGTGGGAAGCCGGAGGGTCAAGAAGCCGGCGGAACCAGATACTCGTACTCGTAGACCGTGCGGAAACCCTGCGCCGCATAGAGGGGCATTGCCGCGGCATTCGTCGCGACCACCTGCAGGTAGGCGAAGCGCGCGCCCTTTTCCCAGGCCCAGGCGTAGAGGCTTTCGGTAACGCGGCGCGCCAGGCCCTGCCGCCGTGCCTCCGGCATCACCAGCACGTCGAACAGGCCCATGTGATCGCCCTCGACGGCGCCGATCGCCATGGCCATGGGGCGACCCTCGTGCCGGACGAAGGCGAAGCCGGCCGGCTGGGCGATCGCCTGCAGCATCCGGCGCATGGTCTCGCGATGCTCCGGCCGCACCGGGCTGTGAGCCGCGAAGGCCTCGATCCAGGCGGGACTCGGACTCGGGGAAATCTCGACGGCGGGGTCGGCCAGAAACCCATCATGCAGCGGGCAACGCTGAAGCAGGCTGCGCTCGATCGGCTCGTAGTCCCGGGCCTTGAGCAGATCCGCCATCCCTGCCGGCGCCAACGGTGTAAGGCGCCACACCGGGGGCCTGCGACGCTTGCGGAACGGTGCTTCCAGGGCTTCGACATCCGTTGAAGCCTGTGGCTCTAAGGCGTTGATGGAATTGGCTCTTTTTGTGTAGCCACCGGAGAAGCGCAGGTGCCAGCCCTGAAGGTCCTGGCTTTCGAGCGCGGGCCAGCCCCGAAAGGCCAGGCGCTCGAGCCGACGAACTTCATCCAACTTCTGAGGTGATGACATGGTGCGGATTCTCTGCTACTATAATTAACAATAATAACAGCAGCTTATTTTTAAAACTGTAAGTTACGCATGAAGTCCGACCCCCTCGATGTCGACTTTCGTGTTTGCTGGCAGCCCTCCCATCGTCCGCTGGATCTGACGATCGGTGTGCGGCTGCCAGCAATCCTTTCGATTGTCCTCGCCCTAGCGCTCGCCTTGGCCGGCTGCGGAGGCGGCGGGTTGGGCACCGACGACCGGGCACCCAGCGACAAGGTCGCCTACACGGCCTGGAAGGAATGGACCAGGTTCGGCCGCGCCACCGTCGTCTATGGCGGGCAGGCCAACGGCTACACCAATCGTTACGGGATGACGGAGCGCAGCGAGCCCCTGTCCAGCCGGGTCGGGGAGTATTGGGGCGCCTGCGGCAGGCCGCAGTGGAACGGAACCTCCGACAAGCCGTGGTCCGGCGCCTTCGTCACCTGGGTGATGGTCCAGTCCGGCTACAGCGCCTCGCAGTTCCCGCGAGAGGGCCGCCACGGCAGCTATCTGGCCTCGCTGTACGATCGCGAGCGCGCGTCGCGCAGCGCGCCGTTCCTGCTCCATTCGCCGAGCGAGTACTCGCCCAAGCCGGGCGACCTCGTCTGCTCGGGCTCCGCCGGTCCGACCTGGCGCCACGCCGACCCGCGCACCGCACACCGCCGCATCGACAATACGGCTGCCCATTGCGACATCGTCACCGAGGTGCGCGGCGGCTACGTCCACGCGATCGGTGGCAACGTGAAGGACAGCGTGGCGATGAGCCTCTTCCCCGTCGACTCGCGCGGCCGGCTGATGAACGTGTCGGGCCGGC
>CANIEC010000111.1 GCA_947466085.1 Rhodospirillales bacterium
CCGACAGACGGCGCTGTCGCGTCCTTGTTTTGCCCATCCCGCACTGTGCCAAATTCCAGAGGCCTGCAAAGCGCCCGAAAGCTCACCACCCACAAGCTTTCCCACGCCACGATCCTCCGAAATCACCCACTCGATTCCCGGAAGACCCCCCTTAACTAATGTCGCAGTATCCCATGACAACGTTAGGCCGCGATGGCTGCTGTCCAGCGGCCAATTGATCACATGACAGCTGATATCGAGACACGAACCGGCGATGCGTTGCGGAAGAATGCACTCGGCACCCCGCACATTGTCTTCTTCGTCGTTGCGGCGGCGGCGCCATTGACTGCCGTGGTGGGAGTCACGCCGTCTGCCTTTCAGTTTGGCAATGGATCGGGCGTGCCGGTCACCTTTCTTCTCGTGGGTGGTCTTTACCTGCTGTTTTCTGTGGGCTTTAGCGCGATGAGCGGCTTCGTGTTGAGCGCCGGCGGCTTCTACAGCTATATCAGGGCGGGCCTTGGACCTGTGGTCGGCCTGGGCGGTGCGCTGATCGCGCTTGCGACCTACACGAGTGTCGCAGTCGCCCTGTATGGCCTGTTCGGCTACTTCCTGAATGATCTCGTACATTTGGCGGGCGGACCAGATATTGCCTGGTGGATCTACGCCGTCGCCTTGGCGATCGCGGTCTTCCTCTGCGGTGTGCGAAGCATCGAGTTCAGTGGCTGGCTTCTGGGCTGCTGCATGGTGGCCGAGATTGCGATCTTGCTCGTCCTCAGCATCGCCATCCTCGTAACGGCGGATCAGGCAAGGCCGATCGCTTTCGCGCCGTTCGGCGTCCAGGCCGTGTTCGCGCCCGGACTGGGCCTGGCGCTCGTCTTCGTCGTCTCGTCGTTCATCGGATTCGAGGCCACCGCGATCTTTGGCGAGGAGGCCCGGGAGCCCAAGCGTACCATCCCGCGAGCCACTTACATTGCGGTGATGCTCATTGCCGCCTTCTATGCGTTCACGACCTGGAGCATCTCGCTCTACTACGGACCAGAGCACATACAGCAACAGGCCGCGAAGAACACGGCCACGCTCTACCTCGATGCCATCAATGCGCTGCTCGGCCGGCCGGCAGGATATCTCATGGAGGGACTGCTGGCGGTCAGCCTGTTTGCGTGCTCATTGTCCTTTCACAACACGATCAACCGCTATCTGTACGCCCTGGGTCGGGAGGGGTCCCTGTGGCGCGGCTTTGGGCGCACGCATCGCCACCACCATTCGCCGCTAGCGTCGGGCATCGTGCAGATCGCCAGCGCTCTGGCGATCGTTGCGGCTTTCGCAATGGCTGGATCGGATCCGTACGTCTTCGTCTTCGTCTGGATGAGCACATTCGGCAGCCTCGGAATTCTTCTCCTGCAGGTGATGGTCTCGCTGGCGATCATTGCGTTCTTCTGGCGAGACGACAGGGGCTTCCCGTTCTGGCGCCGGATGATTGCGCCGGGACTCGGTGCCGTGGGACTTTCTGTGTGCTTCGCCTTGATGGCCGTGAATCTCGACCTGGTCAGCAGCTCCACGTCGCCCGTCGTGCAGAGCTTTCCTGCGTTGCTGGCGCTGGTCGGACTGGGCGGTGCCGGCCTGGCCCTCTGGATCAAGCGGCAGAGGTCGGAGGCGAACCTGGGCATTGTCACTGAATAGAGTGCCGCGCCGGAGGCGGATGAGGGAGACACCACAGGCGTTCGGATCCCGCACATGGAGGCGAAGTCCAGACCCTCGCATCGGCCATCCGCGAACGAGGCGGAAGTTCACTTCCCGATGCCGCGGTGGCGCAGATGAAAAACTCAAGGCCGGTATGTTCCGGTGCTACTTCCGTTCGCGATGCAAGATGACGGGTTGTGGATGACTATCTGTCATCCACCTGCCCTGCATTATGTCGGGGGTGGATTCCGTCGGCACGGCCATGACGTAGTAGTAGTGGGTACCATTGTACAGAGTGCGGCTGTCGATCCGGATCTCGCCGTTCTCCACTTTGTTGGGCCAGTGAAGCGCCTCGCCCATGCCGACGTAGTTGTTGATGTCGTCGCGGCCCCCCATGGAAAGGTTCCAGGTCATTAGCAAGTGGACCCGACCGTCGGGGAAGACTTCCTTTACAACGATGGCCAAGCACATCTCGCCTCCACCGGCCATAATGACGGTTCCCTTCCAGATTCCGGAAAGGGCACTCAGATTGGCCGGCACACCGACGGGTGGAACGACATCGAACGAGACCCGCCGATCACAGAGACGCCGGGTCTCGGCCTGCGCCGGAGCCATTGCCGCTGCGCAGAGAAGGATCGCAAGCCCAATAGCCGCGCCACTGCGAAGGCGCCTGTGTGTTTGCTGGGGGCCGCCGCGGAATACTGATCCGCAAGAGGCCAGCAAATCCGATAGGGCGGCATGACCGCGGGCGACAATGCCGGCGGGGAGGGTGGGTCGTATGAGATGTACTCCTTGTATGTCGTATGAATGGACGCCCTGCGTTCCCAGAGGGCGTCAGTCCTCGGGGCTTTCATCCGACTGACGCTAGCGGGAACGTCGATCTCGGCGATTATCACCGATCTGGAGATTAACCTACTCGTCAGCTGCTCTTGATAAGTGCTTTACTGTGTGCCCACGAGATCGATTTAACCGCGTACGGGCAGGCTGAGAAAGGCATGACTCTATTCATCATCTTGGCTTTTGGTGCACTTGGGGTGCTTGCATTTGTCGAGACGCGATGAGGCGGCGCGTCACCGGCCGGGCCTCGTTGCGACTGCGCGCTCATATGGCTTTGAAGTGACCGCGGCGAGAACAGATTGCCCCAAAGTGGTTCTAAAGGCGGTGGGAGAGTCGTCCCGCTGCCTTTAAACTACAGTTTGAATAGAAATTTTCGTCCCGCTGCGCACTCCTTCTGAGCATTCAGAGGGTTCTGTTGCTTGGTGATTAGTCGCGCGGACCGGGCGTCCGTTAGGTTGGAGAGTTGTCAATGAGTTCTAGCCCGAGTCCCTTGTTTCAGTTGCACTCCCCGTCGGCGCCGGTGTTTCTCGCCGACATCGATCCGGCCCGCAGGGTGCTCCGGCTGCATGTTCGTCGTGGTTTGGACGTCCGTACCGTCCACGAATGCGCCCGCGCGTTCCTGGAAACACAGGATCGTGACCTCGTGGTTACGGTCGAGCAGCACAGGCGCAAGGATCTCACCCTGCCGCGATCGCTGGAGCATTGGCTCTCCAAACTCGCGCCGGGAGAAGTTGTCTATGATCCCACGCTGGTCGTGGCCCGCGCGCGGTACCTCATCGACGTGTCGCGGCGCGTCCGGCTGGCGTTGGGCCGGCGCGTCAAAGGGGTGTTCTTCGATTACGCCCGGAATCAGCTCGTCGTCGTGGTGCGACCGGTCGGCAATCGCGCGGAAACCACCACAATCGTCCAGAGAGCGGTGGCCGAGGCATCTCGCGATGTCGAAGCCTCGGCGCTTGGAACCAGCCAAGTCGGCGCCTCCTTCAAGATCGTGAGCGAAAGACCCGCCCACGAACTCGTGCCGGTCGACGGGCTTTCCGTCTCCATTCTGGGCGGGATTCGCCGTCTCGCCCGTCAGGCACTCGCATCCGTTGCAATGGCTGTTGCCGGATTAGCCGCTATCGGGCCCGCGGCCGCAAGCACCGGCTCGCGGTCCGCTCCGCCCCCTGCCGACACAGCCCAACTCGGTGTCCTTTTGGGACTGTCGCTGCTATCGGATGCTTCGTCCCGACCGGGCGCGGATGCGTTCGCGGCGGCGGCGCTCGAGATGTACTTCGGCCGGTCGGCTGCGGCAGAGAAGGCAATGCAACTCGCACAGGCGCAACAGACCACCACGGAAACTCCGAACCAGGACCCGAACCAGACGACCACTGAGGCTTCACCAAGCTCCTGACGCTCTGCGGTCAATCTGCGGCACCCAGCGGCATACGACATTGGCGGTCTGATCCGCCCTGCATTGTTGGCGGGCGGCCATGACAGGCGCGGCCGCACGCCGACCATGGATGATTGCTCCTCCACATCGGGTATCCATGTCGAAGACGTTCTGCGCCCTGCCGTTCAAGCATCTCTGCATCGGCCCGGAAGGGACGGCGCGGACCTGCTGTGTCAGCCACGACTTCATCAGCGATCAGGGCGCACCGATGTCCCTGACGACGTCCACGATCGACGAGATATGGAATTCCGCCTACATGCGCGACATTCGACGCGCCATGCTTCGGGGCGAGTCGATCAGTGCCTGCGAGGTCTGCTACGAGAGTGAAGCCGCCAGTGGCCAGAGTTATCGAACCCACACGGGACTCGAGCCGGTTGCAGGTCACAAGATGGACGCCGAGTCCGTCAGCGCATTCGGCGCGGGGGCCGGCTATCGCGTCGCGACCCGGCCCAGCTTCGTCAAGCTCGAGGTCAGCAATCTCTGCAATCTGAAGTGCCGGATGTGCTATGGAGGTGCCAGTTCCCAGATCGAACGCGACCCGGTTCACAGCCGGTGGAGCGGCGGGGTAGAGCCGCTGCACGCAATCTGGCGAGGCCCCGTCGCCCGGATCGGACCGGAGCCGCGAATAGGCGTCATGAATTCCGGCATGTCGTCGCCCGAATATATCGGCGGGCGAATGCTGGCATGGTCAGACGGGCATGCAATCTTCAACCTGCCCCTCGAGAGCGGCACAAAACTCGAGACTCTCAAAATCGCTCTTCACCCCAGCGGAGGCCGCGATCTGCGCTATAGGATCGTCATCAATGGCCAGCGCGTTGCCAGAGCTCGGGTGACGGACACCGCCGAACCCATTGAGATCGACCTGCGAGGGCGTTTCAGCGGGCCAGGCCTCGTCATAGAGATCCTGAGCGATACCAGTATCGAAAGCGCGGGCGGACCGGAGCGCGGTCTGCCGTTGAGTGAGATCGTGCTCCATCGCACCTTCGACCACGACAAGGGTGCGAAGTATCTGCCGCCGAGGATTCTGGCGTCGGGCGCGGGCCCGCATGGGCCCTGGTACATGGATGACGCCAAGGTCTTCGGCGACACACTTGGGTCGTGCGAGGGACTCGAGCGCCTCTACATCACAGGAGGCGAGCCGCTCATCCAGGAACGGGTCCGTGATATTCTTGAGTACCTGGTCGAGAGGAATGCGGCGAGCCATATTCATCTCGAACTGTCGACGAACTGTACCACGGTACAACCGCGTTTCATCGAACTCATAAAGAAGTTCAAACGTGCCGAGCTTCTGCTCAGCCTCGATGCAGTGGGGGAGACCTACGACTACATCCGTCATCCGGCACGCTGGAAGACCGTGGAGGCGAATGTCCGTGAGCTCAAGTATGGGCACGGGCTGGTCTGCAAGGTGCCGCCGGTCGTGCAAGTTTACAACATACTCAATCTGGTCGAGCTCTTCCGCTACTGCGATGCGATGGAGTTCGACATCACCTTGAACATCCTTCACATGCCCGAGCGCCTGGCCATCCATCATCTGCCGCCGAGCGTACGGAGAGTGGCGGCGCGGAGGCTCCGCGCCTATGCCGAGGCCGATTGCCGGGAGCTGACGCGATCCCAGGTCGTTTCCCTCGCCGACTATCTCGACGCCCTGACCGCACCGCTCAACCCGACACTGTTGCGCGAACTGATGCTGTTTACCAACGACCTCGATGCAACGCGCGGCCAGGACTTCCAGCGAACCCACGCCGAGTTCGTCAGGCTGGCCGCCGAGGACGGGTTCGAGTGGACCCGTGAGATCCGGTTCGCGGAAGGGGACACGAGGCAAAGGCCGGCTAAGGATCGCGACTACGCCTGGATCTGACCGTCTGGCGTGCGGCACCAGACGAGGAGGCGCGAGAGCCTGGCGTTCCCTGCGTCGAGAAGGAAATGAAGAGAATGCAAGTTGCCATCTGTTGCGGTGGGGAGACGTCGGATGAATTGCTGCGGGATGCCCTGACACTCGGGAGCGCGTTGACGGCAAGGGGACATTCCGTCCAGTTCGTGGTCGGTGACCCGGTGGCACTTGTCGCTCTGGCGGGAAGCTGGATCCCGAGCGACATCTATCAGGCGCCGCAGGTCATGCCGCCGCCACAACTCGTCATGAAGCGAGCTCCTGCTGACGGTCTGGCCGACTCGATGGCGACCGCTGGGTTCGACGAAAAGCAGACCCTGCTGACGCTGTCGGCAGTCTGGCGCGATCTCCTCATCCTGTTGCGGCCGGATGTCATAGTGGGAGTCGGGGCTCCTGTGGCCTGGTTGATGGGACCAACCGTTGCGCCGACGTTGGCGATCGGCCCCGGCATGGCCCTGCCGCCCCCACTTGGATCGTCATTTCCCCGCTTGTCCGCGGAGTCGGTCGAGCTAGCCGATGAAACCCTCATGCTGGCGAATGCCAACGCGGCGCTTGCGCGCTTTGGCCAGCCGTCTCTCGCGACCCTGTCGGAAGTGATGACGAACTGTTCTACTCTTCTGTATGGCTTGCCGATCTTCGATCCTTACCTTCAGCTGCGGCGCGACGTCACGACCGGAGTGCTGGGGACGATGCCATCGCCCACGCTTCCGCCTTCGGGAAAGCGCGTCGTGGCTTTTCTGGACGCGCATTGTCCGGGTATCGAAGCGATCATTCTGACACTTCCAGCCTTGGAAGCCCTGCAGATCGACGTACACGTCACCCGGGCGACGGCCGGCATGCGACGCTTCCTGGAACAGCAGTCGGCCGTCGAGGTCTGGATGGAGCATGGCGAGTTGCTGGAGCAGTCCGATGCCGCCAGCCTGATCGTTCACCATGGAGCCCAAGACGTGGCGCAACGCGCCATCTGTGCCGGACAACCGCAGTTCATCCTGCCGTGGACCCGTGAGCAGGAGATGTTCTCCTATATGATCGACTGGATGAAGGTGAGGAAGATGCATTCACCCACCGACTCGATCGATCAGATCTCGATGGGGCTACGCGACGCCCTGAAGGACGCGTCACTGAGTGTGGCTGCTCAGCACCATGCGCGGCAGCTTTCCAAGGCGGGAATACCAGACGCCTTGCCCTCGATCATCGATCGGATCGAGAGACTAGGGCGAGAGAATATGTAGGTGCTCGGGTCTTCGCGCCTTGCCGCATGGACCGCGGATGGGCGCGGGATAGAGAAGGGCGTGGCCCGGGGCGCCTTATGATCCTTCGACTTCGGGATCATCTGTCGACCCGGGACGTACGTGCAGAAGTTTTGATTGTCGCCAAGAGACCAAATAGGGCCGCAGCCTGTTCGCGATTGACCGGCACCGTCTGCACCAGCCTCCACGCCGTGTTCAACGGGCAAGCATGCTGGTTGTCGATGCCGATAGAACATCTCCTGAAGCTATTTTTCTGCAGTGCAGTGATCTCCCTTAGTGCTACGACCGTCACGGCCCAAACCATCACCGATGGCGACACGCTGCGTCTAAACGGCGTGACCTACCGACTTTACGGCGTTGATGCACCTGAGACGAAGCAGGTTTGTGCTGACGGGTGGCCCGCTGGAAGCCTAGCGACTACGCGTCTGCAGGCTCTCATCAGCGGTAAAAGCGTCGTCTGCGAGAGGCGATTTCAAGACCGCTATGGTCGCGCTGTCGCGGTTTGCCGGGCAAATGGCGAGGATCTGGGGGCCATCCTGGTACGGGAAGGACTGGCCTGGGCTTTCGTGCGATATAGCCGCGACTACGTGCAGCTGGAAGCCATGGCAAAGACGGATCGGCGGGGCATTCACGCGCACGGCTGCGAGTCAGCGTGGGCGTGGCGAGCTGGCCAGAAGAGCCGGTAAGTGGTCGTCCGACGATCGAGCTTCGCTGCTTCTACGCCTCACGACCTTCGCCTCTTACCCCTTCCTGTCATCGCTGCTTGCCCGGGGGTGGCTGAGGCGGTCGGACCGCGTTGCTCAGTTTGGCAGGCCGCTTCCTCGCCGGCCGCACCATCAGCTTCCCGGTGGCGTCGATGCGTGGGTGCCACCGCTCAATGGTACGGCGCGCCGCGATCGACGGTGATACGGGTCTCGACTGGAAGAATTCTCGACGACTCAGCAAGTGCCGCCCCCACTCAGTTGGGCCTTCTCGTGCCAGCGGAACCGTCAAAAGGAAATGGCCGGGAATTACCCCGGCCGCTCCCCCGACTTTCCAATGACAGGCCAGTGCTTTGGACAGTCTGCTACTGTGTTGACGGCAGGTTACTGGATGACGATCTCAACGCGACGGTTCTGCGGCTCGCGGACGTTCGGGCCGGTCTGCACCAGCAGGCCCTGCTCGCCACGGCCAACCACCGCGATCGCGGTCGCCGGCACGCCTTCACGCACCAGCGCGTCCTTGACGGCGTTCGCACGACGCAGCGACAGCGCCATGTTGTAGGCCGGCGCGCCCGACGTATCCGTATGACCGGTCGCCGTGATGCGGGCGTTACCCTTCGCCTTGTAGGCGCCGGCAGCCTGCTTGATCGTGTTCAGAGCTTGGGCCGACAGGTTCGAGCGGTCCCAGTCGAAGAACACCATGAACGACGGCGGAGCAACGACCGGCGGCGGCGGCGGCGGAGCGGCCGGAGACGAACCGAACTTCAGCTGGAGGCCGACCATCACGCTGAAATTGTTGTTCGGGATCGTGCCGTTCAACTGATACGGGATGCCCGCAACTCTGCCTGCGTAATTGTAATTGGGAGCCGTCGTACCGTAGTAGCGACCTTCCAAATTGAGCCGGATCTGAGAGTCTATATTCCAACCCACGCCCGCCATTGCCTGATAGGCAAATGCCGTGGCGCTGGCTGTGCCGCCAGAACTGCCACCCGCGAGAAAGGCCACACCAGCACCGGCACCTACATATGGAACGATCGTCTGGCCCGCCATGAAATCATAATACACGTTGCCCATAACCGATATCTGATCGACATAGGCGTTAGTGCCGCCAACCCCCGGCACGATTAAGCCGCCGGTATTGCTGCGGTAAACGCCTTCAAGTTCCACACGAGGGCCTAGAAAGTCATAGCCGATAACGCCGCCAGCGAGCCAGCCTATGCCGTAGTTTGCGTTGATCGACGTGCTTCCGGCACCCACGCCCGGAACTGTGAGAATTCCAGTAAACGAGCTGTCCAGCATCCAGTTGAGGCCGCCTTCGGCACCAATATAAATGCCCCCAGGCTGCAACGACTGCGCCTGCGCCGCCAACGGCAGAGAGAACACCGCAACAGCGGCTAAACAAGCCTTCTTCAACATTTGCAACTCCCCGGATTTGCCTACCCATGGTCGTTCAGGGTGGCGATCAGTCATTTGAGAGTAGGGCGAGCCCAACCGCCACGCCAGTTCTGACGCAACCCCGAGAGGTATTTTCGAAACCATTGTGAAACCCAAAGTGGCGGGAGCTGTCCTGCTTCAAGTGTGTAGGCTCAACCTCGAATTGCCTATGAATCCCGGCGCAGCATGAAGAAGGCCCGCGCGAAAACGCCCGGACCTTGCGATCCGGCATCTTTGTCGGATTGTGCAGAAGCGTTTGGCGGCGGGCGAGAGCAGCCGGCACGGACAACTACCACAACGAGAAGATCGTGACCTTGAATGCGGTCTGCACGCTGTACACGGTGGTGATCGGCGTGCCCGGCTTAATGGTCTTCAGGGCAGCCTTGCCGGCTTCCGTGACGATCCGGGGGATCGGGACGACTTCGCCCCTGTCGCGCGAAGGCTTGCCGGGCTCGCCGCCCGACCCACCTATCAGCGATACGGTGCTGGTGGAGAGGTCGACCGTGGTGCACGTGCCAGCCATCGACCACAGGCGGAGGCGCTCCCGCGCACCGGGAATGTCGTCGATGCGGGCGCCCTGGGTCGTCATCGCCTCCGCGCGGGCCGTCACGGCGGGGGTGGTCGGAGCGATCAGGAAGTCGACATAGTCGGACCACCTCACGTCGACGATCTGGCCCATGCGGAGCGCGTTGTAATTGGTGACGAGGCCGGCCGCCTTCAGCTTCACGCGGCTGAGATCCTGCCAGACGATGACGAAACTGCGCGTCGCCTCATCCAGACTATGGATCGTGCCCCGATTGAAGTTCTGGTTCACGGACGAAAGAAAAAGATCTTCCATCGCCATCGCCGTGAACGGTAAGGTCGGCAGCGCGGTGGCCGTCAGCGCAGCGCCTCCAAGCAGTTTCAGGGTCGAACGACGATCAGCTTGCATGGGTTCCCCTCCAACGCGGGAACTTCGCTCCTGCGGATGGACATTGGTTTGTCTCCGAACAGACTGCTGGGTTATGCAGATGAGAGAGACCCAGCAACTCCCGATATGCCACGTGTGCTCAAAGGCCGGTTGGTGTTCGGAGTTGAGTGAGCGCCGATACCTTGCCTGCCATTCGAGCGACTAAAGAGCCGTAGAGGCACACTGTACGGCCGATCGAGCAGCTTCCGGAACGCATACTGCTGCCACTTTGGGAGTAGTTTGACTGGATCGCAATCGCTGTCTGTGTTCTAGACACCGCGTGTGGGCCAAAATACTTGGACGTGTGCCGTGCCTCAAATCCCAAGAAGTTCCACGAGCCTCTTGAGGATCGAGCGCAGTGCGGCCGATCAGAAATCGGACGACACGCCGTTGAAGTGCTTATGGGCCGCCCTGAGCGGTTTGGGACGTGACATGTCGCCGGTCTCTTCGATCCGTCACCGATTTGCCGCCGCACTGCTCGCCGCTCTGATGGCGTTCGCCGGAGTGTCCGCCCGAGCCATGGACATCACGACCACGGTGGGCGTCGACGGACGCCGGATCGTGGTCGCTCAGGGAACGATTGGTGCGGGTGATACGGAACGGTTGCGCCGCGCGCTCGCCAAGGCGGATCCCGGCCGGGACGGGCTGCGGTCGATCGCGCTCGACAGTCCGGGCGGGGCGGTCGACGAGGCTCTCGATATGGCGCTGCTCATGGACCGCGAAAGGGTCGCGGTAACGGTTGAGCCAGGCGCGGTCTGTGCATCGGCGTGCGCCCAGATCGTCTTCTTCGCGGGCGTCGAACGCGTCGTGCAGGAGGGCGGCCGGCTCGGACTGCATTCCTGCAGCCGCGCCGGAGCCAGCACGCGCGTGCCGATCTGTAATGAAATGATAGCCCAGCAGGCGGCCGCCCGCGGCGCACCGTACGGCACACTGATGGCATTCATGCAGATGACCGCGCCTGGCCAGATGCGCTGGCTCGATGCAGAAGACGCAGACTGCTGGGGGCTGACCTTGTGGCCGGCGGGAAGCAATCGTGGCATCAGGCGTGGCGACCTCCCGCCTTGTATCCAGCACGACGTTAGGATGCACAGATCAGCAAGCAGGCGCTGACATGAGTGCGCGCAGCAACGGTGCCCCCCTCTGGTGGGTCTACCCGGTGGACGGCAGCAAATCGCCTGTCCTGTTTGCAGGCAGCCTCGCGGATGTGTTGGGGCTTATCAACGCCCTGCACCTTGAAGGCGGCGTCCAGCACGCGGCGAGAGAGGCGAGAGACTAAGGGTTCAAGCAGCGGGCCCCCGACGAAGTGGCGACGACGCCGGAGGCCCTAACCGCCCCCGACCCCAAGGAGGCCGACGATGACTGACGAAAGCGTAGAAACGTGCATCGGTGAGCAAGACAGCCACCGGAACAACTCGCCTCGAGGTCCAGGGGCAATTGATCAAATAGCCAGCCCCTTCGAGAATACCGACGGGGCTTGAACATCGGTAGCCCGGCAGAAACAGCGAGCCGGTGCGCCGTCGGTCGTTATTCGTTGCGATACAGAGCTCTGTTCGAGCGCACCCATTGCAGCCGCTTCCAGCGGTACTTGAGGTCGTGTTCCGGCGTGAGAAGGCTCGCGAGCATGACTTTGAAAAGCGGGACGCGTCCCAGCCAGTAGAGGTTGGTCATGCGCCATTCGTGGCGTTCGAGGTTGATATCGAAGTCAACCCCGGCGCGTTTCAGAACCTGTCGCAGGGCGAACATCCTCCATTCGATCCGCCGGACGTCGCTCTCGCGAATTGCTCTCGTCCGGTACACGCGGTCGTCGCGACCGGCGGCATACAAATTCGCCCCGTGCAGGCGGCGTAGCGTGAGGCAATCAGGAACGGACGCGATCTGGGTCGTCACGGCGCAGAAATCCGTCAGGAGAGTGTCGGCGCCTTCGCGAACCGCGTAGGTCGGAATTGGCAGAGCACGCTTGATATGGTCCGGGCGGAAGGCGAGGACGGATGTGATGGGGCTCCACCAAGAGCCGCCGGACCTCAGGTACTTTTCGCGGTAGTTGCCATTCGTCAGCGTGAATGGCTGCGGTTGGCCGGCTTCTCTTCCTTGATTGTCGATGTTCTGAAAGCGGTGATACAGCATCGCAGCTTCGGGCCGCCGTCGGGCTTCCTCTACCATGCGTTCCACTTTCGTCGGCAACCACGTGTCGTCTGCATCGAGCAGCATGAGAAGGTCGCCCCTCGCCGCGGGGATGCCGATATTGAAAGTGTGCCCCTGCCCGCCGTTGTGCGTGCGCAAGACGCGGATCCGGCCGCCATACTGTCTCAGGATCTCGGTCGTATGGTCGGTCGAGCCATCGTCGACGACGACAATCTCCAGGTTCGGATAGGTCTGTTCAAAGACACTATTAATGGCGAAGGGGAGATAGCGGCCGTAGTTGTAGGTGTTGATGAGGGCCGTCACCAACGGAAGATCCGATTTCATGTACTCTCTCCGCGCCGCTATCGAGCCGTATCGCCCGGCCAGTTGACGATCTCGCGCACCATGCCGCGCTCCCAAGGGGGCGTCGGCGGCTCGTCCAGCGCGGCGGGCTGCAGGCGCAGCGCGTCGGAAAGCGCCAGCCGCGCCTCGGCGTCTGCGCCCTGTCGCTTGAGGATCCACGCCTGCCGCAGGCGGTGCGTTGCATTGGCTGGGGCAAGGTCGATGGCGGCATTCGCCAGCAGCAGCGCCTCGGGGAGGTCGCCATAAGAGGCGGCGGCCCACGCCGCATTGGATAGCGCCGTGGCGTAGGAGCGGTCAATCTCGACGGCCTTCAGGAAGGCGGTATAGGCAGCGCGCTGCAGCGCGTCGGGCGGGGCAGTGCGAAGGCTCATCTCAAGCAGGACCTCCCCCAGCTGGTTCGGGCAAGTCGCGAGGCGGGGCTCGCGACGGCAGGCTTCCTCCAGACTGGCGAGCGCCTCGGCCAGTCGCCCTTCGCTTCGCTGGACGCGGCCCTTGGCATAAAGGCCGAGCCCGCGTGCGGGAGCCATGCGAATGGCCTGTTCGGCATGGTGCATCGCCGTTTCATAGTCGCCGCGGCGACGTTCGAGGCCGGACAGCATGGACAGCGCATGGATGAACGAGGGGTCGATGCGGATCGCCTCGCGCAGGTCGGCCTCGGCCAGCGCTGGAGTGACAATATAAGATCGCAGCATCAGACCGTACTTGCGGTCTTCGGGCCGCGGCGACGCCAGCAGCTGGCGGAGCGCGATACGCATGTCCTCGAGATCGTCGAGGTTCCACGCCGCGTACGCGGCGCGCAGGGGATCGAAGTGGCGGTAGAGGTCGAAAGCAAGATCCTGGATCAGCTTGTCGAGATCCGGTGTCGCGAGCTTGCCTTCGCGTTCGGAGATGATGGTTGCACCGAGCCGGAGTCGTCCCTCGAACAAGGGCCCGCCCTGGTCGCGGTGTTTGGCGATGATCTCGCCCTGCACCACCAGTGGTGTGTGGCCGAGGATTGCGCGCAGCGCATACTCGATCGATCCAAGCGAAATGCCGCCGACGCTTTGCAGATGTGGCGGCGGCGTGCTGGGTGCGCCCTCGAAGGTGGCAAGTTCGGCACGGTCGATGTTGGATGTGTCGCGCAGCCGATTCACATCGTCGAGCATTCGACGGACGATGACTTCCGGTGTGTAGCCCTGCTGCAGCAGCGGGGGCGGCAGGTTCAGTTCGGCAACGACGACCGACTGCGGACGCAAGGCCGCTGACAGTAACCACAATGCGAGGAACGCAGCTGTGAAGCCGACCACGGCCGAGGTAACGGCCCGCCAGAAGGTCGACACCGATGTGCAGAAGGTAAGAAAGCGCACCGCAAGGGACGAGCGCGTGCCGGAGTCGTTGGTCATCGAGGTCCGGCCGCGCGGGTTGGTCTCATGAAGTGGATATCCATCCGGGCGGCGCGAGCCGCAAGGCATCCGGCTTGACGATTGCCACCATTTTGGTGGGAGTCTTGTTTGTGCAAGCCCCCGTATTTCCCCAGAAAGGGACTGTCCTCAATTGAGCCAAGCGATAGCAGCGGCGAGGTGGATTGCAGCGAGGAAATTTCTGGCGGTCTTGTCGTAGCGGGTAGCGATGGCGCGGAATTGCTTGAGCCAGCACTAGAAGTTTTCGATGAGATGACGGGCCTTGTAGATGTCTTTGTCGTAGGGGCGCGGATTGTTTCGGTTGCTCCTGAGTGGGATGACGCAGGTCTTGCCTTCTGCCTGTAGGGGTTCGATGAGGCGCCGGTCGGCATCGAAGGCTTTGTCAGCCAGCAAAGTATCGGCTTGCATGTGAGGCAACTGTACTGCGGCCCAGTTATGAGACACCCGGCTGCGCTCGTTCAGGCAGCCAACTTTAGCTCCGCTATTTGATTGCAATCAACCCGAGATTGATCGGCTCGAACCTGGGCTGGGGTACGATAGCCGTGCCGGGCGACGAGCCAGGTTTCGTTGTAGTACCTGGCGAACTCGATGAGCGCGGTTCGTAGCTCTTCGATGGTGTCGAACGTGCGGACCCACAGCAGGTTCTCCTTCAGGGTACGCATGAAGCGTTCGGCGACGCCGTTGCCCTCTGGGTCTCGCGCAAAAGAGGGCGAAGCTTCGATACCCAGGCATTCGATCTCGTCCTGGAAATCGACGGACATGTAGTTTGAGCCGTGGTCGTGGCGCAGCTTCAATCCGTGCGTCACACCGGGTGCGATGGCTCCGAAGCATCGATGTACGCCCTGACGCACCGGCTCCAACGCCTCGAAGCGATTGGCCGACCGCGATGCATGAATGCCGACGACTTCCGAGTTGGCGTGTTCTACCGCGACAAAGACGTAGGCCCGCCCTTCGTCGACGGTGATCGTCTGCGTCATGTCGGTCCCCTACATTTCATTGACCCTGTCGGTGATGATCGTCAAATCGTGCAGCTTGGCCTCGGTGCGTCCAACGCGATGGGGCGCAAGCAGGGCGTTCTCCCGCATCACCCGCCGGACACGGCGGGGGCTCGTCCGAACGCCGGCAAAGCGCAGCCGGGCCCATAACTTGCGGTAGCCCTCGCCGGACAGGCGGGAGGCGGCTATTTGCTGGCGGATATGATCTGCCAGATCCGCGTCCGAACATGCGCCGACCGGACCGGGACGACGAGCGATCGTGTTTGATGGCGTCCCGTTGAGAGCGCGATAGAC
>CANIEC010000112.1 GCA_947466085.1 Rhodospirillales bacterium
TCGACCACGGCGCCAACGCTCGAGGAATTCCGGGCACGCGCCGCCCTGACCGGTCTCACCCTGACCGAGGAGGACATCGGCCACCTGCACAAGGGCTATGTCGGCCTGCTCGGCCTGATGGAGCGCATCCCCGAGCGCTGGGCCTGGGCCGCCGAGCCGCCGCAAGTCTTTCGCGCCGACGAGTAGAGGCTCTCATGACCGATTTGACGACGAGCGATCTCACGACACTGGGCATCGCCGAGGCCGGCCGCCTGATGGCGCGCGGCGAACTCACCTCGACGGCGCTGACCGAGGCCTTCCTGGCGCGGATCGAGGCTGTCGACCCTAGCCTTAACAGCTATGTCACGGTCACGGCGGATCTGGCGCTGAACGCCGCCCGGCAGGCCGACATGGAGATGAAGGGCGGCCTGCGGCGCGGACCGATGCACGGCATCCCGATCGGCCTGAAGGACATCTACGAAACGGCCGGCGTGAAGACGACCGGTCATTCGCATCTCAAGATCGACTACGTCCCGGCCATCGACGCCGAGACGGTGCGGCGCCTCAAGGATTCCGGCGCGGTGATCCTGGGCAAGCTCGGCACGCACGAGTTCGCCAACGGGGCGATGACGCCCGACCAGCCGTTCCCGGCCGTGCGCAATCCGTGGAACACCGCCTACCAGCCCGGCGGCTCGTCGAGCGGCTCCGGTGCGGCGATTGCGGCGGCGCTCTGCATGGGCGCGATGGGCTCCGACACCGGCGGCTCGATCCGCAATCCGGCGGGCTATTGCGCCACGGCCGGCATCAAGCCGACCTACGGTCTGGTGAGCCGCTGCGGGATCTTCCCGCTTTCGTTCAGCCTCGACACGGCCGGGCCGATGGCCTGGACGACCGAGGACTGCGCGCTGATGCTCGACGTGCTGGCCGGGCACGATCCCAACGACCAGGCCTCGGCCCGTGCCCCCAAGGTCGATTACGGCGCGGCGGCGCAACGCCCGATCAAGGGTATGCGCATCGCCCTGGCGCGCAGCTGGTACGAGGGCTCCTACGGCAGTCTCTCCAAAGACATGGCCGCGGGGATGGAAGAGGCCGTGCGCGTGATGCGCGACCTCGGCGCCACGGTCGACGAGGTGATCTTTCCCGACATCCGCGACTATCACATCTGCGGCCGCGTCATCATCACCACCGAGGCGCACGCCATCCATCGCCGCGACGTGATCGAGCGGCCCGAGAAGTTCGGCTACACGACGCGGCGCCGCTTCCAGCTCGGCGCGTTCCTGTCGGCCGAGCAGTACCTTTCGGCGCTGCGGTTCAGGCGCAAGCTGCAGCAGGACACGCGCGAGGCGATGCGCGGCTACGATCTCGTGATGACGGCCAACCAGTGGGGTCCGCCGGAAGTCTTCGAGGATCCGGCGGCGATCTTCCACTTCCTGGGCAAGCCCTCGCTCAGCATGCCCTTCAACGTCACGGGACAGCCCGCCGCCGCGGTGTGCTGCGGCTTCGACGCCGACGGACTGCCGCTCGCCTTCCAGCTGGCCGGTCGTGCGTTCGACGATGCCAGCGTCCTGGCCGCCGGCTCTGCCTACGAACGCGCCACACCGTGGCGTTCGCACCGACCGAAACTCTGACAGGAGTCCCGCCATGAGCGTGTCCCGCCGTACCTTCATCGCCGCCGGCGCGCTGGCGGCGCTGCCGATCCCCGCATTCGCCCAGGAAAAGGTCGTGCGCTTCGGCATCTCGATGGCCGACGTTCCGCTGACCACGGGCCAGCCCGACCGCGGCGCCGGTGCCTACAAGTTCACCGGTTACACGCTCTACGATCCGCTCGTCGCCTGGGAGATGGACATCTCCGACCGGCCGGGCAAGCTGATTCCCGGCCTCGCTACCGAGTGGAAGGTCGACGACTCCGACAAGACGCTCTGGACCTTCAAGCTGCGTGACGGCGTGAAGTTCCACGACGGGTCGGCGTTCAACGCCGACGCCGTGATCTGGAACTTCGACAAGGTTTTCGACACCAAGGCGCCGCAGTTCGACCAGCGCCAGGCCTCGCAGGTGCGCCCGCGCCTGCCGTCGGTCGCGAGTTACCGCAAGGTCGATGACATGACCGTCGAGGTGAAGACCAAGGTCGTCGACGCGCTCTTCCCCTACCAGATGCTGTGGTTCCTGGTGTCCAGCCCGGCCCAGTTCGAGAAGCTCGGCAAGGACTGGAACAAGTTCGCGTCCGAGCCGTCGGGCACCGGCCCGTTCAAGCTCGCCCGCCTGGTGCCGCGCGAGCGCGCCGAACTGGTCAAGAACGAGGCGTATTGGAATCCCAAGCGCATTCCCAAGGCGGATCGCATGATCCTCGTGGTCGCCCCCGAGGGCGCGACGCGCACCGCCGCCTTGCTCTCAGGCTCGGTCGACCTGATCGAGACGCCGACGCCCGACACGGTCGACCGCCTCACCAGGGCCGGCATGAAGATCGTGCAGAACGTGACGCCGCACGTCTGGAACTACCACCCCTCGATGCTGCCGGGCTCGCCCTGGACCGACATCCGCCTGCGCAAGGCCGCCAATCTCGCCATCGACCGCACCGCCATCGTCCAATTGCTGGGCGGCCTGGCGACGCCGGCTGTCGGCCAGGTCGACAGATCGAGCCCGTGGTTCGGCAAGCCCAGCTTCGAGATCAAGTTCGCGCCCGACGACGCACGCACGCTGATGAGCGCGGCGGGCTTCAGCAAGGCCCAGCCGCTCAAGACCAAGTTCGTGGTGGCCTCGGGCGGCAGCGGCCAGATGCTGTCGCTGCCGATGAACGAGGCCATCCAGCAGATGTTCAAGGACGTCTACATCGACCTCGAGTTCAAGGTCGTCGAGCTCGAGGCGCTCTACACGGCGTGGCGCGCCGGCGCCAAGGCCGAGATGAACAAGGACATCACCGCCAACAACGTCGCCTACGTGACCTCGGATCCGCTCTATGCCTTCACGCGCTTCTTCGCCTCGAACCAGGGCGCGCCCGTCGGCGTCAACTGGAGCAACTATGCCAGCCCCGAGGTCGACAGACTGATCGACGAGGCGCTGGCGCAGTTCGATCCCGCGAAGCAGGACGCGATCATGGCCAGGGTGCACGAGAAGGTGGTCGACGACGCCGTGCTGATCTGGGTCGTCCACGACACCAACCCGCATGCCCTGTCGCCCAAGATCAAGTCCTACATCCAGGCCCAGCACTGGTTCCAGGACCTGACGACGATCGGGGTTTAGGACGAAAGGTCCCTCGGCCTTCGGCCTCGGGATGACAAAACTGGTGTCATCCCGAGCGTAACGAGGGACCTTTCCTCAGCACCCAAGCTTCTTCGCGAGATCGATCATCGACGTGCCCACGGCGTTCCACTCGCCCTCGGCCTTGAGGTCGCGGGTCTGGCCGGGGCCGTGTTCGCCCGGGCGCAGGACGAAGCCGGTCGAGAGGCCGCACTTCTGCGCCGCCGCCAGGTCGTTGTTGTGCGCCGCCACCAGCATCACCTGCTCGGGCTTGAGGTACATGCTGTCGACCACGCCGAGATAGGCCTCGGGATCGGGCTTGTAGTGATGGAAGGTCTCGCCGGAGAAGCAGTGATCCCACGGGATGCCGCCGTTCTTGGCCATGTTGATCAGCAGTGCGACATTGCCGTTGCTGAGCGTGGCCACGACATACTTCTTCTTCATCATGCCGATGCCCTCGACCGAATCGGGCCACGGCCGCAGCTTGTGCCAGAGGTGGGTGAACTCCCACGCGCCCTCCTCGCCCGGATGCTTGAGGCCGCGCTTGGCCAGCAGCATCTCGAAAGCTTCCTTGTGCAGGTCGTCGATGCGCGTCCACGGCAGCTCGCCCTTGCGCACGCGCCCCATCTGCGGCTGGTAGAGGCCGCGCCAGTCGTCGGCGAAGCTCGTCCAGTCGGTCTCGATCCCGTATTTCTTGCCGAGCGCGGGCAGGTCGGCGATCAGGCTGCCGCGCCAGTCGACGACGGTGCCGAATACATCGAATATGCAGACCTTCAGATTGGCGGGGACCTTGGACATTGGGTAGCTTCCTCACATGGTTTGGAAGCACGATAGAGTGAGCGGCGCGGACGGCAAGCCAAGATGCGGCTGGGTGTCGGACGATCCGCTCTACCAGGAATACCACGACACGGAATGGGGACGGCCGCTGCGCGACGACCGCGCGCTGTTCGAGCTCCTGACGCTGGAAGGCTGCCAGGCCGGCCTTTCGTGGATCACCGTGCTGCGCAAGCGCGAGCATTACCGCAAGGTCTACGACGGGTTCGAGCCTGCGAAGATCGCGCGCTATCGCCCTGCGAAGCTGGAGAAGCTGCTGCTCGATCCCGGCATCATCCGCCACAAGGGCAAGATCGCCGCCAGCGTGACCAACGCCCAGGCCTATCTCGCGCTGAAGGAGCGCGAGGGCTCCTTCTCGAAGGTCCTGTGGGGCTTCGTCGGCGGCACGCCGAAGAGGAACCGCCCGAAGACCCTCAAGGACGTGCCGGCCCGCACGGCCGAAAGCGACGCCTTGTCGAAAGCCCTTCAGAAGGCCGGCTTCAAGTTCGTCGGCTCCACCATCTGCTATGCCTTCATGCAGGCCTCCGGCATGGTCGACGACCATGTCGCGGGCTGCCATTGCGCCAGGGAGTAAGTCGTTGACCAAGCGTGTCTACATCGCGGCCCTCGGGACCGAGACCAACCAGTTCGTGCCCTTCCCGACCGGCCTGCGCGGCTACCAGGAGCATGGCATCTGGCACGGCGACGCCACGAAGCACGCGCCGACCAACTTCACGGCCCCTATGCACGTCTGGCGCAAGGAGACGGAGAAGCGCGGCTGGACGGTGATCGAGGGGCTCTCGACCTTCGCGGCACCCTCGGGCACGACCGTGCGCAAGGTCTACGAGGATTTCCGCGACGAGATCCTCGATGGCATCAAGGCCGCCCTGCCGCTCGATGCGGTGCTGATCAACGTCCACGGCGCCATGGTCGCCGACGGCTACGACGACTGCGAGGGCGATCTCCTGTCGCGCATCCGCGCCATCGTCGGCCCGAAGGTGGCGATCGGCGCCGAGTTCGACCTGCACTGCCACCTGAGCGCCCTGATGCTCGAGAGCGCCGACGTGCTGGTCGGCTACAAGGAATATCCGCACACCGACACGATGGAGCGCGCCGCCGAACTGTTCGCGATCATCGCCGACACGGTCGACGGGAAGGTGAAGCCGGTGATGGCGCGCTACGACTGCCGCATGATCGCGCAGTACCGCACCTCCGTGCCGCCGATCAACGAGTTCGTCGTCCGCATGAAGAGCCTCGAGGGCAAGGACGGCATCCTGTCGGTATCGCTGAGCCACGGCTTCTCCTTCGCCGACGTGGAAGACGTCGGCACGCGCACGCTTGTCGTGGCCGACGGCGACAGGAAGAAGGCCGAGGCACTGGCCGAGCAGCTCGGGAAAGAGCTGTGGGACAATCGCGAGCGCTATGCCACCCGGTACCTCACCGTCGACGAGGCAATGGACCGCGCCGCCTCGCACAACCAGGGCCCGCTGGTCCTGGCCGATCGTGCCGACAATCCCGGCTCCGGCGCGCCCGGCGATTCGACCTTCGTGCTGAAGGCGCTGGTCGAACGCGAGATCGGGCCGGCGCTGTTCGGCGTGATGTGGGACCCGATGGCCTTCCAGATCGCCGAGGAGGCGGGCGAGGGCGCGCGCATCCGCATGCGGCTGGGCGGCAAGTCGGGAACGGTGAGCGGCGATCCGATGGACCTCGACGTCACGGTGAAGAAGATCGCCCGCAACGTCTTCCAGCCCTACGGGCCGGTGATGTCGCCGCTCGGCGACATGGCGCTGCTGTCGTCGGAGCATGTCGACATCGCGATCTGCACCCGACGCAACCAGACCTTCCACGCCGACGCCTTCCGCGCTGTCGGCGCCGAGCCGGCCGACTATCGCGTCGTCATCGTGAAGAGCGCGCAGCATTTCTATAACGGCTTCGTCGGCGTCGCGAAGGAGATCCTCTACGTCGCCACCCCCGGCGCCGCCGACCCCGACGTCACCCGCTGGCCCTACACCAAGCGCAAGACGCCGTTCTGGCCGAAGGTCGCGGATCCGTGGAAGTAGCCTCCCGCCTTACGGCTGCGGCGGATAGCGGTCGAACGCCGGCAGTTCGTGGGCGTTCTTCATCCATCCGATCCGGTCGGCGACCTGGATGTGGACCTGCGCCGGCACCGCGTCCGGATCGTCGTAGGTCGCGCTCTGGATATCGATGAGCCCTGGCAACACCTTCGCATTGTCGTAGAAGAGCCCGGTGCCGCAGTCGGGGCAGAAATGCCGCCTTCCATGCTCCGACGAAGCGTAGACCCTGGGGGTGCCCTTGGTCACCTTGACCGCGTCCTGCGGGTACATCGTCCAGCCCACCATCGGCGCGCCGGCATGCCGCCGACAGTCCGTGCAATGGCAGAGCGCGTGATTGAACGCGTCGCCCTCGGCCTGATAGCGAATCGCGCCGCAATGGCAGCCACCTGTAATCATCGTCGGCTCTCCTTCGTCGGGATCCCTGTCTACAGCAGTGGTTCGAGGGCCTCGCGCGTGGTCTTGCCTTCGACCACGGGCACGACCTCGAACTCGACGACCTCCTGCCAGTCGGCGATCCAGCGCTGGAACGTCGTGATGTCGTCGGTGCGCATGAGCTGGAAGCAGCGGCCGAGATCGGCGGTCACGTAGCTCGCGACGAACTCGAGTCCGTCGGGCAGGCCGCGGCCCTTCTGCAGCTTGCGATAGACGGCCTTGCCGTCCTGGTTCTTCAACTTCTCGACCACCATGAAGAGCATGTATTCCCCTCGCTTCCGGTCCGTTAGTCTAGGCCAACCAACGAGAAGAGGAACGAGATGAAGATCGCCGTCGTCGGCGCCTCCGGGCGCATGGGCCAGATGCTGGTCCGCCAGATCGCACGCACCGAGGGCGTGACCCTGGCCGCCGCCAGCGAGAGGCCGGGCTCCAAGGCGCTGGGCAAGGATGCGGGCGAGGTCGCCGGGATCGAGCCGAACGGCGTGCTGATCGGCGACGACAGCGCCGCCGCCATCAGGGCCGCCGACTGCGTGATCGATTTCACCGTGCCGGAGGCGACCGTGGCGCATGCAAAGGTCGCCTCCGAGAACGGCGTCGCCATGGTGATCGGCACGACCGGCCTCGATCCCGCCCAGACCAGGCTGATCCACGACGCGGCGACGAAGGTGCCGATCCTGTGGGCGGCCAACATGGCGCTGGGGGTCAATATCCTGCTGGCGCTGGTCGAGAAGACCGCATCGATGCTCGATCCCAGCTACGACATCGAGGTGCTGGAGATGCACCATCGCCACAAGATCGACGCGCCCTCGGGCACCGCGCTGGCGCTCGGCCGCGCCGCGGCGGCGGGCCGCAAGGTCCAGCTCGAGGATGTCTGGCGCAAGAGCCGCGACGGCCATACCGGCGCGCGGCCGACCGGCGAGATCGGCTTCGCCACCCTGCGCGGCGGCGAGGAGGTGGGCGTGCACACGGTCTACTTCGCCGCCGCCGGCGAACGGCTCGAACTCAACCACCGCTCCTTCAGCCGCGAGACCTATGCCGCCGGCGCCGTGACCTCGGCCAAGTGGCTCGAGGGGAGGAAGCCCGGCCTCTACGGCATGAAGGACGTGCTGGGGCTGTAGAGCCCTTCGGGCGAAGTGAATCACTTTCCTCCCCATTCAAATGGGGAGGTGGCGGCGTCATCGCCGACGGAGGGGTCAGACCCTGCGGCGTCGACAGGCATGACCCCATCGCCCCGTATGACGGGGCACTTCCCCATCTGAATGGGGAAGAGGCGAAGAACTCCGGAAGGCGTCGCCTATTCGTCCCAGGCGTGGTCGTAACGCGGGGCGCGCATCTCGGCGATGGCGGCTTTCAGCCGGTCGGCCACCCGCAGGCGTTCGTCGGGGCCCAGGAATCGTCCGATCACGGCGCGGTTGCCCCGTGACGTGACCACCAGCCGCTCTTCCGTCGCCTCGACCTTCAGCCAGTAGGCATCGAGCCGAAGCTCCTCGCGCTCGCCGTCGGGCGCGATCCGGACCACGATCAGGTCGTGGTCGGTCAGGGTCAGCGTCTCGCTGCGCCTTGCGTCGAAATAGCTGCGCTGGAACAGCCACCACAGGAGGAAGACGTCGAGGCCCATGAAGCCGAACACCGGCCAGGCGCCCATGAGGAACAGGGGCAGGCCGATCACCAGGTTGGCGGCCACGGCGGCCAGCATGACGAAGCGGAAGCCGTCCGCAGACAGGCTGCGATAGGGCTTCAGCGAGGTGGCGAAATGAACCGCCGGAACGGGCGCTTCGGTCATGCTATGGAACTATATGGCCCTGATGAAGACCGCCGTCATCCCCGAGTTCTTTGCACGCCTCAGGAAGGCGATGCCGGAGCCCGAGACGGAACTGGAATACGACAATGTCTACCAGCTGCTGGTGGCCGTCGTGCTTTCCGCGCAGGCCACCGATGTCGGCGTGAACCGGGCGACCGGGCCGCTGTTCAAGTTCGTCAAGACGCCGGCCCAGATGGCGGCGCTGGGCGAGGCGAAGCTGATCGATCACATCAAGACGATCGGCCTGTTCCGCACCAAGGCCAAGAACGTGATCGCGCTCAGCCACCTCATGCTGGAGCGGCATGGCGGCGAGGTGCCGCGCACGCACGCGGAACTGGAGGCGCTGCCGGGCGTCGGCCGCAAGACCGCCAACGTGGTGATGAACGTCGCCTATGGCGAGGCGACCATCGCCGTCGACACCCACATCTTCCGCGTCGGCAACCGCACCGGCCTGGCGCCGGGCAAGAACCCGCTGCAGGTCGAGCTGAAGCTGCTGAAACGCGTGCCCGAGGAATACAAGCTGCACGCCCATCACTGGCTGATCCTGCACGGCCGCTACACCTGCAAGGCGCGCACGCCGCTCTGTGCAGCCTGCGTTGTGAACGACCTCTGCACCTTCAAGGGGAAGACCGTCGCGGCCTAGCCCTTCGGGTCCCCTTCGCCCGCTTCCGGGCCGGTGACGCGGCCGCTGCCTTGGCGTTCTTTACCGCTTCGGCCAGCGCCACGGCGAGCCGACCGCCGCGACGGTCCTGGCGTTCCAGCATCACGATGTTGCGGATTAGCTGCGGCTCGCCGAACGGCAGGCAGGTGAGCGACAGGCCGGCAAAGATCTCGTCGGACACCGCGAGCACGGCAACGCCCAACCCCTTCTCGACCATGCGCAGGATGATGTCCTGGCTGTCGAGCACCATCTCCTCGTGGACCTCGACCCGCATGCGCCGCAGTTCGCGGTCGATCACGCGGCCGGCCCAGGCCTTGCTGTCGAAGCGGATGAAGGGCAGCTCGGCCAGCAGGTCGCGGGCGCTGCGCCGCGCCTGGCCGGGCGGCGCGAACAGCCAGAAGCGGTCCTGGTAGAGCGGGGTCCAGACGAGGCCGGCCGGATAGGGCCGCACCGGCTCGGTGGTCAGCGCCGCGTCGAGTTCGCCGGCCGCGACCTTCTCCGCCATCTCCGCCGACAGGCCGACCGACACCGAGACGCGGGCGCGCGGATGGGCGCGGTTGAGGGCGACCAGCGCATCGGGCAGCACGCCGGCAAGCGCGGTCTGCACCGCACCGACCCGCAGGCGGCCGGCGAGCGAGCGTTCGTCGCCGAGGGCACCGGCAATGTCGTCGTAGAGCGCGAGCACCTCGGCCGACCGCGCCAGGACGATCCGGCCGGCCTCCGTCAGCACCGGCAGGCGGCGCGAGCGATCGAACAGCGGCGCGCCGAACTCCTCCTCCAGGGCCTTCACCTGCAGGCTTACGGCGGATTGCGTCAGCCCGACCGCCTTGCCGGCAGCGGCGAAGGAGCCATGGCGCGCAATGGCCTGCAGGGTGCGGAGGGCGCGAAGCGACATGAGATCGATGATAAATTATCATTGATAGATTGAGTATTCAGAATTTTTGCTTGGGGTCGGCGGAGGCGTACACAAGCGCTCATGAGCGCCGACGTGATCCTCGCCCTCCTGCCCATCGTCCTGCTGATCATGCTCGGCATGGGGCTGCGGCGCCTGCGCTTCCTCTCCGAAGGGTTCTGGCCGCAGGCGGAACGGCTCAGCTACTACGTGCTGGTGCCGTGCCTGTTCTTTCACAGTCTTGCGACGGCGAAGCTCGACGCGTTGCCGGCGCGTGAGCTCGTCACGACCCTGATCCTTTCGATCCTCGCCGTGGCCGCGCTCGTCGTCGCATTGCGGCCGGTGCTGAGGGTCGACGGGCCCTCCTTCACCTCGATCTTCCAGGGCGGCATCCGCTTCAACAACTATGTCGGCGTGACTCTGGCCGCCGGCCTGTTCGGTACGCAGGGCCTTGCGCTGGCGGCCCTGTGCAGCGCCGCCATCGTGCCCACCGTCAACATTCTCTGCGTGCTGGTCTTTGCCCGCCACGGCGCCGCGCGGCTGAGCGGCCGCGGCATTGCCCGGCAGCTGGTGACCAATCCGCTGGTGCTTGGCTCCTTCGCCGGCATCGGCTTCCAGCTTCTCGGACTCAGCCTTCCGGCGGGGATCGAGCCGGCGCTGCGGGCGCTCGGCTCGGCGTCCCTGCCGCTCGGCCTGCTGTGCGTCGGCGCGGCCCTGGAGTTCGGATCGGTGCGCGGCTGGATCGCGCCGGTCGCCACCTCCTCGGCGATCAAGTTCCTGGCGATGCCGGTCGTGACCGTCGCCGTCGCCTCGCTCATGGGGCTGACCGGACCGGCGCTCGTCACCGCCCTTCTCTTCCAGGCCCTGCCGACGGCCTCCTCGGCCTACATCATGGCGCGCCAACTGGGCGGCGACGCGCCGCTGATGGCCGGCATCACGGCGATGCAGACCCTCTTTGCACTCGTCGCCCTGCCGCTTGCGGCCGCCGGCATCGGCGCCCTCGCCGCCTGACGCGCTAGGCCAGCGCCCGCAGGCCGCTGCGGAGGGCCTTCCCATCATGAGGCGTCACGAGACGGTCGATCTCTCCGTGCGTTTCCTGCCAGATCGGCAGGGCCGATTGCAGCACCCGGCGACCGGCGGGCGTCAGGATGAGCCGGCGCACCCGGCGGTCGGCCTCATCGACGGCGATCTCCACGAAGCCGCGCTGCTCCAGGGGCTTCAGGTTGGCGGTGAGCGTGGTGCGATCCATCACCAGCAGCGCGGCGATCGAGCCCATCGAGGGCGGTTCGGGCCGATTGAGTGACGTGAGCAACGAGAACTGGCCGCTGGTGAGACCAAGCGGTGACAAGGCTTCGTCGAAGCGTCGCGCCAGCGCGCGTGCGGCGCGTTGGGCCGCGAAACACAGGCAGTGGTCGTAGACGTGCCGTGTCGTATCGAACGAGGCGTTCAGTTTCTTTGACATGTCGTTATTACGTTGATATCAACCTTTCAGTTTGGAATCAACCAGCAGGAGGAATTCATGGCCTACGTGCAGGGATTTGTTTTGCCGGTGCCTGCCGACAAAAAGGAGGCCTATCGCAAGGCCGCCGCCGCCTTCTCGCCGATCGCCAGGGAATTCGGCGCCACCCGCCAGGTCGAGGCCTGGGGCGATGACGTGCCCGACGGCAAGCTCACCGACTTCAAGGGCGCCGTTAAGGCCAGGCCCGATGAAGTCGTGGTCTTCTCGTGGATCGAATATCCCAGCAAGGAGGTCGCGGAGGAAGCGCACCGGAAGCTCATGAACGATCCGCGCGTGCATGAGATGGACATGCCGTTCGACGGGCAGCGCATGATCGTCGCCGGCTTCACGCCGATCCTCGACGAGGCCGGCGCGAAGGGCGGCAAGACCGGCTATGTCGACGGCTTCCTCGCCGCGGTGCCGGCCGGCAACAAGCAGGCCTATCTCGACATGGCGAAGAAGGCCGCGGCGGTGTTCAAGGACTACGGCGCGGTGCGCGTCGTCGAGACCTGGGGCGACAACGTCCCCGACGGCAAGGTCACCGACTACAAGGGCGCGGTGAAGGCCACGCCTGACGAGAAGATCGTCTATTCGTGGGTCGAATGGCCCTCCAAGCAGGTCCGAGACGAGGGCTGGAAGAAGATGATGGAAGATCAGCGCATGAAGGACCACCAGATGCCATTCGACGGCAAGCGCATGATCTACGGCGGCTTCGCGCCGATCCTGGACGTCTGAGGGATCGCAATGACCGTCGCGAAGAACACGATCTGCCTCTGGTTCGACAAGGACGCCGAAGACGCGGCCCGCTTCTACGCCGCAACCTTTCCCGACAGCGAGGTAAGCGCCGTCCACCGCGCGCCGAGCGACTATCCGTCGGGCAAGAAGGGCGATGTGCTGACCGTGCAGTTCACGGTCTGCGGCGTCCCCTGCCTCGGCCTCAATGGCGGCCCGGTGTTCAAGCAGACCGAAGCCTTCTCGTTCCAGATCGCCACCGACAATCAGGAGGAGACCGACCGCTACTGGAACGCCATCGTCGGCAATGGCGGCCAGGAAAGCGCGTGCGGCTGGTGCAAGGACAGATGGGGCCTGTCATGGCAGATCACGCCCCGCGCGCTCACCGCGGCGATGGCGGCCGGCGGAGACGAAGCCCGGCGTGCTTTCGAGGCCATGATGGAGATGCAGAAGATCGACGTCGCCAAGATCGAGGCGGCGCGTCGCGGCAAGTAAGCCACGCTTCAAGCATTGTCCTCATCCTGAGGAGCGCTCCGCAGGAGCGCGTCTCGAAGGATGGGCACGAGCACCGCGTTTGTTGCCCATCCTTCGAGACGCCGTGCTTTGCACGGCTCCTCAGGATGAGGTGGGTTCCTATGCCGCGTCGGCGGTGATCGTGTCGGTGTCGTTGTCGACGACCACGGCGGTCTCGAAATAGCGGATGTCCGGCGCGGCGCCGTAGCGCTCGGCGATATAGGCCTGCCATTGCGGCGTATAGACGGCCTCGGCGTCGGCGCGGCTCTTCCACAGATAGACGCCGCCGCCGATCCGCTTTTCCGCGTCGAACAGATAGTATTTCCGGATCAGTCCCTTCATGCCGCGATACTTCGGCGCCGAGCCCTTGAAGAGTTCGGCGGCCTTCTTCGCATCGATGTCGGCCGGCAGCTTGAAGTTCACGATGGCGGTGATCATGCGATCCTCCTTCACACGGGGGCGGCGCGCTCCTCGCGCACCTTCCAGAGCAGGATGAAGCCTACCACCAGGAAGAACAGAACGCAGGCCATGCCGATGCGGGTCGAGCCGCTGGCCGCGGTGACGATGCCGATGGCCATCGGCGCCATCCAGGCGGTGGCCCGGCCCGACAGGGCGAACAGGCCATAGAATTCGCCGGTCATGCCCGGGGGCGCGATGCGGCCCACCATCGTGCGGCTGGCCGCCTGCATCGGCCCCATGCAGAAGCCGAGGATGAGCGCAAAGCCCATCAGCACCTTCTCCTGCAGCGATCCGAACAGGCCGCGCGTCGGGCTGATCGGGTCGGCCGGCACGACGTAGAAGACATGCGTGGCCGTGACGCCGACGATGCCCAGCGTCGCCACGATCACGCCGGCGATGGCGATCTGGATCGTCCGCTTGCTGCCGATCCAGTCGTCGAGGCGGCCGCCGAGAAACGCGCCGGGAATCGCGAAGACGGTCAGGATGATGCCGAAGATGCCGAGCGTCACCGTGCTCCAGCCGAAGGTCGCGGCGGCGTAGACCCCACCGAAGGCGATGATCGCCGCGAGCCCGTCATTGTAGAGCATGAAGGCGATGAGGTAGCGCAGCACGTTGCCGAAGCGCGGAAGGCGCTTCAGCGTCTCCACGAGCGACCGCCCGCCTTCCCGCGCGGCGACGAGCAGGGGCTGGCGGCGCGCGCCGGCGGAATCCGGCGTGAACAGGAACATCGGCAGGACAAATATCGCGATCCAGAGCGCCGAGGCCGGACCGACCAGGCGCTCCAGTTCATGGCTGGCGGGATCGAGACCGAACAGCGGCCGGTCGTTCGATGCCGCCAGCCCGAACATCGAGGGCATCGACACGGCGAGCACGATCAACAGGGACACGAGCCCGCCGCAATAGCCCAACCCCCAGCCGAAGCCGCTCAGCCGGCCCATGCGCTCGGGTCGCACGATGTTGGGCAGCTGGGCATTGTTGAACACGATCGACATCTCGGCGCCGACCGTGGCCAGGATCACCGCCCAGCTGATCGGCAGGATGAGATCGGGGCGATTGGGATAGGCGAACCACAGGCCGGCGCATCCCACTGCCAGCAGAAGCTGGAACGCGAAGATGAAGGGCTTGCGACGGCCGCCGGCGTCGGCCATGGCGCCGAGGAACGGGCTCATCAGCGCGATCAGGATGCCCGAGGCCGACTGGGTGAAGGCCCAGGCCGACTGCCCCTTCACCGGATCGCCCACCAGCACGTTGGCGAAGTAGGGCGCGAAGATGAAGGTGGTGATGATGGTGAAGAAGGGCTGGTTGGCCCAGTCGAACAGCGCCCAGCTGAACTGGCCGAGCTTCGAGGCTTCACGCGGTTGGACCATTCCCTTAGCGGCGTTCATAAGAACACCCCAAAGAAATCTGAGCCACCTGCTATGATCATTAGCGGCCGCGTACGGCGCGAACTGCACGCACTGGACTGATAGAAGGCTTCACGACGGACCGTGACTTCAGTCGCGCGCGCACCTCGTCTAACGTGGGGCGCTCGGCGACTTCACAAATCTGGCGAAGCATATAAGCCGATAGCGACAAACCCGCGCGCGCCGCCCGCAATTCGAGCTTGCAGCGCAGTTCATCGGGCACGTTTCGAATTTGGATTGTCTTAGGCACATGAAAGGGATGAATGCATGTGCCTCGCATGTCAATGAAGCCCGCCCAGTCAACAGACCCTCTCCGCCCGCGAAGCGGGGGGAGAGGGAGGGGCCCATGGCGAAGCCATGGGAGGGTGAGGTGGGTCATCACTATCCACCCGCACACCGCCAACTTAATCGGGCACCACCTCACCTACCCGTCGCTACGCGCCGGGGCCCTTCCTCTCCCCCACTGCGTGGCGGAGAGGACCTTGAACGACCCGCCTTTGCAACTGCCAGATCGCGTCGCGGTTGGTCGGCGAAAAGACCTTCGCCATGGCCTCCTGCCAGGGCAGCCACAGCTGGGCGACGTGCTCGGCCGGGTCGAGGGTCGCCACGGCCTGCTCCGGCACCTGGAAGCCAAAGACATGCTCGACATTGTGGGTGACGTCGGGCGCATAGCGCGAACGCCACTGCGCCCGGATCTCGTAGCGATTGGTCTGGCGCCAGTCGGTCAGCGTGCCGACCGTGAGGCCGGTCTCCTCCTGGAGCTCGCGCCGCGCCGTCGCCTCGAAGTCCGGGTCGTCGGGTTCGCGCGAGCCGGTCACGGATTGCCA
>CANIEC010000113.1 GCA_947466085.1 Rhodospirillales bacterium
ACGATATCGGCGGTCGCCGCCTCCAGCGCATCGGCCGCCAGTTCCTTGCCCTTGTCGACCAGCTTCTCGCTGCCGCTCAGCACCGCCGAGCCGCCGATATAGGCCGAGCGCGAGCCCATCGAACCGACGCCGCCGACCCGGTCGGAATCGCCCATGGCGATCTCGATCTTGGACGGATCGATGCCGAGCAGTTCGGAGGCGAGCTGGGTGAAGCTGGTCTGCAGCCCCTGTCCCATGCCCTGGGTGCCCATCCAGATGACGACCTTACCGTCTTCCTTGACCTCATAGTGCGCCATCTCGTTCAGGACGTTGGCCGAGGTCCATTCGACGTAGGAGGCAAGTCCGCGGCCATAGAGCTTGCCGCGCTTCTCGGCCTCCGCCTTCCGTGCAGCGAAGCCGTCCCAGTCGGCCGCCTCGAGCGTCTTGGTGAGGAAGAGGTTGAAGTCGCCGGAATCGTACTTCTCGCCCATCGCCGTGGTGTAGGGCATCTGCGAGGGCTTCACGAAGTTGCGCCGGCGCAGCTCGGCGGGATCCATGCCGATCTGGCGCGCCGCCGTGTCCATCATGCGCTCGAGGTTGAAGATGCACTCGGGACGGCCGGCGCCGCGATAGGCGCCGATCGTGGCGGTGTTGGTGATGACGCAGGTGATCCTGAGATCGATCAGCGGGACGTCGTAGGTGCCGGTCGTCACCTTCGGGCCGACGAACAGCGGAATGACCACGCCGCCGCGCGAGGGATAGGCCCCGATATTGGCGAAGGCTTCCATGCGCAGCCCCAGGATCCGGCCGTCCTTGTCGAAGGCCATCGACGCCTTGTGGAACTGGTCGCGACCGGCGGTCGTCGCGGCGAACTCCTCGCCGCGCTCGGCGCGCCAGCGCACCGGGCGCTTCAACACCTTGGCGGCCCATACGGCCACCGCCTCGTCGGGCTGGATGCCGACCTTCATGCCGAAGCCGCCGCCGATGTCGCGCACGACGACGCGCACCTTGTCCTTGGGCATCTTCAGGATGACGTCGCACAGCGTGTCGCGCGTGACGGAAGGGTTCTGGCTGCCGATATGGACGATCAGCCGGTCGTTCTCCCATTCCGCCATGACCGCGCGCGGCTCCATGGCGTTCACGATCAGACGCTGGTGCACGATATCGAGCGAGACGACGTGGGCCGCGGCCTTGAAGGCCTCCTCGGCCTTGGCATGGTCGCCGAACTTGTTGTAACCGGCGATATTGCCGGGCGCGCCGTGCCAGACCTGCGGGGCGCCGGGCTTCAGCGCATCCTCGATCTCGGTGACCGACGGAAGCTGATCGTACTCGATATCGACCAGCTCCACGGCGTCCTGCGCCTGCTCGCGCGTATCGGCCACGATGGCCACGACGGCCTCGCCGACATAGCGCACGACCTCATGCGCCAGCGAGCGGCGGGGCGTCATCTCGGGCTTGCTGCCGTCGGCAGCCGGGAACATCGCCGGGAAGGCGAAATTGCCGACGCCGTCCTTTTCCATGTCGGCCCAGGTGTAGACCGCGACGACACCCGGCGCGGCCCTGGCGGCCTCCGTGTCGATCTTCAGGATTTTTGCATGGGCATGCGGGGAGCGAACGAGGACCACATGGGCCTGATTCGGGCGCGAGAGGTTGTCGGTGAAGCCGCCCGTGCCGGTCAGAAGCCGGTCGTCCTCGACACGCTTGATGTACTGAGCCTTGCCAAACACCGCCATACGCCACTCCCGCCGCGAAATCCCATCCGGATCGGCCGGACTATAGCGGCGAAGCGGCGTCCCACAAGTCAGCGCGACGGATCACCCCCAGTTCAGTGGCGGAGGCTGGGCATCTCCGGCAGGGGCACGATGCGGATTCCCGCCGCCTCGAGACCCTGGCGAACCGCCTTGGACACGGTGACCGCCGTCGGGCCGTCGCCGTGGACGCAGATGGAATCGACCCGGCAGGGGATGCGCTTGCCCGACGTGGAATAGATCGCCTGCTCGTCGACCATGCGCCGGACATGCTCGACCGCCTTGGCCGGGTCCTTGATCATCGAGTTGGCTTCCTTGCGCGGCGTCAGCAGGCCGGCATCGGTGTAGGTCCGGTCGGCGAAAACCTCTTCGGCGACGCGCAGCCCGTGCTTGAGCGCGGCCTTGCCCTGCTCGGTGTTGGCCTGGGCGAGGAAGATCAGGTCGCGATCCACGGCCCTGGTCGCGCGCGCGATCGCCTCGGACATTTCTGGGCTCTCGGCCGACATGTTGGCCATCATGCCGTGCGGCTTCATGTGGGTGACCTTGGCGCCGTGGAGGGCCGCGATCGCCTGCAAAGCGCCGATCTGGTAGGCGATGTTGGCCTCCAGCTCCTTGATCGAGAGGTTGATGACACGGCGGCCGAAGCCCTGGAGGTCGGCGAAGCCGGGATGGGCGCCGATCGAGACGCCGTTCTGCATGCAGAGCTTCACCGTATCCATCATCACGACCGGATCGCTGGCATGGAAGCCGCAGGCGACGTTGGCCGACGCGACGATCTTCAGGACCTCGGTGTCGTTGCCCATCACCCAGGGTCCGAAGCTCTCGCCCAGGTCGGAGTTGATATTGACGTGTCCTGCATTGGTCGCGGCGGCCATGGGAGACTCCCTCAATCTGAAGCGCTATCCTAGCAGATGTGAGCGTTCGATACCTCTCCTGCGGCGACACCGCCTTCACCGTCGAGTTCGGCAACGAGATTTCCCCCGAGATCAACGGCCGGGTCATGGCCCTTCACGCCGCGATCGGGCTGGCCCGCGAGGCCGGGGAGATTTCCGGCGTGATCGAGACCGTCCCCACCATGCGATCCCTGATGGTGACCTACGATCCGCTTTCGACCTCCCGCGCCGACCTCCAGCCCAAGGTCGATGCGCTGATCGCCCGCGGCCTGCCGGCAGACGCCGGGAGCCGACAGGTCACGCTGCCGTGCTGCTACGACGATCCCGAATTCGCACCCGACCTCACCGAGGTCGCGGAACGCACGAAGAAGACGCCCGAGGAGGTGATCGCGGCGCACCTCGCCTCGCCGTTCAAGGTCTACGTGCTGGGCTTCATGCCGGGCCTCGCCTATGTCGCGGGGCTCGACCAGGCGCTCTTCCTCCCCCGCCGCAGCCAGCCGAGGGTGCGGGTGCCGCGCTCCTCGGTCGCCATCGCCATGGACATGACGACGATCTATCCGTTCGAAAGCCCCGGCGGCTGGCACCTGATCGGCCGCACGCCGCTATGGATGTTCGACAAGCGCCGCGAGCAGCCGGTGTTCCTGTCGCCGGGCGATTCGCTTTCCTTCGAACGCATCGACCGCAGGAGCTTCGACCGCATCGCCGGCGAGGTCGAGGCCGGCACCTTCGACTGGTCGAGCCTGGTGAAGAGCAAATGAGCGCCAGCTTTCATTCCCTCCCCATTCACATGGGGAGGTGTCGGCCTCTCAGGCCGACGGAGGGGTCTGAACTCACGTCGATCCCGCCGTGCACCACCATGACCCCTCCGTCCGCTACGCGGCCACCTCCCCATTTGAATGGGGAGGAAGAAGAAACATGACTGCCGCGCTGAAAGTCATACGCGCGGGCCTATTCGACACGTTGCAGGATCTCGGCCGCACGGGCTTCATGGCGCTCGGCATGCCGACCGCCGGCGCGATGGACCGGATCGGTCTCAGCCTCGCCAACGCGCTGGTGGGCAATCCCGCCAGCACCGCCGGGCTCGAGATCGGCGTCATGGGGCCGGACCTGCTGGTCGAGGCCGACAGCGTGAGGATCGCTCTGGTGGGTCCGCTCTCGCCTGCCCTGATCGAGGGGCCGGACGCGGCGCCCAAGCCGCTCGACTCCGATCGCAGCCATCTGCTGAAGCGCGGGCAGATCCTGCGCGTCGGCATGATCGAGGGAGCGAGCACGGCCTATCTCGCCTTGGCGGGCGGCTTCGACCTGCCGCTCTTCATGGGCAGCCTCTCGACCTATTCACGGGCCGGCATCGGCGGCTTCGACGGCCGCAAGCTCGCGGCCGGCGACCTGCTGCCGCTCGCGAAGACAAGCGTGCCGGCGGGCAACGAACGCAGGCTCGGGCAGCCGTTCGACTATGGCAGCGGGCCGCTGCGCGTGACCTGGGGGCCGCAGGAGGACTATTTCAGCGAGGAAGGCCGCCGCACCTTCGTCGAGGCCGAGTATCTCGTGTCCAAGGAAGCCGATCGCATGGGCATCCGCTTCGAGGGACCGACGATCGCCCACGCCAAGAGCGTCGACGAGGGCGGCGCCGACATCATCTCCGACGGCATCGCGCCCGGCGCTATCCAGGTGCCCGGGGCCGGCCTGCCGATCGTACTGATGGCCGACCGGCAGACGGTCGGCGGCTATCCCAAGATCGCGACCGTCGCATCGGTCGACCTGCCGCGCCTCGGACGCCTGCTGCCCGGCCAGGCCGTGCGCTTCACAGCGATCACCGTGGCGGAAGCCGAGGCGCTGCGCCGCGACCAGGAGGCCAGGCTCCAGCGCGCCATCGCGGGCTTCGTCGTGGCGCGCCCGCCGGGCGGTATCGATCTCGTCCGGCTCTACGAAGAGAACCTGATCGACGGCGTTGTTTTCGATTCGCCGTGGAACGTGACCTCGAAGCCTTCATCGGCCGAAGGCGGTACGAAGTAGCTGGCGAAGAGGTCGAACTCCGCGTCGCTGGTGTTGAAGGCGTGCGTACCGGCGACATTGCGGGCGCGCAGCCGGGCCTTGCAGACATCGTCCGGCACGTCGAGAAAGTGCAGCCGGTGATCCGCACCGGCGCGCTCGAACAGGCTGCGCATCCACTGCCGACTGGCCGGTGTGTTGGCGGGAAAGTCGAGGACGACGGACACGCCCGCCTTCAGCAGCGCGACGATGTGGTCGCCCATCACCTCGCGCAGGCGGCGGGAGTTGCGCACATAGTCCTCGAGCGTCTTCTGCTCGTCCCTGTAGAGAGTGCCGAGCCACACATCTTCGCTGATCCGTACCGTGCCCGGATGCGCCGCCAGCGTGTCCGCAAGCGTCGACTTTCCGGCGGCGATCTTGCCGCAAATCATGTGGAGCATCGTGCGTGCTCGACCTGCCGTTTCGTCCATCGGTCGGCTCCCCCGCGAAGACCGCTTTACTGTAGCCGGTCCGGGTCTTCGTTGGTACGAACCGCCAGGGCTGGAAACGTTCCGACCAACGATCGGGGGATACGTCGAGATGAGCTGGCAACCGGAAATGGACGAGTTGCGCCGCCGTCAGGAAATGACGAAGCGCATGGGCGGCGCCGACAAAGTGAAGCGCCAGCACGATGGCGGACGGCTCACGGTCCGCGAGCGCATCGACCGGTTGCTCGACAAGGATTCGTTTCGCGAGATCGGCAGCGTCGCCGGCAAGGCGGAATATGACGGAAGCAACGACCTGGTCGATCTCATGCCGGCCAACGTCGTCATGGGCCGCGGCAAGATCGACGGACGCCATGTCGCCGTCACTGGCGACGACTTCACCGTGCGCGGCGGCTCGGCCGACGCCACGATCAAGGAGAAGTCGAACTACGTCGAACGCTACGCCAACCAGTACCGTATCCCGGTCATTCGCATGATCGAAGGCTCCGGCGGCGGCGGCTCGGTGAAGACGATCGAGACGACCGGCCGTGCCAACGTGCCGGGAGTCTCCGGCTGGGAATGGGCCGTGCGCAACATGGGCGTCGTGCCCACCGTGGGCCTCGGCCTCGGCTCCGTCGCGGGCCTCGGCGCCGCGCGCCTCGCCGCCACCCATTATTCTGTGATGGTGAAGGAAATCTCCGCGATGTTCGTCGCCGGGCCGCCGGTGGTGAATCGCCTCAGCCCCAAGCAATACGACAAGCAGGAACTGGGCGGCTGGGAGATCCAGCTGCGTGCCGGCGCGATCGACGAGGCGGTCGACAGCGAGGAAGAGGCCTTTGCCGCGGCGCGCCGCTTCCTGTCCTACCTGCCCTCGTCGGTTTATGAGGCGCCGCCGCGCGGCCCGGTGACCGACGATCCGGCGCGGCGCGAGGAGACGCTGTTCGAGGCCATCCCGCGTGACATCCGCAAGGTCTATCGCATCCGCCCGATCGTCGAGAAGGTGGTCGACCAGGGCAGCTTTTTCGAGATGGGCCGGCTCTACGGCCGCTCGGTCGTGACCGGCTTCGCGCGCGTCGACGGCTGGCCGGTCGCGGTGATGGCAAGCGACCCGATGTTCTATGGCGGCGGCTGGACGGCCGATACCTGCCAGAAGGTGACGCGCTTCCTCGACCTGGCCGAAACCTTCCACCTGCCCGTCGTCTATTTCTGCGACTGTCCCGGCTTCCTGATCGGGCTCGAGGCCGAGAAGAGCGGCGTCATCCGACAAGGTGTGCGCGCCATGTCGTCCATGTTCCAGACGACCGTGCCGTGGTGCACCTTCATCATCCGCAACGCCTTCGGCGTGGCCGGCGCCGCCCACCAGAACGGCTCGCGCATGAACTGGCGCTATGCCTGGCCGTCAGGCCGCTGGGGATCGCTGCCGCTGGAGGGCGGCATCGAGGCGGCCTATCGCGCCGACATCGACGCCGCCGACGATCCCAAGGCCAAGATGGAGGAGATCGGCGATCGTCTGAACAAGCTGCGCTCGCCGTTCCGCAGCGCCGAGACCTTCTGGATCGAGGAGATCATCGATCCGCGGGACACGCGAAAAATCCTCTGCGAGTTCGTCGACCTGGCGGCGCCTGTGCGCGGCAGCGGGCCCGCGAACATGTGGATGCGCCCCTAACCGCGCCAGCCATAGCCCTTGAGCTTCGGCAGCAGTCCGCACGCGGGCTCGAAGGGCGGATTGCTGAGATAGTCCTGGTCGGACACGACATAGGACTGGCCGGGCGAGCGGCTCACGACCGCGCTCAATGCCGGATAGGACCAGTCCTGGAAGAAGAGCTTGTTCGGCCAGTCATGAAGCGGCAGCGTCTCTGCCCGCACGATGCCCTTGCTGCCGTCCACGACGACGCGCAGGCGTTCAACATAGCCGGTCCACAGGCGCGTGAGCACCATGTCGGGAATTGCCCCCGCGACCGTCAGGGCGCCCAGCAGCAGCACCATGCGCCTCGCCACGGCGGGCTGGCGGACGACGGCGAAGATGCGCGGCGGATCGCGGCGCGCGACCTGCAGCCACATGCCGACGAGGAGAGCCGCCAGCAGCATGCCTGCAGCCTGACGGGCGACGTAGTGCGACGGCGGATAGAGGATCGACGGCCCGTGCACGAGCCGCCACCAGGGCGACAAGGCGAGCAGCAGCGCAATGACGCCCATCACCACCAGCGGCCCCCTGCCCTGCAGCCAGGCCGCCCGTCGAAGGCCCGCGGCGGCGCAGATGAGGAAGCCCGCGAGCGGGATGGCAAACTGAATGTTCTGCCAGAAATCGACACTGGTGGAGCGCACCTTCATGAAGTGCGGATGATCCCAGTAGTCGAAGATCGTCACGGCCGATACGAGCGCCGCGCCGATGAAGGCCAGCGCCGCCAGACAGTACAGCAATTTCGTCGCAGGATCGCCGCCGCCGCGCCGGGTCGACCACAGGATCGCGGCCGCCAGCAGCGGTCCGAGGTAGATCATGGCCTCGTAGGAGCGCAGGCAGAGCAGACCGAAAGCCAGCAGCAGTGCGGCGTCCCTGCGACGGGTGCCGTCGGTCGTGAGCGCGACCGCCATGGCGGCGGTGATGCAGGCAAAGGCCACGTTGTATTCGCCGACGATGAAGAACGAGGTCGGCAGGTAGACCGCGACAACGATCGCCAGCACCGCCGCCAGCAACACGGGATCACGTTGCACACGGACAAGGGCGAACTGATAGAAGGCGGTCGGCAGCGCGAACAAGGCTGCCGAATAGGCCATGGCCAGCATCCTCGTGTCGCGGACGCCCAACTCGGCCAGCAGCAGCACCGGCGCCTGCGTCACCCAGTCGACATGGGCTCGGGCGGCGTAGAAATCGTGAAAATGCCCGTGGTCGAGCAGGTTCACGAGGAACGACGAGCCGTCCCAGAACAGGCCACGACAGGTCAACGTATTGTGCAACGCGAGCGCCCAGAGGAGCACCGCGACAATCCGGGCGACGGCGACCGGCGACATCGTGGGCACGGTCAGTCGCGCCACATGTAGTTCCCCAGCGGATAGGGTTCGGCTGGCGGGAATGGTTGCCAGTTGTTGAAGTCGCGAGGCGGCGCGATGATGCCGTCACCGCGTTTGCCACGCAACGCCAGGCTCTGGCTGGGCAGAATCCACGACTCGACCAACGTCTCGAGAGGACGCCGCGAGAGGGGCGTGGATTCGAAGGCGATCACGCCGCTGTTGCTGCGCACGATCGTTCGCACCGTATCGAGATAGGTGCGCCATTCGAGCGTGAGATAGACGTTGGACGGCAGCACCGCGAGCACGACCAGGCAGGCGAATGCGAGAACCCGACTCGATATCTCGGTTCGGCGCAAGGCGACGAACGAGGCGACCCGGGAGCCGAGCGGAGACGTATAGAGCCACATCAGCACGATGATGGTGGCGATGACGAGGCCCGCGAGGCTGCGGGCGGTATACTGTGACTTGGCGTGCGGCCGCACCAGCGAGTCGGTCAGCACCAGTAACGGTGACAGCGCAAGCAGGATCAGGAAAATGCCGGCGAACACGTACGGTGTGCGCCTGGCGAGATCCTGCGGCCGCAACAGTGCCCAGGCCGAGATGACCAGAGCTGCGCCCATCGCCAGGTCGAATTGTACGTTCTGCCAGGCGTCGAGCACCGTCGCGGCAGTCCGGCTGAGATGGTCTTCCGAGAAGGGATGGATCACCGAATCCGCCGCCACCCACATCCCGCCCAGGAAAGGCAGGATCGCGAACAGATAGAGAAACGTGGCGACAAGGGGTCGCGGCCGGATCCGGTAGACCGTCCAGGCGATCATCACGGCCAGCAGGGGTCCCAGGTAGATCATTACCTCATAGGTCCGGACCGCCAACAGGCCGACCGCAACCAGGAAGGCACCGTCGGCCACGCTCAGTTCCTTCGCCGTCACCAGCCGTACGGCCACCACGATGCCGATGGCATAGGCGGTGTTGTATTCGCCGACGATGAAGAAGGACGTCGTCATGAAGACGACGCCGATCGCTGCGAGGACCGCGGCCAGCAGGACGGGATCGTCCTTCACCCGCATCAGCGCGAGATGATAGAGCGCGGTCGGGAGGGCGAAGAGGCCCAGCGACAGGAGCTGCGCCATCAAATGGAGGTCGGTGACACCTAGGAACACCGCCGTGAGGATCGGCGCCTGGCCGAGAATCATCGCGTACAGGCGCGGGTCGTAGAAGTCGAAGAAAAACTCCCGCCGGGCGACCTGCACGAGGAATGCAGATCCATCGACGAAAAGCCCCCGGCACTCCCAGCTGTACCAGAGCGCCAGGATCCAGAGCAGGCCGACCGTGGCCCTGTATGCGACTGCAGTTGTTGGCATTTCCCCGCGAGTGGGCCTACAGGACCCGTGCCGGAGGTGCAAGCCTTCACGGCTTGCAGCGTCGATGGGGCGCTGTTAGCAAGACGCGGCAAACAAGGATGGCGGATGCTCAGTTGGGAGAAAATCGACGCAATTCCGGGCTGGTTCATGTTCCAGTCCTATTGCGTCTGGCGGGCCCTGCTCGACCAGCAGGCAGGGACTTCCGGCGACCTGTTCGAGATCGGCGTCTGGAGGGGCCGGTCCGCGTCGGTCCTGGCATCCTACCGGAAGGGCAACGAGAAGCTCTATCTGTGCGACCTCCGGCTGGATGAAGCCGCCGTCCACCGCTCGATCGAGTCGGTCGGCGCGAAGCCCACGAACATCGTCCCGCTGTCGGGCCCGTCGGCCGACCTGCCGGCCAAGCTCGACCTGCAGGCGATGCACCAGTCGGTGCGCTGGTTTCACATCGATGGCGAGCATACCGGCACGGCCGTCTATCGCGAGCTGGAGTTCGCCAACCGGATCGTCAATACCGAAGGCATCGTCGTGATCGACGATTTCTTCTCGCCGCGTTACCCGGCCAATACGACCGAAGTCATCCGCTATCTCGAGAAGAACCCGTTCCATTTCCGCCTTCTCGCCGTCGGCTTCAACAAGGGCTACCTCTGCCGGCCGGAGAGCCTGCCGCGCTACATGGATTTCATGGCCTCGGGCATGTCGCGTGCACTGCAGGGCTACGGCGCCCGAACGACGATCTTCAAGACGACCGGTCCCTGGGACACCGATGCCGTCGGCATCACCGACTTTGTCGAGGATGCCGGAGCCATCGCAGGTCCCGACAACGAACCGCAGCGCTGGCACATGATGCGGACGCGGCATGTCTGGGGGCCGATGCGACACCTCCAGAACGGCTGGCGGATGCTGCGCGGCGGTTGAGAGACCGCAGTGTCCCCGCAACGCTTTGGCAGATCTTGCCTAGTTGAGACCTTCGGCGGTCAAAACTAGTTGCGCGGCCGAATCAACAACTCACCTTCAGCACGGGACGAACCACAGCCATTCCTTTATGGGTATCAGCACTCGTTCTACCAATCTACGGCCTCCGGAACCCAGTCACCGCAACGTATACTCAAGCGAGTGCAGCCCGCGCTTCGCGAGACTTGGTCGACCGCTCTGATGCATGGCGCTTGCAACTTAACATCATCCAGGTGGAATCATCGGCGGCGGTGTGACCGCAGGGCCGGTAGAAGGTGCTGGTGCTCGAGGCCGCCCTACGGATGTTCTTTGTGACCGCCACCGGAGTACCGCAGTCGTTGCCAATTCAATGTCGCTATTCTGCGCTTCCTGATAGTATCCGCGTTTATAGGCGGCACTCTCTCCCTGGGTGTGGACATTCAATGACCTCAGATAGGCAGATCGGCAGAGACCTCGTACCGCCATGGCAATTGTCCGAGCATCGGATCTGCCATCATCAATGTCTCGTACCTCGCGAAGCACACAGTCAACATAAGTGGATGTCGCCGCTTCCTTCTCGCTCTTGCTCGCTTTCGGCTCGGAGGTCACTTGCGAGTAGCGGGCTGGTTGGGGTTCGCTACTGCAGCCGACAGCAACTGCGAGTACGGCGAGGCCAACGGTCAGTTGGCGCACGATCATCTCAACGCCAGAAGCCAATCGGAAGCGGCGCAACAAGCGCCCGCTGAACATAGATCGGCACCATTGCGCCCCCCAAGTTACCCAAGATCATGATTCCATGATGATCCTGGAATGGTCAAGGCGCTGCGGTCTAGCCTATGTTGCTTCAACTCCCTGAGCCTTTGTGGCAGATTCCCGTGCGAACAGCGCACCGATTGCGCCGCTGGGGGATGCTAATGAGGCACGAGATCGCTCTCGCATTAGTTGCAAGCGTTATTTGCATGGGCGGCGCAAGAGCAGATCTCATTTCGGGCTCACAGAAGAACGTCGCCGGCTGGTCAGTGGGCGCGTTTGACGATGAAGGAAAATTCTCGCACTGCGCGATATCCGCCCCGTACAAGAGCGGCATTACATTGGTCTTCTCAGTTTCTGGCGATTTCAGTTGGCGGGTGGGTTGGGGCCACGATGCATGGCGCTTCAAGCGCGGCCAAAGCGTCGAACTGACGTTGTTCATCGACAACACGGGCCCATTTAACCTCAGAGCCGACGCCGCGACTGAAAGCTTGGCCGTTGCCGAACTTCCTGCACAGGCAGCGCTATTTGACCTGATGCGTAAGGGCAACAGGATGACGGTGCGCGCACTTGGCAACACGTACACATTCAATCTTGATGGCACCTATAGTGCTTTGGCGGAGATCCTAACCTGTGTGAAACGCTATACGGGAGTGGCTGGCAAGTCGTCCGATGCACCAGCTGCGGGGATATCGGCGCCGGTCTCCGAGCAGCCTGGCTCAGAAGGCCCCAACCGGCGCTCCAGCGGCTTCAGTCTGGACCGCTCAGGCAAATCGAATGAGATTCGGCTGGTTCTTGGCGATGGAACCGAGTTGAAACCACAAGCTGTGTTTGAGAAGGCGAGCGGTGCGGTATATGTGGTGAAGTCGGAGAAGACTTTGGGTTCTGCTGTCGCCATCAGCGCGCGTGAACTGCTCACAAACTGTCACATCGTCGAGAAGGCAACCATCGTCACGCTGGAGCGACAAGGTGCCATTCTCCCAGCAGCTCTAGTCTCGGCAAATCAAGACGCCGATCGTTGTGTGCTCAGAATAAATGACTCCGCTGGTCCTATGCCAAACTGGGTGCGCGTTCGCCCCTACGCTGACGTCAAGATCGGAGAGCGTGTATTCACGATCGGTGCGCCGCGAGGCCTGGAATTGACCCTTGCTGAAGGAATCGTGTCTTCCAAGCGAGCAAAGGACGACGAGCGCCTTTTTCAGACATCTGCACCAATATCCAGAGGATCCTCAGGTGGCGGGCTGTTTGACGCCCACGGCAATCTGGTGGGAATCACGACATTCATGATCAAGGATGCGCAGAATCTGAATTTTGCGATTGCTGCCGAGGAGTTTGCAAAATAGCCGCGCATTCGACTAACTCGAACGAAGTGCGACCAAATGGACAGGGTCGGAGGTACCGAGTTGGGAATGGCGATCGGAATAGCGGCGCCATGCCATGTCTGCTGGACAAAGCTAATGGGCTGAAGGCGTCGCGATCTTCATCTGGTCGTCGAGATCGTCGGCAATGAAATGTCGCACGACCTCGTCGAGGTCCTTGTCGGTCTCGAAGCCCAGGCGACGGGCACGCGCCGAATCGATGCCCTGGGGCCAGCCGTCGCAGATCTTCTGGATCGCCGGATCGTGCTGCCACACCACCTTGCCGACCTTGCGGTTGCCGGCATGGCGGCCGACCGCCTGCTCCAGCTCCCTGGCCGTCACATTGATCCCGTTCAGCAGGAGCGTGCGGCCCGGACCGAAGGCATCCGGCGGCAGATCGTGCAGACGCATGAACGCGTCGACCGTCTTGCGCGGGCTGAGGACCACCATGACCGTCTCCGGCGTCACGGGGCAGACGACGTCGACGCCCGTCAGCGGCTCGCGCAGGACCGAGCTCGCCCAGGTCGAGGCCGCCTTGTTGGGCAGGCCGGTGCGCACGCAGATCGTCGGCAGCCTGACCGCGGTGCCGCGCAGGAAACCCTTGCGTGTGTAGTCACGGACCAGGAACTCGCCGATCGATTTCTGGGCGCCGTAGGAAGTCTGGGGCGTCAGGGGCGTGTCGTCGGTCACTGCCGGGGGAAGATCGCCGCCGAAGGCGGCCAGCGAGCTGGTGAACACGACGCGTGGATTGGTGCCGAGCGCCCGACAGGCTTCGAGGACGTTCCGCGTGCCGTCGAGGTTGACCCGGTAGCCCAGGTCGAAATCGGCCTCCGCGCCAGCGCTGACCACGGCGGCGAAATGGAACACGGTCGACGCGCCCTGGACGATCGACTGAACGGTCGCAAAGTTTGAGATGTCGCCCGCCACCGTCTTGACCCGGGGATCGTCCAGGCCCGACCCTTCGGCCTTCGCGACGTCGAACAGCAGCAGCTCCCTTATTCTCTGCGACTGGCCGGAAGCATTCGCGATTTCGCCCTGCTGCAGGAGGCGCCGTGCGAGCTTCTTGCCGAGGAAGCCCGCGCCGCCGGTGATGACCACCTTCATGTCGTTTCCGCCCGAATTTGTTGTATGCGGACGAAAGTGTGCACAGAACGCCGCCTGCAGTCTATGTTTGGACGACATGGCAGGCCCCAGCGACATCTATGCGTTCAAGGACGCTCTCATCGTCCTGGGAACGGCGGCCGTCGTGGCTCCCGTCGTGCAGCGCCTCAGGATCAGCCCGGTCCTCGGCTTCCTGGTCGTGGGCGCCGCGCTCGGGCCTCATGGGCTTGGCCGCCTCGCCGACTATTCCCGCGCCATCGACTGGCTGACCGTCACTGGCGAGCGACAGATCGCCTTCATCGCCGATCTCGGCATCGTCTTCCTGCTCTTCTTCATCGGCCTCGAGCTTTCGATGCGCCGCCTGATCACCATGCGGCGCCTGGTTTTCGGGCTGGGCGGCCTGCAGGTCGTGCTCTCGGCCCTGGCCATCAGCCTGGCGGCTTTCTGGTTCGGCCAGCCCGCCGCCGCCGCGCTCATCATCGGCACCTGCCTGGCCCTGTCGTCGACCGCGATCGTCATGGAACTGCTGTCCGGCCAGCGCCGCATGATGTCGACCACCGGCCGTACCAGCTTCGCGATCCTGCTGGCGCAGGATCTGGCCGTGGTGCCGCTCCTGTTCCTGATCAGCGCTCTCGGAGGCCACTCCGAGGGCTCGATCCTTCAGGGCGTCATCGTCGCAATGGTCGAGGCGCTCGTGGCGGTCGCGGTGATCGCGCTGGTCGGCAGGGTGATTCTGAAGCCGCTGTTCCGGCTGGCCGCCAGCACCGACAATCCGGAATTCTTCATGGCGGCGACCCTGCTGATCGCGGTCGGATCGGGCGTGATCGCGGCCTACGCCGGCCTCTCGATGGCGCTGGGCGCCTTCATCGCCGGGCTGCTTCTGGCCGAGACCGAATACCGGCGCGCCGTCGAGGCGATGATCGATCCCTTTCGCGGGCTTCTGCTCGGCGTCTTCTTCTTCTCGGTCGGCATGCACATCGATCTGAGCTTCATCTGGCGCGAACCCGTCATCGTGGTCGGCGGATTCGTGGCGATGATGGTGCTCAAGACGATTCTGCTCGTCCCGCTGTGCCGCCTGTTCGGCGTGCCGTGGGCTGCCAGCGTCGAGACGAGCCTGTTGCTGGCACCGGGCGGCGAGTTCGCCTTCATCGGCATCGGCCTCGCCGCGCAGTACGGCCTGGTCGCCCCCGGGATCGCTGCGGGCGTCCTGGCGGTCGTATCGCTGACCATGGCCTCTCTCCCCTTCGTGTCGCTGTTCGCGCGCCGCGCCGCCCGGCATGTGGCGCAGCAAGTGACGGGCGATGCTCCAGCGACGCAGCTGCCGCCCTCGGATCACGTCAAGCGCGTGATCGTGGTCGGCCACGGACGGGTGGGCCAGCTCGTCTGCGAACAGCTCGAGAAGCACGCGATTTCATACATCGCGGCCGACCGCGACGCGGCCCGCGTGGAGCGCTGGCGGAAGCTCGGCCGGCCCGTCTATTTAGGCGACGCCTCCAACGCGCTGTTCCTGCAGCGTTGCGGCATCGAGGAGGCGACGGGCGTGATCGTCACACTCGACACGGCAGCGGTCGACGATGTGGTACGCGCCGTGCGAGCCCGACGCCCGGACGTGATGATCGTCG
>CANIEC010000114.1 GCA_947466085.1 Rhodospirillales bacterium
CATGATGATGCTGGAACGCCTGATCCAGCGCCTGATCGAGGGCGGCGCGGTCTTCATGACGATGGAACAGGCGATGGAAGGATGGCTCGCGCGGAACCAGGCGGCGCGCAAGGCAGCGGAGTAGCTTCTTGTCATCCTGAGCGGAGCGAAGGATCTCACGCCCGCCAAGGAGCCAGTTGGTCGTTCCGCAAGGTCCTTCGCTGCGCTCAGGACGACAGGTTAGAACGGCATGCCCCGTGCCACGCGGATCGCGCGGCAGATGGTGACCATCTTGCCGATCGCGTGGTCGACGAACAGGCCGACGGCCTTCTCGATCTCGACGGCCTGTGCCGACCGCGCGGCCGAGATTGCGCGGGCAATGTCGGCCGAGAGAGCCGCGGCTGTGCTTCGATTGTCCACGATCGCCTTGCGCAGGGAGCCGTCGGCGGCGACCGGGGCAAGGACCGTCTCGACGCGCAGAAGGAATGACGGCGCATGGGCCAGGTGGCGGTACATGCTGGCCAGGATCAGCGGCTGAGGCTCGTCGCCGAATCTGTTGAGACGCAGGACCAGGGCCCAGGTCGCGGCATCCACGTCTTCCTCGGAGGCCAGCTTGGGCAGGGCGAGGTCGGGCGCCGCCTTGCGCGGGCCGAGCGCGATCGTCCCGTCACGCGCCACCTCGCCGTTCAGCCAGGCGCGCAGGGCGCCGAGGGCAAAGAGGTTGATCGTGTTGGAATGGTCGTAACTCGCCAGCACGGCATCGACGCTGGCGGGCTGGTCCCCGGCCAGCGAGGCGAGTTTGGGAACATCCATGGACCGGTGGAAGGCCGCCATGGCGGCGTCGGGCAGTCCGGCGAGATAGAGCGGCTTTACCGCCGCCCAGGCCCAGGGCAGCGCCCCGTCCATGGTCGCGAGATGGCGCCACACAAGATTGACCACACGGACGCCAACGGTCGTGCGGATGTCGGCAAAGAGATCGGCGATCTCGCCGGCGGCCGCGGCCTCCGTGATCGCCGGCAGCGGATCGCTCACTCGGCCGCCTGCTTGGAATCCTGTCCCAGCACTGTGAAGAACGAGGCGGTCCTGGGCTGCTTGGGCAGTTCCACCAGCCCCTCCTTGAGGCGGGCGAAGCGGGCTTCCTGGCCGCGCACGATACGGCCCTCGTTCAGGCTCGGCATCGGATTGCGCGCGATCGGCACCGCGTCGGCGGCGGTGTAGACGCAAATGTAGAGGCCGCGCGACTTGTCGGCCCCGTTGGCGGCCGAGCCGTGCAGCAGCCGCGTATGCATCAGGCAGACGCTGCCCGCCTTGCCAAGGCAGGGGATCGACCGGGCAAGCGCCTTCTTCTCCTCCTCCGGAGCGACCGCACCGGTGAAGCGCTCGCCCTCGAACAGCGACAGGACCGGTCCCTTGTGCGAGCCCGGCACCACGGTGAGACAGCCGTTGCTCCCGTCGACGTCGTCGAGGAACAGGAGCGCCGTCACGATGTCGTCGTTGGTGTGCGGCGTATAGGCGAAATCCTGATGGTAGTTGACCTCGGTCCGCGCGCCCGGGAGCTTGAGGTTGATCTTGCAGTGGTGGAACTTCACGTCCGGCCCGATCAGCTCGGCCACCATGTCGACCATGCGGGCGTCGAGCATGACCTCGCGATAGGCGTCGGAGATGTCGGAGGGATTGTTGATCCGTCGCAGCGCGGGTTTTTCCGCGCTGTGCTCGGCGCCCATGTCGAAGCGCGGGCGGCCGTCGACGGTCGGCGGGCCGAAAGGCGTGGCGTGGGCCCTGCTCTGCTCGACCCACCCCGCGATCTCGCCTTTCAGGGCGGCGAGCTGCGCCGGCGTGACGGCGTCCTCCACCATGAGATACCCGTCGCGCCAGAACGCGTCGCGTTGCTCCTGTGTCAGCGCCGTCATGACCGTCTCCTTCAGCGTCCCTTGAATACCGGCTTACGCTTCTCCATGAAGGCCGTTCGGCCTTCGATGTAATCTTCCGAATCGAAGCACTGCTTCACCAGCCCGTTGAGGCGGGCAAAGTCCGGCTCGCCGTCGAGGCGCGTCAGCTCCTCGATGGTGCGCTTGGCGGCGTGCATGGTGAGCGGCGCATTCTCGCCGATCATCCGGCAGTACTCGTCGACGTAGGAATCGAGTTCGGCATCGGGCACGACGCGCGTGACCAGCCCCATGCCGAAGGCTTCCTGGGCATTGAAGTGCCGGGCGGTGAAGAAGATCTCCTTGGCGTGGGACGGACCCACGAGGTCGGTCAGGATCTTCAGGCCGCTGGCGCGATAACCCAGGCCGAGCCGCGCTGCCGGTACCCCGAACCGGCTGTTCTCCGAGGCGATGCGGATGTCGCAGAGCAGCGATACCGCCAGCCCGCCGCCGATGCAGTAGCCTCGGATGCGCGCAATCGTAGGCTTGGAGCATTTGTTCAGCCGCCGGTTGGCCTCCTCGCCGATCTTGTCGTAGTAGGCGACCTGCTCCGGTGTGTTGCGCGCCTTCTCGAACTCCGAGATGTCGGCGCCCGAGACGAAGGCCTTGTCGCCCGCGCCGGTGACGACCACGACGCGGATCGCCGGATCCTTCTCGAAGTCGTCGAGAATGACAGGGATCGCCTCCCACATGTCGGTCGAGGTGGCGTTGTGCTTCTGCGGCTTGTTGAAGACGAGCCGGCCGACCGGTCCCACCTTCTCCGCGATCATGTTCGGCGTCGGGCTGATCATGCTCAGATCACGCCCCGCTTGCGGAAGTCGGCGATCGCCGCGGCGTCGAAGCCGGCTTCCTTCAGCACGGTGTCTGTGTGCTCGCCCTGCTCCGGCGTCGCCGTCTTCATCTCGAAGGGCGTGCGGCTCATGTTGATCGCCTGACCGATCAGCTCGATGTCGCCGAGCTTGGGCGAGTGCACGGGATGGGCCATCTTCAGGTGCTTGACCTGCGGATCAGCGAACATCTCGTCCATCTTGTAGATCGGCCCGGCGGGCACGCCCGCCTTGTTCAGCTTCTCGACCAGGTCGGCGCTGCCGTACTTCACGACGCGCTTGTTGATCTCGTCGTTCAGGGCATCGCGGTTCTTGGCGCGGCCCTTGTCGGTGCTGAAACGCTCGTCGGTCATCAGTTCGGGCGAAGCGATGGCCTCGCAGAACCGCTTGTAGATATGCCCGCCCGAGGCCGCGATGTTGATGTAGCCGTCGCTGGTCTTGAAGACGCCGGTCGGGATCGAGGTCGGGTGGTTGTTGCCGGCCTGGCCGGGCACGTCCTTGGCCAGGGTCCAGCGTGCCGCCTGGAAATCGCACATCGAAATCATGGCCTGCAGCAGCGACGACGAGACCCACTGGCCCTGGCCCGAGGTCTCGCGCTCCAGAAGGGCGATCAGGATGCCGATGGCGCAGTGCAAACCCGCGCCCACATCGGCCACGGCGATGCCGGCGCGCATCGGGCCCTCGCCCGGATTGCCGGTCACCATCATGAGGCCACCCATGCCCTGGGCGATCTGGTCGAAGCCGGCACGCTCGGCATAGGGCCCGTCCTGGCCGAAGCCCGAGATCGATCCGAGGACGATACGCGGGTTCACCTTCTTCAGGCTCTCATAGTCGATGCCGAGCCGGAACTTCACGTCGGCGCGGTAGTTCTCGACCACCACGTCGGCCTGCTCGACCAGCTTCATGAAGACGGCCTTGCCGTCCGGCTCCTTGAGGTTGAGCGTGATCGACCGCTTGTTGCGATGCAGGTTCTGGAAGTCGGGTCCGTGTCGCGGGCCGCCCATGTCCATTTCGCCGGCGGACGGCGGCATCTCGACCTTTATGCAGTCGGCGCCCCAGTCGGCGAGGTAGCGGACGGCCGTGGGACCGGCGCGCACGCGCGTCAGGTCGAGGACTTTGAATCGGGCTAACGGTCCTGCGGTCATGCTCTCACTCTACGTTTGGGAAGCTATTCTACCCGTACCATGGCGGACGGCGCGATCTCCAGCCAGACGCGGCTGCCGACCTCGAAAACAGCGGTCGGCGCGGTCGAGACGCGCAGCGGCTTGGAGCCGCCCAGCGGACGGACCTGGTAGTCCCAGTATTCGCCGAGATAGGACCTGTCGACGATCTCCGCCTCGAACGACAGTCCGGCGGCCCCGGGCTTCTGGGCGGACAAGGCGATCGCCTGGGGGCGCAGCGAATAGAGGAGCTTGCCGCCGCCGGTCGCTCCCTCCACCGCCGCTGCGGACGCGCTGAAGCCGTCGAAGCCCACCTCGTTGCCCTGCAGCGTGCCCTCGACGAAGTTCGTGCGGCCGATGAAGCCGGCCACGAAGCGGCTCTTCGGGCGCCCGTACAGGACGTGCGGGGCATCGATCTGCTCGATCTTGCCCTTGTTCATCACGACGATCCGGTCCGACGTCACCATCGCCTCGGACTGGTCATGGGTGACGTAGACCGTGGTGATCTTGAACTCGTCGTGCAGGCGTCGGATCTCGAACCGCATCTCCTCGCGCAGGTTGGCGTCGAGGTTGGAGAGCGGCTCGTCGAGCAGCAGCACTTCGGGCTCGACGACGATGGCGCGGGCCAGCGCGACCCTCTGCTGCTGTCCGCCCGACAGCTCGGCCGGGTAGCGACCCTTGAGGTTGCGCATCTGGACGACGTCCAGGATCTTGTCGACCCGCCGGTCGATCTCGGCGCGCGGCAGCTTCCGGACCTGCAGGCCGAACCCGACATTCTCGCCCACCGTCATGTTGGGCCAGATGGCGTAGCTCTGGAAAATCATCGACATGCGACGATGCTCGGGTGGCACGACTCCCGAGGCAGAGGAAATCTGCTTGCCGTCCATCTCGATGCTGCCATCGGTCGGCGGCATGAAGCCGGCGATCATGCGCAGGGTTGTCGTCTTGCCGCAGCCTGAGGGCCCCAGCAGCGACACGAACTCGCCCTTGGCAAGCTCCAGCGAGAAATTGGCCACCGCCTCGAACGCGCCGTAGCGCTTGGCGACGTTCTTCAACACCAGCTTGCTCATGTCGCGGTACGCCTCAGCATGAAATCGCGGCCCAGGGCCTTCTGGCCCAGCCACAGGAGTGGCAGGGTCAGCACCTGCAAGACCAGCGCCAGCGCGGCGAGGCGTTCGAAGTTCCCCTCCTCGCTCATATCGAAGATCATGACGGACGCCACTTTCGTATTGGGGCCATAGAGGAAGATCGCCGCCGACAGCTCGCGCGTCGCCGGGATGAAGATCAGCAGCCACGCGCCCATCATGTTGCGCTTGAGCAGCGGGGCCACCACGCGCCGCAGCGCCGTTAGACGGCTGCCACCCAGCACACGAACTGCCTCCTCCATTTCCGGATTTAGGCTGTTGATGGCGGCACTCGCATTGACGTACCCCACCGGCAGAAAACGCGTGGTGAAGGCCAGGATCAGGATCAGCGCCGTGCCGTAGAGCGCGAGCGGCGGCGGCGCGTAGGCGGCATAGAAGCCGATCGCCAGCACCACGCCGGGGATCACGAACGGCGCTACACAGAGGAACCCCAGCACGCCGCCGAACGGGATCAGCCGCCGCGCCACGATGTAGGCCACGCCCAGGGTCAGGAAGACGGCGATTGTGGCGCTGATCCCGGCATAGACGAAGCTGTTGATCACCGACTGTGCGGCCGTCGCGTGCTCGAACAGAATGAACCGGAAGTTCGCGAGCGTGATGTTGTCGAGCAGGAACCCGCGGCCCCATGCCTTCGCGAAGGCCGAGTGGATCAGGAAGATGTAGGGCAGGAAGACCGCGAGGGCCGCCACGAACATTGCGTAGCCGAACATGACCCAGCGCCAGCGGCCCAGCAGGATGGGACGTCGCTCGCCGCCCTTGCCGGTCAGCGCCACGAAGCCCTTGCGGCGCACGATCAGGCGCTGGACCAGCACCAGCAGGACGGTGACGCCGAGCAGCGGCATGGCATAGGCCGCCGCCACCTCGACCCGCACGGGATTGCCGAAGAACTGGAAGAGCTGCGTCGTCACGACGTTGAAGCGTGCCGGGATGGCAATCATCGCCGGCGAGCCGAACAGGGCGATCGCTTCCAGGAAGCAGATGATCAGGCCGCCCAGGATCGCCGGCAGCGCCAGCGGAAGGGTCACCTTGCGCATGGTCCGCCAGGGCCCCGCCCCCAGGATGTTGGCGGCGTCCTCCATTTCCGACGACACCAGCTCGAGCGCCGCCGTGGTGAAGATGAAGATATAGGGGAAGGAATAGAGCGCGATGACGACCGCGAGGCCGGTGAAGCTGTAGATGTTGAACGGCCCGGCTTCTGCCCCCGTGACCATCATGAAGAAGCGGTTGAGCCATCCGGCGTTGGGACCGGCCAGCAGGATCCAGGCCACGGCGCCGGTGTAGGGCGGCGTGATGAAGGTCGCCAGCACCAGCATGCGGGTCAGGCCGCGGCCGGGCATGTTGGTGCGGGCCACGGCCCACGCCAGCGGTACCGCGAAGACGCCCGCCAATGCCGCGGACGCGGCGCCGAGCTTCAGCGAGTTGAACAGCGCATCGATGTAGCGGGCCCGGCCGTACGCCGTCGCGTAATTCGAGAAGGTGAACTCGCCCGTGCGCTCGGCCTGAAAGCTGGTGATGACCAGATAGACGAACGGACTCACCACCAGAAACAGGAGGACCGCGATGATCGCGATCCACAGAAGCCAGGTCGAATCGAACCGGCTGGCGCGCACGGGGCGCACCGGCATCGTGTCGATCGCCGGAGCCGTTACCGACATGTTCAGGCGTCGATCAGTTGCCGAACGTGTCGCGCCACTGCTCGATCACTTCCGGAATGCCCTTCTCAACCTCCGCGACGGTCGGACGGATGACCTTGATCTCGCTGATCGGCTTGGCACCCGGAGGCGACGGCACTTCGGGACGCAGCGGGATGCCGTAGTGCTTGGCGTTGATCCTCGCGGCCTCGATTGTATAGAGGTACTCCATGAAGAGCTTCGCGGCATTCGGGTTCTTGGTGCCCTTCATGATCGCCGACGGCGAGATGATCAGCACGGAACCGTCGCTCGGATAGGACACTGCCAGCGGATTGCCGCGTGCCGCACTGAACAACGTGGAACCGTCGGCCCCCGCCGCCACCTGGCGCTCGCCGGCATTCAGCGCCGTCACCGTGTCGTTGATCGAGCGGCCGATCTGCGGCTTGTTCTTCTCCAGCTTGTCGAAATACTGCCAGCCATAGAGCTTCTTCATCGACAGGACCCAGGTGCCGACATAGCCCGAGAAGCCGGGATGTCCCGTCGAGACCTTGCCCTTCCACTTGATGTCGAGCAGGTCTTCCCACTTCTTCGGGGCGTCCTCGGCCTTCACTTTTGCGGTGTTGTAGGTGAGCGTGACCAGACCGGCCGCTGTGGTGTGGAAGAAGCCGTCGGGATCGAAATTCCGAAACGCCTCCGAGATCTTGGGTGTCGTCTCCGGCACGTATTTCTCGAACCGGCCTTCGCTCTTCAGCCGGGCATAGTGACCGAGATCGGTCGACGAGAAGACGTCGCAGATCGTCTGGTTGTTCTTGAGGTCCTGCAGAAGCCGCTGATAGGCGACCTGCGCCGTCGTGCGCACGACGTTAACCTTGATACCGTACATCTCGGTGAAACCGCGGCCCAGATCCTCCGCCCCCTCGGACGTGTAGTGGGCGACGTACCAGGTGATGTCGCCTTCCTTCTTGGCAGCGGCGGCCAGGGCATTCAGGTCCGCCCGTGCCGCGAGCGGCAAGAATGCAAGGGCCAACGCCAAGGCAAGGCTTCCCAACCTCTTCATGATTCCCTCCCGGTTCATTGATTCATTCTTATTGTGTTGCGATACGATCACACGACGCGCCACACGACAAGCGCCGGAGGCCAGGAGAACGCGCATGACGGAAAGCGATCGATCGGCGGGCTGGGCCGCCTACTATCAGCAACTTCGCGACCGACCTCCCCGCAAGACGCTGCTCGCCGCGCTCGATGCGTTCGGCGATGCACCAGCTGACGCCCTCGTCATGGATCTGGGCTGCGGCGACGGCCGTGACGCTATCGAGATGTTGCGCCGCGGCTGGAGGGTCGTCGCCGTCGATGCGGAACCCGAAGCGCTTCGGCAATTGCAGGCGCGGCCCCAGCCCGAGGGCAGCGACGTCACGCCGGTCAACGCACGCCTCGAAGAGGTGCCGATCCCGCTCGGCGTGCATCTCGTGAACTCGAGCTTCGCCATGCCGCTTTGTGAGCCTGAAGCCTTCCGCCGGACCTGGGAGCGCATCCGCGAAGCGCTTCCTCCGGGTGGACGGTTCTCCGGTCAATGGTACGGGCCGCGCGACAGCTGGGTTGGCCGTCCCGGTGTGACCTTCGTTTCGCGCGAGGAAGCCCTGGCGCTGCTCGAGGGACTCGACGTGGAGATGTTCGACGAGGAGGAAGCCGACGGCGTCACGCCGCGCGGTAACGCCAAGCACTGGCACATCTTCCACATCGTCGCGAAGAAATCCTAGGCAGCCCCCTCTCGCTGTGCGAGGCTCGTCCTCCCATCAACATCGAAAGGAGGTGATCCTGTGAACTACACCATCACGACGCCGGCGATCTCTGCAGTTGCCGCCACCAGGATCTTCCCTGCTTTGGCTTGCTGCTGCGACTGACGGATCGACGATAGTCGGCACAAAGCCGCCTCCGGGCGGCTTTGTTGTGTCTGGGCGATATCGTTGCGCGAAAGCCCCGATGGTGGACAAGACGGCGGCTGGTGGCCGACACTTGCATCATAAATTCAGGAGGAAAACATGGCAGCCGTCGTTCCGGTCACGGCCGAAATCGCCAAGCGCGCCGCCGCCCTTGCCTGGCAGGATCTGCCGGACGATCTGGTCGAACGCACCAAGCAGTGCCTGCTCGACTGGTTCGCCGTCACCATAGCCGGTGCACAGGAGGAGCTGACCAGCATCCTGATCAGCGAGGCGCTGGAGGACGGCGCCAGAGGTCCCGCAACGCTGGTCGGGCGCTCCGAGACCGTGCTGCCGTCGACCGCCGCCCTGATCAACGGCGCCGCCAGTCACGCCCTCGACTACGACGACGTGAACTTCTCGATGGGCGGCCATCCCACCGTGACGGTCGTCCCGGCGCTGCTGGCACTCGGCGAGCAGATGAAGGCGTCCGGCCGCCTGTTCATCGAAAGCTTCGTGGCGGGCTACGAGACCTCCGGGCGCGTCGGCCGGCTCGTGTCACCCAGCCACTACCAGAAGGGCTTCCACGTCACCGGCACGGTCGGCTCCTTCTCGGCCGCGGCCGCCGCGGGCCGCATGCTGGGCCTCGACGACCGCCAGCTCGCGGTCGCCTTCGGCATCGCCGCCACGCAGGCCGCCGGCCTCAAGTCCAACTTCGGCACCATGTGCAAGCCGCTGCATGCCGGCACCGCTTCCGAGCACGGGCTGCGGGCCGCGCGCCTCGCCGCCAGGGGCTTCACCGCCCGCGGCGATTCCCTGGAATGCGACCAGGGCTTCGCCTCCTCGCAGAGCGACCATCTCAATGCCGAGGCAGCCCTCGGCGAGCCGCCGTCGGGCTGGCACCTGCGCAACAACCTCTTCAAGTACCATGCGGCCTGCTACCTGACGCACGCGCCCATCGAGTGCGCCAAGGAAATCCGGCTGAAGAACAACTTCCCGCCGGAGCGCGTTCAGAAGATCCTCCTGCGCATCGACTCCGGCGCCGACAAGGTCTGCAACATCCCCAACCCGACGACCGGCCTCGAAGCCAAGTTCTCGCTGCGCCAGACCGTGGCGATGGCGCTGACCGGCGTCGATACCGCCAACCTCGACTCCTACAACGAGGCCGTGACGCAGGAGCCGCGCATCCGGGGCCTGCGCGACAAGATGGCGATCGAGTTTCAGCCGCACTGGTCGCATTCTCTCGCCGAAATGGCGATCCAGCTCGACGACGGCACGACCATCGAGGTCACGCATGACTCAGGTATCCCCTGGGCCGATCTCGAAAAGCAGCGCCAGGCGATCGAGACCAAGTTCGACAGCCTGGTGACGCCGCTGCTCGGCGCCGCCGGCGCCCGTCGCCTGCACGATGTCATCGAGCATATCGACAGCCTCACCGACGTGGGCGAACTCGTCCGCGCCTCAGCCAGGAGCTAAGTCAAAGAATGTCGGAGGATTTCAGGGCCCGCGCACGGCTGGTGCCCAAGGGTAACCGCTATGAGGATTTCGAGGTCGGCCGCGTGTTCAGGCACCATTGGGGCCGCACGATCACCGAGTCGGAGAGCACGCTCTTCACGACGCTGACCTTGCACTTCAACCCGCACTACTACAACGCCGCCTATGCCCAGGCACACGGCCATCCCGGGATCGTGGCCAATCCCCTGCTCGTCTTCACGACGGTGTTCGGCCTCACCGTCGAGGATCTCAGCGAGGGCGGCGGGCCGTTTCTCGGCGTCAACGAACTCACCTATCACCAGCCCGTCTATCCCAGCGATTCGCTGCGCGCGGAATCGGTCGTGCTCGACCGGCGTGTCTCGGACTCCCACAAGGGGTTCGGCATCGTCACGTGGCACAGCAAGGGCTTCAATCAGCGCGAAGAACTCGTGATCGACTTCAAGCGCACCAACCTCGTCCGTCTCAGGAATACCCAGTAATGCCTTTCCTTACCGAAGAACGCCGCATGATCCAGGAGCAGGCGCGCGAGTTCACGCTGAACGAAGTGCTGCCGGTCGCCAACAAGCTCGACCCCGAGAAGGGCGACATCCCGATGGAGCTGCGCGACAAGATGGCCGAGCTCGGCTATTTCGGCATCCTGATCCCGGAAGAATATGGCGGCCTGGGCCTCGGCTGCTCTGAATACTGCCTCGTCACCGAAGAGCTGTCGCGCGGCTGGATGAGCGTCGCCTCGATCATTGCCCGCGGCAACCTGCTGATCGGCTCGCACAAGATGAGCGAGGAACAGCGCCGGCGTTACCTGCCGCGCATGGCCAAGGGCGAGTTCCTAGGCGCCTTCTCGATGTCGGAGCCCAATGCGGGATCCGACATCTCCAACATCTCCTGTCGCGCCAAGAAGGATGGCGACAGCTATCTGATCAGCGGCAACAAGTACTGGTGCACCTTCGCCGACGGCGCCGACTTCATGATCATCATCGCGCGCACGTCCGAAGCGCCTCCGGGCAAGCGTCATCTCGGCCTGTCGATGTTCTTCGTCGAGAAGAAGCGCGGCGAGCTGATGCCGGGCTGCAGCGGCTCACCCATTCCCAAGATCGGCTATTTCGGCTGGAAGACCTGGGAGCTCGCGTTCGACAATTGCCGGGTCAAGGCCGAGGACATGATCGGCGACGAAGGCCAGGCTTTCTATTATGCGACGGCCGGTCTCGAGACCGCCCGCGCCCACACCGCGGCCCGCGCGATCGGCCTGGCGCAGGGCGCCCTCGACGATTCGATCCGCTACGCCGGCGAGCGCCGCCAGTTCGGTCAGTCGATCTCGGAGTTCCAGGCGATCCGCTTCAAGATCGCCGACATGGCAACGCAGATCGAGGCAGCCCGCCAGCTCAACAACTTCGTCTGCGAGCAGATCGACACCGGCCAGCGCTGCGACAAGGAAGCGTCGATGGCCAAGCTGTTCGCCTCGGAGATGGCCGAGCGGGTCTGCAGCGAAGGCCTGCAGATCCACGGCGGCGCAGGTTACACGACCCTGCACGCCGTCGAGCGCCACTGGCGCGACGCGCGCCTCACCAAGATCTTCGAGGGCACCTCGGAGATCCAGAAGCGCATCATCTCCGACCGCCTGCTCGGCCGCGGGAGGAACTGATGAAAGTCTCCGCGCTCACCGGCAAGACCAACTACTTCGAGGACTTCACCGTCGGCGACGTGATGAAGCACGCGCGCGGCAAGACGGTCGAGCCGATGGAGCAGGTCTGGATCACCAATGTGACCATGAACACGGCCGAGGCCCATTTCAACGAGCACCTGACCCAGTCGACGCCCTACGGCCAACGCCTGGGCTTCGGCGGCGTCACCATCTCCATGTGCATCGGCCTCGCCGCCGAGGACACGGCGGAGAACGCGCTGATGGAACTCGGCATGGACAAGATCCGGCTCAAGGGTCCGCTGCATCACGGCGACACGCTCTACTGCTATACCGAGGTGCTGGAGAAGAAGGATGCCAAGCAGGACGACGCCGGCATCGTTCGATTCAAGCATTACGGCGTGAACCAGGACGACAAGCACATCTTCGAGGGCGAGCGCACGGTCCTGATCAAGCGTCGCAGTCACTGGGGAGAAAAGTGAGCGCCAAGGAAGTCCTCGGCGCTCTCGACGGTGTCCGCATCGTCGACCTCACCCAGATGCTGGCCGGCCCCTATTGCACGATGCTGCTGGCCGACCAGGGTGCGGAGGTCATCAAGGTCGAGCCGCTTGACGGCGACCACACCCGCATCATCGGGCCCTATCACGCCGACGACAGGCTGAAGGCATTCGGCGGCTACTTCGCATCGGTGAACCGCAACAAGAAGTCGATCGCCATCGACCTGAAGACAGAAGCCGGTCGCGATCTGGTTCTGAAGCTCTGCGACAATGCCGACGCGGTGGTCGAGAACTACCGCGGCGGCGTCATGGATCGCCTGGGTCTCAGCTACGAGACCCTGCACGCCCGCAATCCCAAGCTGGTCTATGCCACCATCCGCGGCTTCGGCGACGTGCGTACCGGCAAGAGCCCCTATTCGGACTTCCCGGCCTACGATGTCATCAGCCAGGCGATGGGCGGGATCATGGCCATCACCGGCCCCGACAAGGACACGCCGATGAAGGTCGGGCCCGGCGTCGGCGACATCGTGCCCGCCATCACCTGCGCCTTCGGCATCGTCTCCGCGATCCTCCGTGCCTACAAGACCGGCAGGGGCCAGTTCGTCGATGTCGGCATGGTCGACGCGATCCTCGCGGTCTGCGAGCGAATCATGCACCAGCACTCCTACGCGCAGACGCTGCCGCATCCCGAGGGCAACCACCATCCCCTCCTCTGCCCCTTCGGCATGTTCCCCGCGAAGGACGGCTTCGTGACGATCGCCGCGCATGCCGACGCGCATTTCCCGATCCTGTGCCGGCTGATCGACAAGCCCGAGTTCGCAACCGATCCGCGATTTATCACCGTGCAGGATCGCCGGGCCAGCCAGGACGTGCTCATTGCCGCCGTTTCCGAATTCACCCGCCAACGCACCAAGCAGGAACTCCTGAAGCACTTTGGCGGCAAGGTGCCCTTCTCGCCCGTCTACAACGTGCGCGACATCGTGGCCGATCCCCACTTCAAGGCGCGGGACATGCTGCCCTGGGTGCCCCATCCCGGCCTCGACCACGAGGTTCAGATCGCGGGCGTCGCCGTGAAGATGACCGAGACGCCCGGCAAGGTGCGCCATCGCGCGCCGTTGCTGGGGGAACATACCGACGAGTATCTGAAGACCATCGGCCTCGGCGCGGGCGACATCGCCCGGCTGCGCGCCGACAAGATCGTAGCTTAAGGAGAAGAGTGATGACCGACCGTCCCAGGCGCGCCCGCCGCGTCCAGCTCTCGACCCCCGGGTCGAGCGAGAAGATGATCCAGAAGGCTTCGGAATCGAAGGCCGATCACGTCTTCCTCGACCTCGAGGACGCCGTCGCCCCCAGCCAGAAGCGCGACGCCCGCAAGAAGATCATCGAGGGCCTGAAGTCGCTGAACTGGAAGGGCAAGACGCGCTGCGTGCGCATCAATGACCTCACGACCGAATACGCCTATGAGGACATCATCGAGATCGTCGAGGGCGCCGGCGAGCATCTCGACACGATCATGATGACCAAGGTGCAGACGGCTGCCGACGTGCTGTTCGCCGACAAGCTGCTTCATCAGATCGAGAAGAAGCTGAAGATGAAGCGCAAGATCGGCCTCGAGGCGCTGATCGAGGAAGTCGAGGGCATGCAGAACGTCGATGCGATCGCCGCCTGCACGCCGCGCCTCGAATGCCTGGTGTTCGGCATGGGCGACTTCTCGGCCTCGATGGGGGTCACCAACAAGAATGTCGGCGAGACCGACGGCTACCCGGGTGACATCTGGCACTATGCCCGCTTCCGGCTGATCATGGCCTGCCGCGCCGCCGGCATCGATCCGGTCGACGGCCCGTTCGCCGACTTCAAGAATCCCGATGCCTATCGCGAGGAGTGCAAGCGCTCCATGATCCTGGGTTGCGTCGGCAAGTGGGCGATCCATCCGTCGCAGATCGACATCGCGCTCGACGTCTATTCGCCCAAGGTCGAGGACATCGCCCGTGCCCGCAAGCTGGAGAAGGCCTATGCCGAGGCCGAGGCGGCGGGCCTGGGCGCGATCAACGTCGACGGCATCATGGTCGACGTCGCCTCGATCCGCATCCTGCGCAATACCATCCTGAACAAGGCCGACCTTTACGGTCTGTAGGATGCAACCGGGCGCGGCGCCGAACACGGAAGGCCCGCGCCCCGGTCTGCGCCCGGCGCTCGTGCCCATCGGGGCGATGCTGGGCACGCAGATGCTCATTTCGCTGGCCGTCCTGTCGCTCAGCGTGCTGATGCCGGCAGTGGCCCGCGATCTCGGGATCGCACCGAAACTGGTCGGTGCCTTCACGGCCGTCACCTACGCGATCGCCTCCGGCGTTGCCCTGTGGAGCGCGGGGCCCATCTCGCGGCTGGGCGCCGTCCGTGTCTGCCAGTTCGCCATGCTGGCCGCCGCCATCGGCCTTGCCCTGAATGCCACGGCCTTCGTTGCCGCGACGGTCGTCGCGGTCGCCTTCATCGGTTTCGCCCAGGGCCCGATCAATCCCGCTTCGGCGCATATCCTGAGCCAGCGCGTCCCGCGCGCCTGGTTCAGTCTCGTCTTCTCGGTCAAGCAGACCGGCGTTCCCCTCGGCTTCGCCGCCGCCGGCATCTTCCTGCCGATGCTGCTGCCGGCCCTGGGGTGGCGCGGCGCCTCGCTCGCCGCGGCCGCGCTCATGCTGGTGGGCGCCGGCGTCCTCGAACTGCTGCGCGCCCGGATCGATGCCTCGGTCGCTCCGTCCGCCCCGTCGGATGGCATCTGGTCGTCGATCGTCCATGTGATGCGCCACCCGGAGATGCGC
>CANIEC010000115.1 GCA_947466085.1 Rhodospirillales bacterium
AGGCGGGGGCGCGGATTGCCCTCCTGCGGCCGCGGCGTGACGCTGCCGATCTCCACCAAGCCGAAGCCTTGGGCCAGCATGGCGTCGGCGACCTCGGCGTTCTTGTCGAAGCCGGCGGCCAGGCCGATCGGGTTGGGCAGCGAACGACCCCATACCTTCGTTGCCAGGGAGGCGGCATCGGCGCGCCGGTCGACCGGCAGGAGGCCTGTCTTCAACGCACGAATGGCGAGGCCATGCGCGACCTCCGCGTCGAGGCGGGAGAGGGCGAGATCGAGGAGGGGATACCAGACGGCCATTGCCGTCTGGTTAGCAGAAGTTCCCTGTGGAGCGCTTGGGCGCCTGGCAGTGTTAGAAGCGGCCCATGCCGCCGCCCTGGTTGGGGCGAAGGGACGGGGAGTCGGAGAAGACGACCATGAACAGTTCGCGGAAAAGTTCGGCGATGCGCGGATCGTTCGGGCCAGAGGCGGGAGTCCAGGCGGTCGTCTCGGACATCGTCATGTCGTTGCGGCAATAGATGGCATAGACGTTGAAGACGCCGGGCTTGCCGGGCTTGAAGCGCACCGTGTCCTTGCAGACCGAGTCGCTGTTGAGATTGTTTGCCGGGTCGAAGACCAGCATGAGTCGGTAGTCGGGCCGCGGCTTTTCCGCCGGCGTCTCGTAGGTGAAGGTGAGACGGGGCATCGGCTTGGCAGCCTGCATCATCGGCAGCAGGTCACGCGCCACCACCGCCGGATCGGTGCCGGGGAAGGGATTGCCATGGAGGACGACCTGGAAGTTCTTGCCGTCGGTGGCGGCGAAGAATTCGCGATAGTCGTACTGCACCGCGTAGTAGGTGCCGCCGATGGTAGCCGCGTAGACGGCAGCGGGAAGGGCGGCGACCGCCAGCAGCGCGGCGGCGATCTTGGTCCTGAAGCGCATGGGGAAAACTCCTCCGCGGATTATCCGCCTACTATACGCCCGGGACACGGCTCCGGGGATGTCACATTTCTGCGCGCGACCCGAAGTCCCGCGGCGACCAGCCTCAGACGTCGAGATCGCGCGCGAACTTGGCGTTCTCCTGGATGAAGGCGTAGCGCTTCTCCGGCTTGCGGCCCATCAGGTCCTCGACAAGGGTGCGCGTCCGCATGTCCTCGACGCGGGATTCCGGCTCGGTGCCCGTGATCAACGGCACATCGACCTTCAGAAGCACGCGTTTGGCCGGATCCATCGTGGTTTCCCGCAGATGCACCGACTGCATCTCGCCCAGGCCCTTGAAGCGGGTGATGTCGGCCTTGCCGTTGAACACCGTCCGGATCAACTCGTCCTTCTGGGCGTCGTCCTGGGCATATTCGGTGCGCCCGCCCTTGCTGATGCGAAAGAGCGGCGGCTGGGCCAGGAACAGGTGGCCGTTCTCGATCAGCTTCGGCATCTCGCGATAGAAGAACGTCATCAGCAGCGAGGCGATATGCGCACCGTCGACGTCGGCGTCGGTCATGATGATGACCCGCTCGTAGCGCAGGCGGTCGTCGTTGTAGTGGGTGCCCGCGCCGCAGCCCAGCGCCTGGATGAGATCCTGGATCTCCTGGTTCTCGCGCATCTTCTCGGACGTGGCGCTGGCCACGTTCAGGATCTTGCCGCGCAGCGGCAGGATCGCCTGGGTCTCGCGATTGCGCGCCGCCTTGGCCGAGCCGCCGGCCGAATCGCCCTCGACCAGGAAGATCTCGGTGCCGATCGAGGCCGAGCTCGAACAGTCGGCGAGCTTGCCCGGCAGGCGGAGCTTGCGCGTCGCGGTCTTGCGCTGCTGTTCGCGGTCCTGCCGGCGTCGCAGCCGCTCCTCTGCCTTGGCGACGACATGCTCCAGCAGGACGTTGCCGGCTTCCTTGTCGCCGATCAGCCAGTGCTCGAAATTGTCGCCGACGATCGTCTCGACGATTTTGGTCGCCTCTACGCTGACCAGCTTTTCCTTGGTCTGCCCCTGGAACTGAGGCTGCTCGATGAAAACCGAGACGAGGGCGGCCGAGCCCTCGATCACGTCGTCGGCGGTAATGACCGAGCCCTTGCGGTTGCCGGAGAGCTCGGCATAGCGCTTGAGGCCGCGCACCAGCGCGCTGCGGAAGCCGGATTCGTGGGTGCCGCCCTCGGCAGTCGGCACGGTGTTGCAGTAGGAGCGGACGAACCCTTCCTCGTCGTTCGGCCACCACACGGCCCACTCGACCTTGCCGTTGTTTTCGCTCTTGGCCTCGCCGGCGAAGGGCTGCGGCACGACCGTCGGCCGCTGGCCGATCTCGGACGTGATGTAGTCCTTCAGGCCGTTGGGAAAGTGGAACGTCTCTTCCTCGGGAATCCCGCTGTTCTTGAGCAGGGACTTGTCGCACTTCCAGCGGATCTCGACGCCACGGAACAGGTAGGCCTTGGAGCGCACCATGCGGTAGAGGCGCTCGGGAACGAACAGCTGCTTGCCGAAGATCTCGGGATCGGGATGGAAGGTGACGATCGTGCCGCGCCGGTTGGGCGCGGGACCGGCCGGCTTCAGCTTCGAGACCGGAAGGCCGCGCGAGAAGCTTTGCGTCCAGGCCTGGCGGTCGCGGGCAACCTCCACGACGAGGTCGTCAGACAGCGCGTTCACGACCGAGGCGCCGACGCCATGCAGGCCGCCCGAGGTGGCGTAGACCTTGCTGTTGAACTTGCCGCCCGCATGCAGGGTGGTGAGGATCACCTCCAGCGCCGACTTGTTCTTGAACTTGGGGTGCGGATCGACCGGCATGCCGCGGCCGTTGTCGCGCACCGCGACGTAGTTGCCCGGCAGCATCTCGAGCCAGATCGTGTCGGCATGGCCGGCGACGGCCTCGTCCATCGAATTGTCGAGGATCTCGGCCACCAGATGATGCATGGCCCGTTCATCGGTGCCGCCGATATACATGCCGGGGCGCTTGCGGACGGGCTCCAGCCCCTCCAGCACCTCAATGTCACTCGCCGTGTAGGAATTTTCCTTCGGCCCCGCGGCACGCTTGCCGCCGCCAGACCGATCGAAGAGATCGCCGTTTCGTGCCATGCCTGCTTCTTGTCTTTCCGCGGCCGCGCGAGGGGATCGCTGGGTGGCCGGTTCGGCATGGGTATGGTAGCAAAACCGCGTGAAAGCAACCATATCCGGTGAGGAATTGATGTCCGAAAGTCGCCGTGATCCGATCGTAAGGACCGTTCCGCAGCCCGCCGACATGAACGGAAATGGCGACATTTTCGGCGGCTGGGTGCTGAGCCAGATGGATATCGCGGGCGGCTCGCTCGCGGCACGGGTGGCGAAGGGCAGGGTGGCCACGGTCGCGATCACGGCCATGACCTTCGTCCAGCCGATCAAGGTGGGAGACATGGTGTCGATCTATGGGGAAGTCGTGAAAGTCGGCCGATCGTCGATCACCATCGGGCTCGAGACCGTGGTGCAGCGCCGCCACGAGGAAACGGATTTGCGCGTCACCCACGGGACCTTCGTGTTCGTGGCGATCGACGACGACGGCAAGCCGCGGCCCGTGCCGCACCAGGATCACGCGTGAAGCGGCTGCTCGCCCCGGTCCTGGCCGCCCTGGCGCTGTTTCTGCCGGCGGCTGTCCTCGCCCATCCGCACATCGTCGTGCAGCAGGTCGTGCGCATGATCGCCAAGGACGGGAAGTATACCCATGTCGAGATCGAATGGCGGTTCGACCCGTATTCCAGCGAAGTCGAGATCCCGCTGATCGACGAGGACAAGAACGGCAAATTCTCGGCCCGGGAAACCAAGCTGCTCGAAGGCGAGATGATGCCCGAGCTCGGCAAATACGGGTACCTGAGCTGGATCAACACCGGGGGCAAGGACTTCCGGCCGGCCAAGGCGCCGCAATTCTCCGCCCGCATCGACGATCCGGCGAGCTTCATTCCGCCGGAATGGGACCGCAACACCGGTGACAATGCCGGCACGCCGATGCCGACCAACAAGCGCGCCGACGCGCTGGGAGCACCGCGCAAGCAGGGGCCGCGCAATCTCGTCTACGTCATGCGCTTCGCACTGCCCCAGCCGTCCAAGCTCGTGTCGATCGCCACCTACGATTCCGAGGACTTCATTCGCATCGAGGTCGACAAGGCCTCCGTCCCGGCCGGCTGCACGCTGGGCAAGCATCCGACACACAAGGCCGAATTCGTCCGCGGCTATCCCTTCTTCGCCGACGTGGTGACATGCCAACTTCCGTAAGAACCTCCGCTCTGCGCTCGCCCTTCCTGTGGATAGGACTGCTGCTGCTGGTCGCGCTCGCCGGCGCACTGGTGTTCAGCGACAGCGTGGCCGAGCTGGCGCGCTACTCCGCCGAGTATCAGCGCCGCATCAACCACGTCCTTTCGACCTCGCTGCGCGACGTGCAGTCGGGGACAGGCTCCCTGGCCCTGTGGACCCTCGTCACCGTGTGTTTCGGCTACGGCGTCGTGCACACGCTGGGACCGGGTCACGGCAAGGCCGTCGTGGTGGCCTACTTCCTCGACAGCAGCCGGCCGCGCGCCTGGATCGAGGGCATCTTCGCCGGCGGCTGGATCGCCTTCACCCATACGCTGGCCGCGCTGCTGCTCGCGGGTGTGCTGAAGCTGTCCTCGACCGTCGGCCTGCTGGGCGCGATGCGCGAGGTGCGCAACGTCGAGATCGTCTCCTACACGCTGATCCTGCTGGTGGGGATCTGGCGCCTGTGGGCCGGCATCACCGGCCGCCTGCACGAGCACCCGCATGGCGATCATGGACACGATCATCACCATCACGGGCATGATCACGGGCATGACCACGGGCACGACCATCATCACCATGATCACGCGCCGCCACAGCGTACGATCGCCGGCTGGCTGCTGCTGACGGCTGCCGGCATTGCACCCTGTGCCGGCGCGCTGATCATCATCCTCCTGTCGATCGCGCTGGACGTGCTGTGGGCGGGCGTGGTCGGCGTCATCGCCATCGCGCTGGGCATGGCGATCACCCTGGCGGCCATCGGCATGGCCTCGATGTTGGCGCACCGGCTGATCATCGCCGAGGGGCGCTCGCAGGAGATCGGGCGCTTCACCGCCATCGGCGCCTCGCTGATCGTGATCGCAACGGGCGGCACGCTGCTGTTGGGTTCGCTCGAACGCTTCCTGCGCTGAGGGCCGAATGGCCAAGATCCAGACGCCCGGCCGATCGTCGCGGCCGTTACTGGGCGTGCTCTTCATGTGCACGGCCTGCGCACTGTTTCCGATCATGAACGGGCTGGTGAAACTGCTGGCCGCCACCTACGAGCCGCAGCAGATCGTCTGGTTCCGCATCAGCCTGCATCTGGTGCTGGTGGCCGCGGTGTTCATGCCGCGCATGGGGCTCGGCCTGCTGCGGACGCAGCGCATCGGCACGCAGTTCGTCAGCTCGGTGGTGATGCTGCTCTCGACGCTCTTCTTTTTTTCGGCCGTGAAGTCGATGCCGGTGGCCGAGGCGATTGCCGTCACCTTCGTGGCGCCACTCGCCGTGGTGCTGCTCGCCTGGCCGATGCTGGGCGAGCGCATCACCTTCTTCCGGATGGCCGCGGTGATCGTGGGCTTTGCCGGCGTGCTGATCGTGATCCGGCCGGGCAGCGCGGTGTTTCAGTGGCAGTCGTTGCTGCTGCTGTGCAGCGCCGGCTGTTACGCGATGTACCAGATCCTGATCCGGCGGCTCGCGGGTATCGACGCGCCCGCCACATCGATCTTCTACAGCGTGCTGCTCGGCGCGATCCTCATGTCGATCTGGCTGCCTTTCCATTGGAAGACGCCGGTGAGCGGCACGGACTGGGCACTGCTCTGCTCGCTGGGGGCCCTGGGCGCGCTCGGCCACTATTGCGTCGCCAAGGCCATGACCTATGCCTCGGCCAACTTCGTGGCGCCATTCAACTACACGCAGATGATCGGCTCGGTCGTCGTAGGCTACCTGATGTTCGCCGAGGTGCCGGATTTCTATACCTGGCTCGGAACGGCGGTGGTCGTCGGCGCGGGCCTCATGGTCGGCCTGCAGGCCCGCAAGCCGCACAAGAGCTGAAGGGGAGAGAACATGCCCTATCTCGTTGCCGCCGATCTTCCGACGGAGCCGGCCGGCGTCCGATTCCGAAAACTGCTCGAGCGGCCGCAGATCCTGCGCATGCCCGGCGCCCACAACGGCATCGCGGCGCTGCAGGCACAGCGTGCTGGTTTTGAGGCACTTTATCTCTCCGGTGCGGCCATGTCGTCTTCGATGGGGTTGCCGGACCTCGGCGTGATCACGGTCGACGAGGTCTGCTTCTTCATCCGCCAGGTCGCGCGATCCTCGGGCCTGCCGGTCCTCGTCGACGGTGACACAGGCTATGGTGAGGCGCTGAACGTCATGCACATGGTGCGGGCCTTCGAGGAGGCGGGCGCTGGCGCCGTCCATCTCGAAGACCAACTCCTGCCAAAGAAATGCGGCCACCTGAACGACAAGAAACTCGCCCCGCCGCATGACATGGCGGCCAAGGTCGCGGCCGCCGCCAAGGCCCGGCGCAATCTGTTTGTCATCGCGCGGACTGATGCAGCCGCGAGCGAGGGGATCGACGGAGCGGTTGCCAGGGCACGGCTCTACCTCGACGCCGGTGCCGACGCGATCTTTCCCGAGGCGCTGACCAGCGCCGAGATGTTCCGCGCCTTCGCCAAGGCCATGCCCGGTGTGAAGCTGCTGGCCAACATGACCGAGTTCGGCCGCACGCCGTTCTTCACCGCTTCGGAGTTCGATGCGATGGGCTACCGGATGGTGATCTGGCCCGTGTCGGCGCTTCGGGCCGCCAACAAGGCCCAGGAGAGCGTGTACGCCGCCATCCAGCGCGACGGCGGCACCCAGAACGTGATCGATCGCATGCAGACGCGGCAGCAACTCTACGACACGATCCGCTATCACGAGTACGAGGCGCTCGACGCCTCGCTCGTGCAGACCGTGGTGCCGCAGGGCATGCCGCAGCGGGATTGACGCGCCCCCAGCTACAGCCCCAGCACCGACAGGTCCGGCGTCCGCTTGTGGAAGTCCGTCGCATCCTGCAGCGCCTTGCCGATCCTGAGCACGGTGCCTTCGGCATAGGGCTTGCCCAGGAGCTGGATGCCGATCGGCAGGCCGTTCGAAAAGCCGTTCGGCAGGGAGAGACCGCACAGGCCGAGATAGTTGCCGGGGCGGGTCATCAGCGAGATCGCGGGCGAGGTCTCGTCGACCTCGGCGACCGGGATTGCGCCCGAGGCCAGCGCCGGCGTGAGCAGCGCATCGTAGGGCGCCATCCAGGCGTTGAACGCCGCGCGGCGCTCGCCCATGCGACGCAGCTCCTCGGCATAGAGGGCCGGGGCAAAGGTCTTGGCGGCCATCGCGCGGCCGCGCACGCCGGCACCGATCGGCTGGGCCATGTCCTCGATCCAGCCGCGATGTAGCGACCAGAGTTCCGACGCCGAGATCGAGCCCGCGCCGACGCCGAGATTGAAGTACCAGTCCGGGATCTTCACCGGCTCGACGATGGCGCCCAGTTCTTCCAGCTTCCTCGCTGAGGCCTGCCAGGCCGCGATCACGCCGGGATCGCATGCGGGTAGGGCGGAGGCGTCGGGCAGGGCGATACGCATGCCCTTGATCGAGCCGCCTCTGGTCGCAGCGCTGAAATCCTCGAGCGGCTGGCCGAGCGTCGTCGGATCCCGCGGATCGGGACCTGCCAGCGCGTTGAGCATCAGCGCGCAATCCTCGACCGACCGCGTCATCGGACCGATCGAGTCCAGCGTCCAGGACAGCAGCATCGTGCCGTGCAGGCTGATGCGGCCGAACGTGACCTTGAGGCCGACCAGCCCGTTGAAGGCGCAGGGAATGCGCACCGAGCCGCCGGTGTCGCTGCCGATGCCGGCGGGCGTGAGGCGGGCCGCGACGGCAACGCCGGTGCCGCTCGACGAGCCGCCCGGCGTGCGGTGGGTCTCGAGGTCCCAGGGGTTCCACGGCGTACCCATCAGCGGGTTGGTGCCCCAGCCGCCGAAGGCGAACTCGACCATGTGCAGCTTGCCGAGCGGGATCATCCCGGCTGCGGTCAGCCGCTCCACCGTGTTCGAGGTCTCCGTGGCGACGCGCTTCTCCCACATCTTGGAGCCGCCGGTGCCGACACGGCCGGCAATGTCGCAGAGATCCTTGTAGGCGACGGGCAGACCATGCAGCGCCGGCAGGGGGAACCCCGAGGCGCGCGCCGTGTCGGCGCCGTCGGCGATCGCGCGGGCTTCCTTCGCATAGACCTCGACGAAGGCGTGCAGCTTGCCGTCGGCCTTTTCGATGCGCGCCAGCAACGCGTCGACAATCTCGCGCGAGGAGAAGCGCTTGGCGGCCAGGCCGGCGGAGAGTTCGGTCAGGGTGAGTTCATGCAAAGACATCAGTAGGTTGCCCGTCCACCAGAGAGATCGAAAACCGCACCGGTCGCGAAGGTGCAGTGGGAGGAGGCGAGCCAGGCGACCATCTCGGCCACTTCCTCGACCTCGCCAAAGCGGTTCATCGGGATCTTGGACAGCATGTAGTTGATGTGTTGCTCGGTCATCTGGCTGAACAGTTCCGTCTTCACCACCGCCGGCGCGACGCAATTCACCAGCACGCCGGTTGTAGCAAGTTCCTTGCCGAGCGACTTGGTAAGGCCGATGACGGCGGCCTTCGAGGCGGAATAGGCCGAGGCATTGGGATTGCCCTCCTTGCCGGCCACCGAGGCGATGTTGACGATGCGGCCCCAGCCGCGCTGCATCATGCCGTCGACCACGACGCGGTTGCAGAGGAAGACGCCGGTCAGGTTGATGTCGATCACCTGCCGCCAGGCGTCGACAGGATACTTGGCGACCGTGGTGTTGGGACCGGTGATGCCGGCGCTGGCGACCAGGATGTCCGGCGGCGCCAGCAGCTTCTCGGTCTCGGCCAGCGCCCTGGCGACATCCGCCTCGCTGGTCACGTCGACGGCGATGGCCACCGCGCCCTTCAGGGACGCGGCGGACTGCTTCGCGCGCTCGGGATCGCGGTCCCACAGGGCGACCCGGCCGCCGCCTGCGGTAATCTTCGCGGCGCAGGCGAGGCCTATGCCGCGGGCGCCGCCGGTGACGATCGCGGTCCGGCCCCGGAACGGTTCGGGTTCCATGTCTTCCTCCCAAATCCTTGAATTATCTTGCGATTCCCAGCATATCGGCGCGCCGGGGCATCCGCTACACTGAGCGCTTCACTGCCTCGAGTTTTTGCGGGAGTTTCATGCCTTCGCCCATTCCGGCGTCCATCGACGCCACCGTCGAGCTGCTGAAGGGCGGCGACTACATCGCCGACCGCAGCCTCGCCACGGTCCTCTATCTCGCCCTCAAGCTGGGTCGTCCGCTGTTCTGCGAAGGCGAGGCGGGCGTCGGCAAGACCGAGATCGCCAAGGTGCTGGCCGAGACCCTGAAGCGGCCGCTGATCCGCCTGCAATGCTACGAGGGGCTCGACGTCGCCTCGGCGGTCTACGAGTGGAACTATGCCCGCCAGATGATCGAGATCCGCCTCGCCGAAGCGCAGGGCGTGCACGACCGCGGCGAACTCGCGGCCGACATCTTCGACGAGAGGTTCCTGATCCGCCGTCCGCTGCTCGAGGCACTGCAGCCGCATGTCGGCGGCGCCCCGATCCTGCTGATCGATGAGCTGGACCGCACCGACGAGCCGTTCGAGGCCTATCTGCTCGAAGTCCTGTCGGATTTCCAGGTGACGATCCCGGAACTCGGCACGATCAAGGCGGCGGAACGTCCGATCGTCATCATCACGTCGAACCGTACGCGCGAGATCCACGATGCGCTGAAGCGGCGCTGCTTCTATCACTGGGTCGACTATCCCGACCTCAAGCGCGAGCTGGAGATCCTGAAGGTCAAGGCGCCGGGCGCCAGCGAACGCCTGTCGCGGCAGGTCGTGGGCTTCGTGCAGGAACTGCGGAAGCTCGACCTGTTCAAGGCGCCGGGCGTTGCCGAGACGATCGACTGGTCGACGGCGCTGTCCGAACTCGACGTGCTCGACCTCGACCCGCGGACGATCAACGACACGCTGGGCGTGCTGCTCAAGTACCAGGACGACATCCAGCGCCTCCAGGGCTCGGAAGCGGCCGAGATCCTGCGCAAGGTGAAGTCCGACATCGCCGCCCAGCCGCTGGGCTGAAGTTCGTGATGCGCCGCAAGCTCGGATGGGAGTTAAAGGTCCCTCACTGCGTTCGGGATGACAGCTTTTTTTGCAGCGACGCACTGCGCCAGCCCGAGCAAGCTTGTCATCCCGAACGCAGTGAGGGACCTTTCGAGTGCGCCAGAACGCGAAGGGTCGTGGCGTGATGGACACGCTGCCCGATCCACCGGCCGGGCTGCCGGGGCGCGAGCCGCGCGGCGGCAAGATTGCCAGCAACATCGTGCACTTCGCGCGGACCTTGCGCACGGCCGGCCTGCGGGTCGGACCGGGGCAGATCCTGCGTGCCGTCGAGGCCGTCGAGGCGGCGGGCATCCGCAATCGCGACGACTTCTACTGGACGCTCCATTCGGTGTTCGTGAACCGTCGCGACCAGCGCGAGATCTTCGACCAGGCGTTCCACGTCTACTGGCGCAATCCGCGCCTGCTCGAGAAGATGATGGACATGCTGCTGCCGCAGATCGGCGTGCCGGCCGATCCGGACAAGGGCAAGCAGCTCAGCCGGCGCCTGCAGGAAGCGCTGCAGCCGGGGCAGGGCGAGGCGCCGGAACAGTCCGAGGAGCCGCCGGAAGTAGAGGTCGAGGCGACCTTCACCGTGTCCGACCGCGAGGTGCTGCAGACGCGCGACTTCGAGCAGATGTCGCAGACGGAGATCGACGAGGCTTTGCGCGCCATCTCCCGCCTGCGCCTGCCGGTGCCGGAACGGCGCACGCGGCGCTACCAGCCGGCGCGGCGCGGGCCGCGCATCGATTTCCGGGCCTCGCTGCGCCGCGCGATGCGACCGGAGGGGCTGACGGAGCTGTCCCGGCGCGAGCCGCGTCGCCGGCCGCCGCCGCTGGTCATCCTGTGCGACATCTCGGGCTCGATGGCGCGCTACACGCGGATGTTCCTGCATTTCATGCATGCGATCACCAACGATCGCGACCGAGTCTACTGCTTCACCTTCGGCACGCGCCTGTCGAACGTGACGCGCGCCTTGCGCAACCGCGACGTCGACATCGCCCTGCAGAAGGCTTCGGCGCAGGTCGAGGACTGGTCGGGCGGGACGCGCATCGGGCAGGCGCTGCACGAATTCAACAACAAGTGGTCGCGCCGCGTGCTGGGGCAGGGCGCGGTCGTTCTCCTCATCACCGACGGGCTGGATCGCGAGGGCGCGTCCGGCCTGGATGAGGAAATGGAACGCTTGCATAAGTCCTGCTCACGCATGATCTGGCTCAACCCGCTCTTGCGGTACGGCGGCTACGAGCCCAAATCTCAGGGTAACAAGGCCATGCTGCCGCATGTCGACGAATTCAGGCCCGTCCATAATCTGGAGAGCCTGTCCGGCCTGATCGCGGCGCTGGGCGCCCGCACCGTCGGGGCCGACAAGCGACTCTCGGGATGGCAGACCGAACTTCGCAAGGAGTAGACCATGAGCGATGCGCTGGAAGTTCTCGATCAGGTCGGCAAGTGGAAGGCTGACGGCAAGGGTGTCGCGGTCGCCACCGTGATCGTCACCTGGGGATCCTCGCCGCGTCCCGTCGGCAGCCAGCTCGGCGTCGACGATGCCGGCAACATGGTGGGCTCGGTCTCCGGCGGCTGTATCGAAGGCGCGGTCGTCAAGGAGGCGCTCGACGCCATCAAGGACGGCAAGCCGCGGCTGCTCGATTTCGGCGTTACCGACGAGCAGGCCTGGGATGTCGGTCTCGCCTGCGGTGGCAAGGTCCAGGTCTTCGTCGAGAAGGTGAATTGATCCGATGAAAGCCGAAACCCTCGCAGCCCTCCAGGACGCGCGCACCAAGCGGCGGGCGGTGACGCTCGCCACCCGCCTCAGCGATGCCGCCGAAGCACTGGTCTATCGCGACGATGCGAAAGGCGAGCTGGCCGGTGACGCCGAGATCCTGGCGGCAGCACGCCGCGCCATGGATATCGGCAAGAGCGAGACGGTGGAAATCGGCGCCGCCAAGATCTTCCTGAACGTCTACGTGCCGCCGCCGCGGCTGATCATTGTCGGCGCCGTGCACATCGCGCAGTCGCTGGCGCCGATGGCGGCCATGCTCGAGTTTGATGTCACGGTCGTCGATCCGCGCGGTGCCTGGGCCACGACCCAGCGCTTCCCGGGCGTGAAGGTGATCCAGGACTGGGCCGACGAGGCCTTCCAGGCGATGGGCCTCGACGTGTCGACCGCGGTCGTCACCTTGACCCACGATCCCAAACTCGACGATCCGGCGCTCGAATCGGCGCTCAAATCCGACGTCTTCTACATCGGCGCGCTGGGCAGCCGCCGGACCCACGCCAAGCGCAAGGAACGCCTGGCCGAGGTCGGCATCACCGAGGAGATGTTTGCCCGCGTCCACGGGCCGGTTGGCTTGAACATCGGCGCCAAGTCCCCGGCCGAGATCGCCGTCTCGATCCTCGGCCAGATCATCGAGGTGCGCGCGCGCCGCCTCGAAGCCCTGTCCGCGCCGAAGGTCGCTGCGGCGTGAGATTCGGCGAGACACCGATCGACGAGGCCAGCGGCGCCATCCTCGCGCACAGCCGGCGTGCCGACGGAGTCAATTTCGCCAAGGGGCGCGTCCTCTCCAATGAGGATATCGCGCGCCTGAAGGAAGCCGGTGTCTCGACGGTGGTGGCCGCGCGCCTCGATGACGACGACATGCACGAGGACGAGGCGGCCGCCACGGTCGCCCGGGCATTGGCGGGCGAGGGGATCGAGGTCACCGCGGCCTTCACCGGCCGCTGCAACCATTTCGCCCGCGACGCCGGGCTTGCCGTGCTCGACCAGGAGCGTATCGACGCGCTGAACGAACTCCATGAATCCGTGACCGTGGCGACGCTGCCGCCGTTCGCACGCGTCGAGCCGCGCCAGATGGTGGCGACGGTGAAGATCATCCCCTATGGCGCGCCGCGCGCCGCGGTTGCGCGCGCCGTCGACGTCGCCAAGGCCGCGAACCTGCCGATCGTGTCCGTGGCACCGTTCCAGGCGATGCGGGCCGGCCTGGTGCAGACGCGGCTGCCCGGTACGCGCGACAAGGTGCTCGACAAGGCGGTGAGCACGACCACAAAGCGCCTGACCTCGCTCGGCAGCACCCTGAGCGGCGAGCGCCGCGTCGCGCACGACGCCAGGGCGATTGCCGATGCGCTGGCCGAACTGAAGTCGGAGGGCTGCGACCTGTTCCTGATCGCGGGCGCCTCGGCGATCGTCGACCGGCACGACGTGGTACCGGCCGGCATCGAGGCGGCGGGCGGTAAGGTCATCCATTTCGGCATGCCGGTCGATCCGGGCAACCTGCTGCTCACGGCCGAACTCGACGGCAAGCCGGTGCTGGGCCTGCCGGGCTGCGCCAAGTCGCCAAAATACAACGGCTTCGACATGGTGCTGGAGCGGCTCGCCGCGCGACTGCCGGTCGGTCGTGCGGAGATCGTACGCATGGGATCAGGCGGATTGCTCGCTGAGATTCCCAGCCGCCCACAGCCCCGCGACGAGACCGATCCGGAAGAGGCCGGCCCGCAGCAGGCGCCGAGAGTAGCGGTGCTGGTGCTGGCCGCCGGCCGCTCGACGCGCATGGGTGGCCCGAACAAGCTTCTGGCCGAAGCCGAAGGGGCGCCTTTGGTTGTCCATGCGGTGAAGGCCGCGCTTGCCTCGCAGGCCGTCGAGGTCGTCGTCGTGCTGGGCCACATGGCCGATGATGTCCGCGCCGCGGTCGAGAAGGCCGTGCCCCCGCGCTCGCGCGTGCGCTTCGTCACCAATCCGGATTTTGCCGATGGGCTCAGCACCTCGGTGCGCACCGGCATCGGTGCGCTCCCGACCACCGTCGATGCGGCGGTCGTGCAGCTCGGCGACATGCCGGGCGTCGGCGCGCCGCTGCTCAATCGCCTGATGGCTGCCTTCAGTCCCGTCGAGGGCCGCTCGATCTGCGTGCCGACGGTGGGGGGCAAGCGCGGCAACCCCGTCCTGTGGGCACGGCGCTTCTTCCCCGAAATGGCGAAGCTGTCTGGCGACAGTGGCGCCAAGCATCTTATCGGCGAGCATGCCGATCTGGTCTGCGAGGTCGAGATGACGGGCGAGGCGGCAATCACCGACATCGACACGCCCGAGGCGCTGGCCGCATGGCGGGCGAGGGTACCGGTATGAGTGTTAGGTCATGAGCTTCGACGTTGCCGCCGTACGCGGCCAGTTTCCGATCCTGTCCGAGATCATCGACGGCTTGCCCGTCCATTACCTCGACAATGGCGCCTCGGCGCAGACTCCGCTCACGGTGATCGACGCGGTGCGCCGCTACGAGACGACCGGGCGCGCCAACGTGTTGCGCGGCGTCCATCGGCTGGCCGAGCGGGCGACCGAGGCCTACGAGAACGCGCGCGCCCAGGTCGCTTCGTTCCTCGGCGTGCCGACGATGGAGATCGTCTTCACCGGCGGCTGCACCGCGGCGATCAATCTCGTCGCCTTCTCCTACGGCGCGTTGCTGAAGCCAGGTGATCGGATCCTTCTGTCGGAGCTCGAGCACCATTCCAACATCGTGCCGTGGCAGATGCTGCGGTCGCGGTCGGGAGTCGAGCTCGACATGCTGCCGGTCACGACCGACGGCCGCATCGATCTCTCGGCTCTGTCGCGCCTGCTGACGCCCAAGACCAAACTCGTTTCGCTCGCACACGTCTCGAACGTCACGGGCGCGCTGCTCGACGTGCGGACCGTCGTCGAGGCAGCCAAGGCGGTAGGCGCAAGGGTGATGCTCGACGGGGCGCAACGTGCGCCACATGGCCCGCTCGACCTGCCGTCTCTGGGCATCGATTTCTATGCCTTCTCCGGCCACAAGGCCTACGGGCCGAACGGCATTGGCGTGTTGTGGGGCAAGCCCGAG
>CANIEC010000116.1 GCA_947466085.1 Rhodospirillales bacterium
CTGTCGGCCCACCGTCAGCACCGGGTTGAGCGAGCTCATCGGCTCCTGGAAGATCATCGAGATCTCGTTGCCGCGCACGTCGCGCATCTCCTCCTCGGAGATTTTCAGCAGGTCGCGGCCGGCCAGCTTGATCGAGCCCGACACGATGCGTCCGGGCGGGTCCGGGATCAGCCGCATCAGCGAGAGCGCAGTCATGCTCTTGCCGCAGCCTGATTCACCGACGATGGCCAGCGTCTCGCCCGCGGCGACCTCGAAGTCGACGCCGTCGACCGCCTTGACGATTCCCTGGCGGGTATAGAACCACGTGCCGAGATCCGACACTTCAAGAAGAGAACTCATGTACGCTGTCTCGGGTCGAGGATGTCGCGCAGGGCGTCGCCCAGCAGGTTGGTGCCGAACACCGTGAGGCTGATGGCGACACCGGGGAAGATCACGAGCCACGGCGCCGTGCGGACGTACTCCGCCGCCGATTCCGAGAGCATGCGGCCCCATGACGGATAAGGCTCCGGGATGCCGAGGCCCAGGAAGGAGAGCGACGCCTCGGTCAGGATCGCCGAGCCGAGCTGCGCCGTGCCGAGCACGATCAGCGGCGCCAGCGTGTTGGGCAGGACGTGCCGGACGGCGATGCGGATCTCACCCATGCCGATGGCGCGGGCGGCCTCGACGAAGGGCTGCTCGCGCAGCGACAGGGTACTCGACCGCACGACGCGGGCAACGCTGGGCACCAGCGGGATCGCGATCGCGATGATCGTGTTCTCGAGCGACGGTCCGAGCGATGCCGCCATGACCAGCGCCATCACCAGAAGCGGCAGCGACTGCATGACGTCCATCAGGCGCTGGGTCGCGAGATCGAGCCAGCCGCCGACGAAGCCGGACATCAGGCCGATGACCACGCCCAGGGTGCCACCCAGCAGGGTGGCGCCGACGGCGACGGCGAGCGAGATGCGCGCGCCGTAGACGATGCGGCTGAACATGTCGCGGCCCATGAAGTCCGCGCCCAGCCAGTAGGTGCCGCCCGGTGTGGCCAGGGAGGCCCGGGAGTTGGTCGACAGCGGATCGTGCGGCGCGATGACGTTGGCGAACAGCGCCGTCAGCACGAAGAGCAGCACGAGGACCGCTCCCACCGCGCCGAGCGGATAGCGTCGGGCGAGGAAGCCGGCCTGGCTCCAGAAGCCCGACACGTTGGCGCCGGCCTTGGCCAGCGCGGCATCATGGTCGATGACAGCCATGGGTGCCCTCAGTCCGCGTACTTGATGCGAGGGTCGAGTGCCATATAGGCCATGTCGACCAGGAAATTGACGACGACCACGCAGAAGGCGATCAGCATCACCAGGTTCTGCACGATCGGGTAGTCGCGCCACAGGATGGCCTCGACGAGGAAGCGTGCCACGCCCGGAATGTTGAACACCGTCTCGGTCACGATCAGGCCGCCGACGAGGAACGCCGCCTCGATGCCGATGATGGTGACGACCGGCAGCAGCGCGTTGCGAAGCGCGTGCACGTAGTTGACCGTGGTCTGGGACGCGCCCTTGGAGCGGGCCGTCCGGATATAGTCCTGCCGTAGCACCTCGAGCATGGACGATCTCGTCAGGCGCATGATCAGGGCCGAACTTCGGAAACCGACGGCAGCCGCCGGAATGCTGAGCAACAGCATCTCGTCGATGAAACTTCGTGGCTCGTTCGTGTAGATCGGGATCATGCCGAACCACTGGACCGACGCCATGAGGATCAGCAGGCCGAGCCAGAAGGAGGGAAGCGACAGGCCGCTCAGGCTGATGATGCGCAGCAGATAGTCGATCGCCGAATTCTGGCGGACGGCGCTGATGACGCCGAGCGGCACGCCGAGGATGACCGAGAAGAAGAGCGCCAGGCCCGCCAGCTTGGCGCTGATCGGGATGCGCGGCGCGATCTCCTCGATGGCCGGCCGCTCCGACACGTAGGCGAAGCCCAGGTCGCCTCGCACGAGGCCGCCGATCCATTGCAGATACTGATCGAAGATCGGCCGGTCCAGGCCAAGCTCGCGTGCGATCTTGGCCTTCTCCTTGGGATCGGCGATGCCCGCCGAATCCACCAGGATGTCTGCAATGTTGCCGGGCACCAGACGCAGCATGACGAAGATGAGCACCGACATCCCGAAGAGAGTCAGAACCATCAACAGTACGCGGCGGGTAAGATACGCTCCCATCCTCGTCGTGCCTCCGTACGGTCAGGCGTTACTTGTCGAGCCAGACGTCTTCGAGACGCCAGCCGTTGTAGATGCTGTTGTGCTGCAGGACGAGGTTCTTCACCGCCGGGGCCCAGCAGGTGTTCGCGACGCCATGCGTGATCGGCGGCCGGGCCGCGTCCTTGAGCAGTGCCTGCTCGATCTTCGACACCAAGACCTTGCGCTTGCTCACGTCGGTCTCGGCGGACTGCTCGTCGATCATCTTGTCGATCTCGGGGTTCTTGTACGCCGTGTAGTTGCGGTCCGACGTGCTGTAGAAATTCTCGTAGAAGACGCCATCCGGATCGTCGAGGCCGGCGCCGGTCAGGTTGAGACCGACCTGATAGTTCTTCTGCTGGATCTTGTTGTACCAGATCGTGGTATCGATCGGCTCCAGCTCGGCATCGATGTAGATCTGCTTCAGCTGGTCGATGAGGATGACGGCCGGGTCACGATAGATGGCGATGTTGCGGGTCGCCACCTTGATCTTGAGCGGCTTGTCAGGGCCGTAGCCCAGTTCCTTCATGAGGCCGCGCGCGACCTCGCGGTTCTTCTCGATGTCGGGCCCGAAGCCGGGAAGTTTCTGCAGTTCGTCCTGCGTCATGCCCCAGACGCCGGCCGGCGGCGGCAGCATCGTCGCGCCGCGCAGGTCGTTGCCCTGGGCCAGGATGTCGCTGAACGGCGAGCGGTCGAGCGAATAGACGAGCGCCTCGCGCAGCTTGGGATTGTCGAACGGCGGGGCGTCGCGATTGACCAGCAGGTTGCTGTGGACGTTGGTCGGCCGGGCCTCGCAGATCGCGTCCGCCTTCTGGCCCTTCACGTCCTTCAGCAGCGGGAAGGTGATGTCGGAGTCGAAGGTCAGATCGAACTCGCCGGCAACAAATCCAAGCACGCGGGTGCTGCGGTTCGGCACGATCTTGAACTCGATCGCGTCGAGATAGGGACGTCCCTTTCTCCAGTAATCAGGATTGCGCACCAGCTTGATGGCTTCGTTGCGCTTGAAGTCCGCGACCTTGAACGGGCCGGTTCCGATCGGCTTGGAGCGCATCACCCGTGCCTCGACGTGACACGGATAGACCGGCGAATAGCCGGCCGCCAGCATCGACAGGAACGACGGCTGCTCGCGCTCCAGGGTGAAGGTCACCTCGTTGTCGCCGTTGGTCGTCACTTCCTTGAGGTTCTTGTACCAGACCTTGCGCGGGTTCTTGCGGATGATCTCCTGCTTGTCGTCGGCACCGCTCAGGGCGTCCCACGTGCACTTCACGTCCTTGGACGAAAAGGGCTTGCCGTCATGCCACTTCACGCCGCTGCGCAGCTTGAAGGTCAGCTTCGTCTTGTTGTCGTTCCAAGACCAGCTCTCGGCGAGCTCGGGCACGATCTTGTCGGGGCTGTTGATCTTCTCTTTCGGATCGAAGAACACGAGATTGTTGAAGACGGACATGAACGGCATATTCACCGAAATGGTCGCTTCCTCGTGGATCGAGGCACTCGGCGGATTGTCACGATGAGACACACGAAGCGTCCCGCCCTGCTTCTGCGCGAAGGCAGGAGCAGACAAGACGACGGCGGCCACCAGGCCGCCGGCAATGATTGCCAGGCGATTGCGCATTTTCTTCCTCCCAGAGGCACGCTCGTTGGCGCGTTCGTTCTTCCCCGTTGCCCGGCAGGCTATCACATCATGTGAGATGGCCAAGCCTTAATGCGCCGGACCCTTGAGTTCTATCTGGTTCCCTTCCGGATCATGGAAATAGACCGAGGGTCCGGTGCCTTCCGCACCGTAGCGTTCGACCGTTTCGCCGACCGATATCCCGAACGGCGCGAGTTGCGTGACGATGGCGTCACGATCGAATGGCTCGATGCGAAAGCAGAGGTGATCCATGTTCACAAAGCCCGAGCCCTGCGTTTCGCTGCGCACGAGATCGAGCATCGAGGCACCGGCGCGCATCTGAACGAGGTTCAGCTGCTCGATCCGCCGCTCCTCGCGGAATCCCAGTGCCTCTTCGTAAAAGCGCACCATGCCGGCCAGATCGCGCACACGCAGCACGACATGGTCGATGCGTTCGACTTTGAAGGTCATGGCGAATAACTTCCTCCGGCAATAACAAACGAATGGAGGAGAGAATGGCGTTTGCGGTCAATGCCGCCAAGGCGCGCCTGAAGAAGAACGAGCTGTCGATCGGGATCGGCATCCGGCTGGTCCGTAACGTCGACATCGTGAAGGTCATGAAGGCGGCGGGCTTTGACTGGCTTTTCATCGACCTCGAACATGGATCCATGTCGATCGAGACGGCCTGCGAGATCGCCATCGCCGCGCAGGATTCGGGCATCGCGCCGATCGTGCGCGTACCGTATGGCGAACTCACCATGGCGACGAGGGTGCTCGACGGCGGCGCGCTGGGCATCGTCGTCCCGCATGTCGATACGCCGGAGGAGGCCAGGGAGATCGCCGACAAGCTCCGCTATCCGCCGCGTGGCCATCGCTCGGTGGGTGGCGGCCAGGCGCAGTTCGACTACGAGCCGATGCCGCTCGGTGAGATGACCACGAAGTCGGACGAGAACACGTTGATCGTGGTGATGATCGAGACGCCCAAGGCGGTCGAGAATGCCGAGGCGATCGCGGCAGTGCCGGGCATCGACTGTCTGCTCGTTGGCTCGAGCGACCTTTCGATGGAAATGGGCATCCCCGGCGACACTGGCAATCCGAAGGTCCAGGCCGCCGTCGACAAGGTCATCGCCGCCTGCCGCAAGCACGGCAAGTGGCCCGGCATGGGCGGCGCCTATACCGAGGAACTGCTTAAGCTCTATACCGACAAGGGTATGAAGTTCCTGCTGTCCGGCAACGACCTGCCGATGTTGACCGGCGCTGCCCGTGCGCACCAAGCGAAGGTGCGCGCGTTTCAGAAATGAACGGCTGGGAGCGCGCCACTGGAGTGGCGCGCTCCCGGCTTCTTAACGCTTCCCCTCGATCTCGATCTCGACGAGGTGGGGTTTGCCGGACTTGAAGGCGGCCTCGATGGCCGCCTTGATGTCGTCGGCCTTGGCGACGTAGGCGCCGGCGACGCCCATGCCTTTGGCCAGGTCGACGAAGCCCATGGTCGGGCCGGTCAGGTCCATGTGCATGTAGGGCTTGTTCGACTTCACGTCGAAGCGCTGGCGATAGGCATCGATATTGTGCTTGAGCACCCGGTACTCGCGGTTCGCCAGGATGACGAACACGATCGGCAGGTCGTGATGCGCCGCCGTCCACAGCGCCTGGATCGAATACATCGACGAGCCGTCGCCCGACACGCAGAGGATCGGCCGCTTGGTCTGGGCGACCGCGACCCCGATGGCGCCCGCGAGGCCCTGGCCGATGCCGCCGCCGCGCCCGCTATAGTAGTCGCCGGGCCCTGAGAAGGTGAAGGTCTTGAAGAGGTCGAGGTTGGCCGTGATCGTCTCGTCGACCACCACGACATCCTTCGGCGAGCCGGCGCGGATTTCCGCCATCGCACGTGCCATCGAGGTCGGCGTGCGCGACCACGCCTTCTCGACACGCGCTTTCTGGGCGGCATCGTCGTCCGCCTTGCGCGCCTTCATCGCCTGGTTGCGCTTCGAAGCGGCCGCCGCGTCGACGCCGGTCAGCACCGCCTCGAGCGCCTCGAGTGCCGCACCGGCATCGGCGACCACGCCGGCATCGAGCGCGAAATTGTAGGCGAGCCGTGACGCGCCCCCCTCGATCTGCAGCACCTTTGTGCCGGCGGCGAAGGGCGAACCCGGCGCGTACCAGACTTCCTCGAAGAAGGGCCCGCCCACCATCAGCACGAGATCGCTGTCGGCTAGCTGCCTGGCCACGCCAGGCGCATCGAAGGCCAGCGTGCCGCGATAGGCCGGATGATCGGTCGGGAACGAATTCTGCCCGCGCAGACCCTCGAACCACACCGAAGCCCCCAGTTTCTCGACGAGCCTGACCAGCACTTTGTCGGCGCCGGCGCGGGCGATGTCGTCGCCGGCCACGATGGCCGGACTCTTCGCGGCCGCCAGGAGCTTCGCCATGGCGGCGATGCCCGCCGGATCGGGACGGGTCGCGGTGTAGGAATGGCCGGGCCTGCCGGCCGGAATGGAGGTCTCCTGCTCCATCACGTCGATCGGCAGCGCCACGAACACCGGACCGGCCGGCGCTTCGTTGGCGATCTTGAAGGCGCGCTGCAGGATCGGGCCCAACTCGTCGGCCCGCTCGACCTGCACGCTCCACTTGGTGACGGGCGCGGCGATGGCGGCAAGGTCATGGCCCAGGATCGGATCGCGCAGGCGCATGCGCGTGTCCTGCTGGCCCGCCGTCACGACCATCGGCGAACTGTTCTTCAGCGCGCTGTAGATCGCGCCAATTGCGTTGCCGAGGCCCGGCGCCACATGGAGGTTCACGAAGGCGGTCTTGCCGCTGGCCTGGGCGTAGAAGTTGGCCGCGCCGGTCGCGACGCCCTCGTGAAGATGGACGATGTATTCAAGCTGCGGATAGTCGGGCAGGGAATCGAGCAGCGGACTCTCGGTCGTGCCGGGATTGCCGAAGATCCGGTCGACCCCGTGATTGATCAGCGTCTCCAACAGAACCTGACGTCCGCGCATTCCATACTCTCCCTTTGACTTTCCCTGTTCCGGCACGGCCTTGCCCTGCCGTCCGGATCGGCGACTTCCCACATAGTACCGGGGCTGAAGCGCCCGTGGCATCTGGAGATGGCCGCCGGCGGCCGTCCAGTTCCTCCCCGTGATACGACAGGCCGCAGAGGCACGGCAGTTCAATCAATCGGGCCGCCCTGCTAAGGAAATGCATGGAGGGTCGGAAGCACGGCATGGATGGAATTGTCGAGCGGCATTCGGCGGGCCTGGACGAGCTGGAGAAAGTCGCGCGCCACGACCTGGCGCGGTTGAACTATCCGCCGGCCAACTGGGTGCCGGAGAAGACCGGGCCCGACGGCCGCCCTGTGCTCGACGTTCTCATCGTGGGCGCCGGCATGTGCGGCCAGACCGCCGGCTGGGGCCTGCTGCGCGAAGGCATCCGCAACATCCGCGTGATCGAGCGCAATACCCACGGCCACGAAGGGCCGTGGAACACGACGGCGCGCATGCCGATCCTGCGCTCGCCCAAGCACCTCACCGGCCCCGACCTCGGCGTGCCGTCCCTCACCTTCCGCGCCTGGTACGAGGCCCAGCACGGCGCCGAGGGCTGGGAGAAGCTCTACAAGATCCCGCGCCTGGACTGGCTCTCCTATCTCCTGTGGGTGCGCAAGGTCGTCGACCTGAAGGTCGAGAACGGGGTGTCTCTGCTTGGGATCGAGCCCGCTGGCGACTTCCTGCGGGCGAACCTGTCGACCGGCGAGACAGTGGTGGTGCGCAAGATCATCTTGGCCAACGGCCGCGACGGATCGGGCGGCTTTCGCTGGCCTTCCTTCCCCTCGTTCGATCCCGAGGATCCCGCCCGCGCCGGCCGCGTCTATCACACGCTGGAAGAGATCGATTTCACGCAGCTCAAGGGCAAGCGCCTCGGCATCCTGGGCGTGCTCGCGACGGCGATCGACAATGCCTGCACGGCTCTGGAAGCCGGTGCGCGCGAGGCGATCTGCTACGCGCGGCGGCCACACCTGCCGCAGGTCAACAAGTCGAAGGGCGTCTCCTTCCCCGGTTTCCAGCGCGGCCAGGGCATGCTGGACGACGACTGGCGCTGGAAGATCTACACCTACATGCTGGCGGCCGGCTCCCCGCCGCCGCACGAATCGGTGCTGCGGGCGCAGAAGCTGCCGGGCTTCGCCTTCCGCTTCGCCGAGCCGTGGCTCGACATGATCGTCGACGCGGACGGCGTCACCGTGAAGACGACCAAGGGGACGGAACGCTTCGATGCGGTCCTGCTCGGCACCGGCTTCGACATCGATCTCGCGCGGCGCCCGGAACTGGGATCGTTCGCCGCCAACGCAACTTTGTGGGGCGACCGCCGCACCCCGGCAGACGCCAGCGCGAACGCCGAGGCGGCACGTTATCCCTATCTCGGTCCGGGCTTCGAGCTGATCGAGAAGGTGCCGGGCCGCACGCCGCACATGAGCGACATCCACCTCTTCAACTGGGGCAGCATCCTGAGCCACGGCGCGCTCGCCGGCGACATTCCCGGCCTGTTCGTCGGCTCGACGCGCCTCGTTCAGTCGATCTCGCACGCGCTGTTCCGCGACGATGTCGAGACGCACGTACGGAACATGTACGCTCAGGAAGATCCGGAGCTCGCGCCGACCGACTATTTCGTGCCGCGCGACAGGCGATCCGGCACGCTCTGAAGGGGGAAGAAACATGCAGGCGGATTATGTCGTCGTCGGCGCGGGATCGGCCGGCTGCACGGTCGCGGCGCGCCTCAGCGAGACCGGCGCGTCGGTGATCCTGCTGGAGGCCGGCCCCAGCGACTGGCATCCCATGATCCACATCCCGGCCGGCATCCGCTCGCTGATCCGCAATCCGCTGGTGAACTGGAACTACACGACCGAACCGGAGAAGGGCTCGGGCGACCGCCGCATCGAGTGGCCGCGCGGCCGCACCCTGGGCGGCTCGAGCTCGATCAACGGCATGCTCTATGTGCGCGGGGCGCCAGCCGACTTCGACAACTGGGCGCAGATGGGCTGCCGCGGCTGGAGCTACGACGACGTGCTGCCCTACTTCATGAAGTCCGAGCAGTACGTGCAGGGCGGCGACAAGGAAGTGCGCGGCCAGGACGGCCCCCTCAAGGTCGAGGACTACCGCACCATCCTGCCGCTCACCCATCGCTTCGTCGAAGGCGCCCAGCAGGCCGGCTTCCCGTTCAATCCCGACCTCAACGGCAAGACGCGACACGGCGTCGGCTACTCGCAGATGACCCGTCGCGGCCGGTGGCGCGGCTCGACGGCCCAGACCTATCTCCGCGAGGCGCGCAGCCGCCCCAACCTGCGGGTCGAGACGAACGCCCAGGGCGGCAAGCTGATCTTCGAGGGCAAGCGCTGCGTCGGCGTCACCTTCCAGCGCGGCGGCAAGCTCACCGAGGTGCGGGCCAGGCGCGAGGTCATCGTCTCGGGCGGCGCCGTCAACTCACCGCACATCCTGCAGATCTCCGGCATCGGGCCGGCGGCGCACCTGCAGTCGCTCGGCATTCCGGTCGTGCACGACCTGCCCGGCGTCGGCGCCAACCTGATCGACCACTATGTCGTGCGCGTCGTGCATCGCGTTAAGGGTGTCGAAACGGTCAACGAGGTCTCGCGCTTCCCGCGCGTGCTGCCGGAGATCCTGCGCTTCGCCTTCACCGGCCGCGGCGCCCTCACCTTCGGCGTGACGACGGCGCAGGTCTTCTGCGACAGCCGCGAGGGCCTGGCCTCACCCGACCTGCAGCTGCTGTTCACGCCTGGCAGCTCGCACCCGCTGAAATTCGGGCAGCTCGACGAACTGCCCGGCATGAGTTGCGTCGTCTGCGTCGTGAAGCCCGACAGCCGCGGCACCATCATGGCGGCCTCGTCCGATCCCTTCGCGCGGCCGCACATCAAGCCGAACTATCTCACCACGCATACCGACGAGCTGGCGCTGCTGGGCGGCTTCCGTCATGTGCGCAGTATCTTCGCCGCGCCGTCCCTCGCCCAGCACAGCGAAGGCGAGATCCAGCCCGGTCCCGACGTGAAGACCGATGCCGACCTGCTGGCCTATGCCCGCCGCGCCGGCAACACGCTCTATCACCCGGTCGGCACCTGCAAGATGGGCGAGGACCCGCGCGCCGTCGTCGATTCGCGCCTGCGCGTGAACGGCATCCAGGGCCTGCGGGTGATCGACGCCTCGGTGATGCCGACGCTGACGACCGGCAACACCAACGCGCCCACCATCATGATCGGCGAGAAGGGCGCTGCGATGATCCGCGAGGATGCCGGCGCCTGAGGTCTGAGGGGAAAAATCCGTCGTCTCGACCGGAGCACCGAAGGTGCGGAACGGAGAGACCTTCTCTCCACGAAAAGCCGGCAAATCGTGGAGAAAAGGTCTCTCCACTCCGCGCTGCGCGCTTCGGTCGAGACGACGGGAGTACTGTAACCTCAGCGGATCGGCGGGGCGTATTGCAGGCCGCCCTGGGTCCACAGCGCGTTCTGGCCGCGCGGGATCTTGAGAAGCGAGCCGGTGCCGACGTTGCGGTCGAAGACCTCGCCATAGTTACCGACCTGCTTGACGATGTTGTAGACCCACTTCTCGTCGACCCCGAGCGCCTTGCCCATGCCGGGCGTGACGCCGAGGATGCGCTTGATCGCGGGATTGTCGCTCTTCAGCATCTCGTCGACGTTCTTCGAGCTGATGCCGGCCTCCTCGGCCTCGATCATCGCGAACTGCGTCCAGCGGACGATATCCTCGAACTGGTTGTCGCCATGGCGCACGACGGGGCCCAGCGGCTCCTTCGAGATGACCTCCGGCAGGACGACGTAATCGTCGGGATTGGGCGCGTTGGCGATGCGCGTTGCATAGAGGCGGGCCTGATCGCCCGAATAGGCGTCGCAACGGCCGTTGAAGAAGGCGCTGCGGCTCTGGTCCGGGTCCTCGAACAGCACCGGCTTGAAGCTCATCTTGTTGGTGCGGAAATAGTCGGCGATGTTGAGTTCGGACGTGCTGCCGGTCAGCACGCAGATCGAGGCGCCGTTCAGTTCCTTGGCACTCTTCACGCCGAGCTTCTTCGGCACCATGAAGCCCTGGCCGTCATAATAGGTGACGCCCACGAAATCGAGGCCGAGCGCGGTGTCGCGCGTCAGGGTCCAGGTCGAGTTGTTCGACAGAAGGTCGACTTCGCCGGCCTGCAGCGCCGTGAAGCGCTGCTGGCCCGACAGCGGCACGTACTTCACCTTTTCGGACTCGCCGAACAGCGCGGCGGAGACGGCGCGGCAGATGTCGACGTTCATGCCGGTCCACTTGCCCTGGTTGTCGACCACCATGAAGCCCGCGATGCCGCCCACGGCCACGCCGCAGACGAGCTGGCCGCGCGCCCTGACGGCATCGAGGTCCTTGCCGGCCATGGCGTGGCCCGTCGGGAGAATCAGGGCCGCACCGAGCGCCATCGCCGCAAACATCTTCTTCATCGACTGTCTCCTTCTGGCCGCTCCGGTCATTCGACCTTGGCGCCCACTGTCTTCACCACGTCGGCCCACTTGGCGCGGTCGCGCGTGACTGTCGCCTGGAACTGCTCGATCGTCTCGTAGCGTGGCGTGTTGCCGAGCTCGACCAGCTTCTTCTGGACGTCGGGATCGGACAGCGCCGCCTTGACCGCCAGGTTCATCTTCTGTGCGATCGCCGGATCGAGGCCCTTGGGGGCGAAGAGGCCGAACCAGGTGTAGCTGTCGAAGCCCGGCAGGCCCGCCTCGTCGATCGTGGGCACGTCGGGAATGGCTGGCACGCGCGTCTTGGTGGAGACCCCCAGCAGCTTCATCTTGCCTGCTGCCGCCTGCGGCATCGCGATCTGCACCTGGGCGAAGATGCAGCAGGTGTCACCGTTCAACACCGACTGGATGGCGTCGGGCGAACCCTTGTACGGCACATGCACCATGTCGAGGCCGGCCTTGGCCGTGAATTCGGCAAAGGCCAGGTGCGTGCCGGCGCCATTGCCGGTCGAGGCGTAATTGTACTTGCCGGGCGCGGCCTTCACCTTGGCGATGAAATCCTTCACGTCACTGGCGTCGATCGCCTTGGGATTGATCGCCAGAACGTTCGACACGTCGACCAGGGTCGAGATCGGCGTGAAGTCCTTTTCGACGTCGAAGGGAAGCTTGCTGTAGAGCGCGGCATTGATGCCGTGCGTGCCGGCCGTCCCCAGCAGGAAGGTGTAGCCGTCGGGCCTGGCCTTCGCCACGAACTCTGACGCCACGTTGCCGCCGGCGCCCGACTTGTAGTCGATCACGATGCGCTGGCCGAGGGCCTTGTCGAGCAGCGGCTGGAGGACGCGCGCGACCACGTCGGTGCCGGATCCCGGCGGGAAACCCATGACGATGGTGACGGGCCGGGTCGGCCACTCCTGTGCCGCCACAGGAAAAACGGCGGATGCCGCATAGAGAAAAAGCGCCGTAGCGCCGAGCAGGATTCTGCGCACTGTGATCTCCTCAAAATTCGCTACGATGCTGATGCAAGAAACGGGGAAATGATATGGGTTACATGACCGACGAGCGCCGCATGATCCAGGAGACGGCGCGCGCCTTCGTCATGAAGGAAGTGCTGCCGGTCGCGAACAAGCTCGATCCCGAGAAGGGCGACATCCCGCCGGAACTGATCCAGAAGCTGGCCGACATGGGGTATTTCGGCATCGTCATCCCCGAAGAGTATGGCGGCCTGGGCCTCGGCGTCTTCGAATACTGCCTGATCACCGAGGAACTGGCGCGCGGCTGGATGAGCGTGGCCTCGATCATCGCCCGCGGCAATGGTCTCAGCGCCGGCCGCGGGATGACAGATGCCCAGCGGGCCGTCTTCCTGCCCCGCGCTGCCCGAGGTGAATTCCTGGGTGCCGCCGCCATGTCTGAGCCCAATGTCGGCTCCGACCTCGGCAGCATCGCCTGCCGCGCGCGCAGGGACGGAGACGACTGGGTGATCACCGGCAACAAGTACTGGTGCACCTTCGCCGACGGCGCCGACTACATCATGCTGGTGGCCCGCACCTCCGACGCGCCCGATCCCAAGCGCAAGCATGTCGGCCTCTCCTCCTTCCTGATCGAGAAGCCCCGGGGCACGCTGCCGCCGGGTGTGAAGGGCGCGCCCATTCCCAAGATTGGCTACTTCGGCTGGAAGACCTGGGAACTGGCCTTCGACGAATGCCGGTTGCCCGGCTCGGCGCTGATCGGCGAGGAAGGCCGCGCCTTCTATTACATCTCGGCCGGGCTCGAGCGCGCCCGCGCCCACACGGCGGCCCGCGCCATCGGGCTTGCCCGTGGCGCGCTGGAGGACGCCACCGCCTATGCGCAGGAGCGCCGCCAGTTCGGCCAGGCGATCGGCGATTTCCAGAACACACGCTTCCGCCTTGCCCGCATGGCGACCGAGATCGAGGCGTCGCGCCAGCTCATGTATTTCGTCTGCGACGAGATCGACCAGAAGCGGCGCTGCGACAAGGAAGCGGCGATGGTCAAGTTCCACGCCTCCGAAATGGCCGAGAAGGTCACCTCCGAGGCGCTGCAGGTGTTCGGCGGCGCCGGCTACACGACGCTCCATGCCGTCGAGCGCTACTGGCGCGACGCCCGTCTCACCAAGATCTTCGAGGGCACCTCGGAGATCCAGCAGCGCATCATCTCAGATCACCTGCTCGGCAAGCAGAAGGCCTGACATGGACGTCGACACCTTCATCGAAACCGCACCCGCCCTGTGTTTCGCCTTCTCCATCAAGGCCAGGGTCGGGCCGGTGCAGGATCTCGGCCAGACCGCGCGCGGCCATCGCCGCATCATCGACATCCTGGGCGGCGAGGTGGGCGGCCCCCGGCTGGAGGGTGAGATCCTGCCGGGCGGCGCGGACTGGCAGATCGTGCGACCCGACGGCACGATCGAGGTCGTTGCGCGCTACACCATCCGCAGCGGCGGCGGCGCCCTGATCTACGTCCAGAACGACGGCTTGCGCGTCGCGAGCCCGGAGATCCTGGAGCGCATGTCCAGGGGCGAGCTGCTGCCGCCCGGCAGCTACCACTTCCGCACGGCGCCGCGTTTCGAGACATCGGAGCCGACGCTCAAGTGGCTGGAGCGCACGACCTTCGTCGGGGTCGCCACCCGCGCGCCGGACCGTGTCGCGATCGGTTTCCACGAGGTCCTGTAAACAGGAGCGACCTTCTATCGACTGCCAGCCGGCAATTTGTGGAGAGAAGATCTCTCCATGCCGCCGCGGGGCCTCACAAAAGGCGGTTCAGCGGCCCAGCAGGTTGGCCCGGACCTTCGCCCAGAAGCCGGGGTCGCGGGGTGCGGACCGGCTGACCGCCGCCACCTTGCGGTAGAGATCGCCCAGCGACCGCTGGCGTGCATCGGCCCGGAGCCTGGTGCCGTCGGGGCCGGGCTCCAGGGTGAGCTCGCGCGTATGGAAGACCTCGAGCCCCGGTCGATGGCCGATGCTGACGACCGAGGTTTCCGGCAGCTCCTCGATCAGGAGCTTCATGACGTTCTCCTGCCCGGCCTCGTCGAGTGCCGAGGTGGCCTCGTCCATGAAGATCCAGGCAGGCTTGTGGACCAGCACGCGGGCGAAGGCCACGCGCTGCTGCTCGCCGCCGGACAGGATGTGGTCCCAGCGCTCGGTCTCGTCGAGCCTGTCGCGGAGATGGTCGAGGCCGACCCTGTGCAGCATGTCCTTCAGCATCTCGTCGCTGATTCCGCCCTCGGGTTCGGCCGGATAGAGCATCGCGTCCCGCAACGTGCCCAACGGGAAATAGGGCTTCTGCGGCATGAACGTGATCGCGCCGGTCGGCAGGTGAATGGCGCCGCGCCCCCACGGCCACACGCCCGCCACTGCCCGCATGATGGTGCTCTTGCCGCTGCCCGACTGGCCGCGGATCAGCACCCGCTCGGCGCGGTGAATCTCGACCTCGGCTTCCGCCACCAGCATCTCACCGCTGGGACGGGCCACGCCCAGATCGCGCATGACCAGCGTGTCGGACTCGCCCGCCGGATGAACCACGATGCGCGCCTCGTCGGGCGCCTCGCTGCTGTCCTCGAGGTCGGTCAGCGCCACGTGCAGGTGCACCACGCGATCGGTCGAGGCGCGCCA
>CANIEC010000117.1 GCA_947466085.1 Rhodospirillales bacterium
CGGCTACTTGAAGGATTTCCCGCTGGAGCGCTATCTCCGCGACCTGCGCGTGCACCAGATCCTCGAAGGCACCAACGAGATCATGCGCGTGATCATTTCGCGCCGTTTGTTGATGGGATGAAGAATGTCCGAAGCTGAAATTCTGTTCGATGTGAAGGACGGTCTGGGCGTCATGACGCTCAACCGCCCGAAAGTCCTCAACTCGCTGTCGCACGGCATCATCCTCGAGATGGAGCGCGTGATGCCGGAGTGGGAGAAGGATCCTTCCATCAAGGCGGTGGTCCTGCGCGGCGCCGGCGATCGCGCCTTCTCCGCCGGCGGCGACGTGGCCGGCCTCTATCGCGAGATGCGCGACAATCCCTCGGGCACGTTGCGGCGCGACTTCTTCCGCGACGAGTACATCGTCAACCGCCGCATCTACCGCTACGCCAAGCCCTGGATCTCGCTGATCGACGGCATCAACATGGGTGGCGGCGTCGGCCTGTCGGCGCACGGCTCGCACTCGGTGGTGACGGAGAAGTACCTGTTCGCCATGCCCGAGACGACGATCGGCCTCTTCCCCGATGTCGGCGGCGGTTATTTCCTGACGCGCCTGCCGGGTGCGCTGGGCACCTTCCTCGCGCTCACCAGCTACCGCCTCAAGGCCGCCGACGCGGTCTGGGCCGGAATCGCCCATGCCTTCGTGCCGAGCGCCAGGATCGACGAGCTGCAGGCGGCCCTTGGCGCGGCGGACCTGTCCGGCCCGCGGGCCGACGAAAAGGTCGATGCCGTCATCGCCCGGTTCCAGGCGGATGCCGGCGAGCAGACCCTGCCGGCGCTCATGCCGGAGATCGATCGCTGCTTCTCGGCCGAGACGCTGCAGGAGATCGTCGCCAACTTGAAGAAGTCGAACAGCGAGTTCGCGCAGAAGCAGCTCGCGGCACTGATGAAGCTCTCGCCGCTGTCGATGGCGATCACGCTGGAGCAGCTCAGGCGCTGTGCCAACCGGTCGTTCGAGGACACGATGACGATCGAGTACCGCATGTCGCAGCGCTGCATGCAGAAGGGCCACGACTTCTTCGAGGGCGTGCGCGCGCTGCTGATCGACAAGGACCAGAAGCCGCAATGGAATCCCCCGACGATCGAGGGAGTCACCCGTGCCCTGGTCGAGGAACATTTCAAGCCGGTGTCCAACGACCTCTTTTTCAACTGAGGCGGCAGCAACCAAACGGAGGAAACCATGGCGAAGATCGCCTTCATCGGTCTCGGCAACATGGGTGGCCCGATGGCCGCCAACCTGGCAAAGGCCCAGCACCACGTCGTGGCGTTCGACCTGTCGGACGCGGCCGTGAGCGCCGCTGTTGAGAAGGGCGCGCACAAGGCCGCCTCCGCCGCCGAGGCGGTGAAGGGCGCTGAGATCGTCGTCACCATGCTGCCCGCCGGCAAGCATGTGCGCGAGGTCTACGAGAAGGACGTCCTGCCGAACGTCGCCAAGGGCACGCTGCTGATCGACTGCTCGACCATCGACGTCGAAAGCGCGCGCCACGTGGCGGCGCTGGCGGAGAAGGCCGGCATGGACATGGTCGACGCGCCGGTATCGGGTGGCGTCGGCGGCGCCACCGCCGGCACGCTGACCTTCATGGTCGGCGGCAGCGAGGCCTCGTTCGCCAAGGCCAAGCCGATCCTCGAGAAGATGGGCAAGAACATCGTTCTCGCCGGCACGAGCGGCGGCGGCCAGGCCGCCAAGATCTGCAACAACATGATCCTGGGCGTGTCGATGATCGCCGTCAGCGAGGCCTTCATGCTGGCCAAGCGACTGGGCCTCGATGCGCAGAAGCTGTTCGACGTGGCCTCCACCGCTTCGGGCCAGTGCTGGGCGCTGACGAACTACTGCCCCGTCCCTGGTCCGGTGCCGACTTCGCCGGCCAACCGCGACTACCAGCCCGGCTTCACGGCGGCGATGATGCTGAAGGACCTGATGCTGGCCCAGCAGGCGGCCAATGCGGCCGGCGCCAGCACGCCGCTCGGCGCCGAGGCAGCCCAGCTCTTCAGCCTGTTCGTGAACTCCGGCAACGGCGCCAAGGATTTCTCCGGCATCATCAAGATGCTGGACGGCAAGTGAGGGCCGTATGATCACGCTCTACGACCTGGCGTTCGAAGACGATCGACGGCCCAGCCCGTTCTGCTGGCGCGCCAAGTTCGCGCTCGCGCACAAGGGCCTCGACTTCACCAGCGTGCCGATGGGTTTCACGGAGAAGGAGAAGATCGCCTTCGCCGATTCCAAGACCGTGCCGGTGATCAAGGACGGCGAGAAGCCGGTCAAGGACAGCTGGGCCATCGCTGTCTACCTCGACGACATGTACCCGGAGAGGCTGCTGCTGAAGAGCGAGATGGGCCGGTCCTATGCGCGCTTCATCAACGGCTGGACGGACACGGTGGTCAATGCTGCGATCTTCCCGCTGATCATCGGCGACCTGTACGATCGCGTACGGCCCGAGGACAAGGAATACATCGCCGAGTCGCGCGGTGCGCGGCTGGGGACGAAGGACTTCGCCTCCTTCCAGACGCAGGCCCGGGAGAAGGGGCTGGCGGCTTTCCGCGCGTCGCTCGAGCCGGCTCGCCGGGCGCTGCGCGAGCAGAAGTTCCTGTCCGGGGCCGAGGCCGCCTATCCGGACTACATCCTCGCGGGCACCTTCATGTGGCCGCGCACGATCAGCCCGCTCGAACTGCTGGAAAAGGACGATCCAGTATATTCGTGGCGTGAGCGGATGCTGGATCATTTCGACGGCATGGCCCGCAAGGCTAAGGCTGCGTAATGCCAGACACCAGTACCAAGCCGTTCGACCCGGCCGAGCATCGCTTCGGTCCGGCCCACTGGTTCGAGGATCTCGTCGTCGGCCAGAAGTTCTACATCAACTCGCGCACCCAGACGGAGGCCCTGTTCTCGGCCTTCCAGCTCGCCAGCGGCGACAATCATCCGATCCACTACGATCGCGAGTACTGCAAGGCGCTGGGGCACCGGGACATGCTGGCCCACGGGCTTCAGGTCGCGATCCAGGGCGCGGCCGGCGGCGGCATCTTTCCGCATTTCGTGGGCGAGTCGCTGGTCGGTTTCCTCGAGCAGTCCTCGCGGTTCCTGAAGCCGGTCTATGTCGGCGACACTCTGTATCCGATGCTCGAGGTTACCGAACTCAAGGCCGGACGTACCACCGGCGTTGCTGTCCTGAAGCTCACCATTCACAACCAGAAGGGCGAACTGGTGTGCGATGGCGAGCACAAGTATCTTGTGAAGAAGCGGCCGCAATAGAGACGGCAGGAGGAGAGAACATGATCGGCGTCATCGCGAAACTGACCATCAAGCCCGGCACCAACGGCGACTTCGAGGCGACCATGAAGGCGCTCCAGGCGAAGGTTCATGCCGACGAGCCCGGCAACAAGCTCTATGCGCTGCACAAGACGGCCGACGTTAACGTCTATGTCATGCTGGAACGCTACGAGAACCAGGCGGCGCTGGAGGCCCATCGGGCCGCGCCGCATTTCAAGGAACTCGGCCGCAAGCTCGGCGACTATCTCGCCGGCCGCCCCGATGTCCAGGTGATGGAAGAAGTCTGAGCGACCCAAGGGGCGAGTGAGCGCATGGAAGGGCTTTTCCGCCGCCATACCAAACCCGGTACGGCACCCGGCACGCTGGCCGGGCGCGCGCCGGTTGCGGATGAAGCGCTCGATTTCACCCTGGTCGAGTACACGGCGGACGAGCTCGAAGTCCTGCACGAGGTGGAAGTGGACCAGTGCCGCTTCCATCTCGGTACGCCCGGGCATACCTGGATTGACGTCGGGGGGCGGCCCAGCTCGGAAATGCTGCGCAACCTCGGCATGGCCTTCAATCTGCATCCACTGGCGCTCGAGGATGTGTTCCACTCCAACCAGCGCAGCAAGCTCGACTTGTTTGATGGGCAGGGCTTCATCGTCCTGAACGACCCGGCCTATGAAGACTGCGTGCTCAAGGGGCAGCAGGTCAGCATCTTCTTCGGCGACAACTACGTCATCTCCTTCCACGACCTTAAGGCCGACATCTTCAAGCCGGTGCGAGATCGCCTGCAGACCGCGGGCTCGCGGCTGCGCATTTTCGGCATCGACTATCTCGTCTATGCGCTGATCGATCTCGTGATCGACCGCAAGTTCCCGCTGATCGAAGCCCTGTCGACCCATCTCGAGGAACTGGAAGAGGAGGCGCTCGACCATCCGACCAAGGATACGCTGGCACACATCCACCAGGCGCGGCGGTCGCTTGCCTTGTTCCATCGTATCCAGTGGGCCGAGCGCGAGACGGTGCTGGCGGTGATGCGGCCCGATGTGCCCTTCATCATGCCCGAGACACGGACCTACCTGAGGGACTGTTTCGACCATGCCGTCGCGGTGCTCGACCTGGTCGAGAGCTATCGCGAAATGGCCAACGGCCTGGTGGAAGTGTACCTGATGGACTCGTCGAACCGGATGTCGGAGGTCATGAAGACCATGGCGGTCATCACTGTCTTCTTCATGCCGCTGAGTTTCCTCGCGGGCATCTATGGCATGAACTTCGACCGCGACCACGGCAACATGCCCGAGTTGGGATGGAAGTACGGCTATGCTTTCTTCTGGGTGATGGTAGTCGTCATCGTGAGCTCCATCTTCCTGTGGCTGAAGCGTAAACGCTGGATCTGAGATTGCCATGACCTGCAGGATCTATGGCTCGGAGCTGTCACCCTATTCGGTGAAGGTGCGTTCCTTCTTCCGCTACAAGAAGCTGAACCACGAATGGATTCCGAGGTCGCCGGCCGTCCAGTCGGAGTTCCAGAAATACGCCAAGCTGCCGCTCGTGCCGCTGGTCGTGACGCCGGAGGGCGAGGGCATCCAGGATTCGACTCCGATCCTCGAACGCTTCGAGGCATCGCATCCCGAGCCTTCCGTGACGCCCGCCGACCCCGCGCTCGCCTTCGTCTCCGCGCTTCTCGAAGAGTATGGCGACGAGTGGGGCAACAAGTGGATGTTCCACTATCGCTGGCGCTACCAGCCCGACGTCTGGTCGACCGCCGAGCGGATAGCCCAGCAGATGATGGGCGCGCAGGGCACGCTCGCCGTCGCGCAGGCGCGCGCGGCGGTGGCCGAGCGCATGATGGGACGGCTGGGCTTCGTGGGCTCCAACGACAGGACCGAGCCGCTGATCGAGGCCTCGTTCGCGAAGGCGCTGGGCCTGATCGACGCGCATCTGGCGTCGCGCCCCTACCTCTTGGGCGGCCGGCCGGCGATGGCCGATTTCGGCCTGTGGGGACAGCTCTACGAGGCCGCGACCGACCCTACGCCGGGCGCAATTATGCGGGCCTCTGCACCGAACGTGATGGCCTGGATCCAGCGCATGCTCTCGCCGGAGGCGAAAGGGGACTTCGAGGCACTTCAGGCGCTCGCGCCGACGCTGATGCCGCTTCTGACCCGGGAGGTCGGCGCGCTTTTTCTGCCCTGGTCTGCGGCCAACGCGGCCGCGATCGCGCGTGGCGACAAGAGCTTCACCCTGAGCCTCGGCGGCGCGGAATGGACGCAGGAACCGCAGAAGTACCATGCGCGCTCGCTCGCCGAGATTCGCCGCAAGTTCACGGCCGCCAAAGGAGCTGCGGGACTTGAGCCGTTGCTGGCGTCGACCGGCTGTCTGGCAGGCCTCGCCGGCTAACGCAGCGACGTCAGGATCAGCGTCAGGCCCGAGAGGCAGAGCAGGCCGAGCAGGATGCGGTGGAACTGGGCATCGTTGATACGGCCATAGAGCGCCAGGCCGACCCGCGCGCCGATCAGCGTCGTCGGCACGGTGATAACCGCCCAGATCAGGAACGTCCGGTCGAGGAAGCCCGCGATGCCGGCGGAGACGAGGGCCAGGAACAGCACGCTCATGTTGAACGGCTGGTTGACGCCACGCTGCTCGTCCTTGCCGAAGCCGCGGAGCTGCGCCCAGATTGCGGGCGCCGGGCCGCTGAGGCTCGCCATGCCGCCCAGCACGCCACCGATCAGGCCCACGGCCGCGTCGGCTGGCCGGCCGCCGCCCGTGACGATCGGCGGCCGGCGGACGATGGCCATCCACGCGCTGTACACGATCAGCAGGAGGCCGACGCCGACCTTGAGGGGCTCCGGCTCCACATGGTGAAGCAGGAGCGTGCCCATCGGTACGCCGACGATGCCGGCCGACAGCATCGGCCACAGGCGCGACCAGCGCACGCCGCTCCAGATGCGGGGAAGAGACTGGATATGGCCGGCGACGCCGCACAGGGCGGTGAGCGGGGCGGCCGTGAGGGGCGACATGGCCTGTAGCCAGAAGCCCAGCGCCACGAGCGCATAGCCGGTGCCGCTCAATCCGTTGACGAAGCCTGCCGCCAGCGCCCCGGCGACGACGATCGCGATGTCGCCGGGGGGAGGCAGGATCACGCGGACTAGGCTCCCGAGCTGAACGCCTGGATGCCGGTCATGGCGCGGCCGAGGATCAGCGCATGGACGTCGTGCGTGCCTTCGTAGGTGTTCACCGCCTCGAGGTTCATCGCGTGACGGATCACGTGATACTCGTCCGAGACGCCGTTGCCGCCGTGCATGTCGCGAGCGACGCGGGCAATATCGAGCGCCTTGCCGCAATTGTTGCGCTTGATCAGCGAGATCATCTCGGGCTGGGCATGGCCCTTGTCCTTGAGGCGGCCGACCCGCAGGCAGGCCTGGAGGCCCAGCGCGATCTCGGTCTGCATGTCGGCGAGCTTCTTCTGGATGAGCTGGGTGGCGGCCAGCGGCCGACCGAACTGCTTGCGCTCCATCGTGTAGTTGCGCGCCTGCTTCCAGCAGAACTCGGCGGCACCCATGGCGCCCCAGGCGATGCCGTAGCGGGCGTTGTTCAGGCAGCCGAACGGACCGCCGAGGCCGGCGACGTTGGGCATCATGTTCTCGACCGGGACGAACACGTCTTCGAGCATGATGGCGCCCGTCACCGAGGCGCGCAGGCTGAACTTGCCCTCGATCTTCGGCGTCTCGATGCCCTTCCAGCTGCGCTCCAGGATGAAGCCGCGGATCGCGCCGCCGTCCAGCTTGGCCCAGATCACCAGCACGTCGGCGATCGGCGAGTTGGTGATCCACATCTTGGAACCCGAGAGGCTGAAGCCGCCGGGGACGGTCGTCGCGCGGGTCTTCATGCCACCGGGATCGGAACCGTGGTCGGGCTCGGTGAGGCCGAAGCAGCCGACCCATTCGCCGGTGGCGAGCTTGGGCAGATACTTCATGCGCTGCTCTTCGCTGCCGTAGGCGTAGATCGGATGCATGACCAGCGAGGACTGCACGCTCATCGCCGAGCGGTAGCCGGAGTCGACGCGCTCCACTTCGCGGGCAACCAGGCCGTAGGTCGTGTAGTTGGCACCGGCGCAGCCATACTTCTCCGGAAGCGTCGAGCCCAGGAGGCCGAGCGCGCCGAACTCGTTCATGATCTCGCGATCGAACTTCTCGTTGCGGTTGGCCATCAGGACGCGCGGCATCAGCTTGTCCTGGCAGTAGTCGCGCGCGACGTCGCGGATGGCGATCTCGTCCTCGGTCAGCTGGTCGTCGAGGAAGAACGGGTCTTCCCAGTCGAAGGCCCTGGCGTCTGCGCTGATGCCCTTGGCGGCGCTCTTGATCGGGGTGGCGGCGTTGGCCATGTCTGCTCCTGCTATTTCGCCCGCGTCTTATCAGGCAGGGCGGGCCGCGCCAACGGCCTAAAGGGCCGTGCCCACGACGGTCTTGCCCGTCAGGGCGCGGAAAATCTCGAGGTTGAGCTTGCCGAACGCCTCGGTGGCCCGCAGTTCCACGGTGCGGGGGCGCGGCAGGTCGATTCGCAGGTCCGCGGCGATGCGCCCCGGGCGTGCCGACATGACGATCACGCGATCGGACAGGAAGACCGCCTCCGGGATCGAATGGGTGACGAACAGGACGGTCTTTCGGGCATCGCGGGCGACGTCCTTCTCGCCCCAGATGCGCAGGAGCTCCAGGGCCATGTCGTCGCGCGTCATGGCGTCGAGTGCGCCGAACGGCTCGTCCATCAGCAGGAGCGGCGGGTCGAGGAGCAGGGCGCGACAAAGCGCAGCCCGCTGCTGCATGCCGCCGGACAGTTCGCGCGGCAGCTTGGCGCCGAAGCCTCCGAGGCCGGCCATTTCCAGGAGCTGCTCGGCCCGCGACCGCAGCGAGCGTGGATCCTTGCCGGCCAGCTCGGCTGGCAGCAGCACGTTCTCCAGGATGGACCGCCATTTCAGCAGGATCGGCGCCTGGAACACCATGCCGATGTCCGGAATCGGCTGCGTCACGGCGCGGCCGGCAACAGTGATGGTCCCGGACGTGGCCGGTCGCAGCCCGGCCACGATGCGCAGCAGGGTCGACTTTCCGCAGCCGCTCGGGCCGACCAGCGAGACGAACTCGCCGGCCCCGATCGAGGCGGAAATGCCGGCGAGGGCCTCAACCGGGCCGCTTGCCGCCTGATACGTCATGCCGACCTGCTCGAGGTCGATCAGTCCCTTCGCCACGCGACGCGACTGCCCGAATCAGTTCGGCATCGCGACCTTGGTGAAGAACTCGGTCGAGTAGACGTCCTTGCACTCGACCTTTTTCGGCAGGCCCATGTAGGCGTTCACGAGATCGACCGAGTCGCACATCTTCTTCTCGTCGATCCAGCCGATGCCGTTCTTGGCATAGCGGTCGGTCTTCATCAGGCCGAGGCCGATCATCATGTTGGGGGTCATCACCTCGACGTCGACCTCGGGCACGCGCTTCTTCAGGATCTCCATCGCGGCCTTCGGGTCGGCCATGACGTCACGCCAGCCCATGTAGGAGGCTTCGAGGAAATCCTTCAGGGCCTTGGGCCTGTCCTTCATCGTCTTGGCGCTGGCGATGATCGACATCGAGTACATGTCGAAGCCGAAATCGGCCCACGGCATCATCACGACATTGCCCTTGCCGGCCGCCTTCTCATAGAGCGGCAGGCCGGTGCTGTAGTCGCCGACGCCGTCGACGCGCTTCTCGGCCACAGCGGCGATCTTGGCGGCGGGCTCGATGTTCACCCAGGAGACCTTGGCCGCATCGATGCCGTTCAACTTGGCGAAGGCCGGGAACATCTGGCGCTGCGAATCGCCCGGAGGGGCGGCGAGCGTCTTGCCTTCCAGGTCCTTGGGCTTGGCGAGCGGCTTCTCCTTGAGGCTGAAGATGTTGAGCGGTGTCTTGTCGAACACCATCCCAACCGTTTTGACGGTCGTGCCGCGGCCGACCGAGGCGATGACGACGGCGGCATCGGCGAGTCCGGCATCGGCGCGCCCGGTATCGACCTTGGCGATCGAATCGCCCGACCCCTTGGAGTTCTCGAGCGTCACGTCGAGGCCCTTGGCCTTGTAGTAGCCCTTGTCGAGCGCGACCCAGTAGGCGGCGTGGTCGCCGACCGCGAACCAGTTGAGCGCGAAGGTGAACTTTTCCTGCGCCGATGCGGCGCCGGAGGTGGCCAGCAACGCGGCCAGCGCAAGCGACAGTGTGCGAGTCATGACGGTCTCCCTTTTCCCTACCCCGAACTCAGTCGACGCCCTCGGCCCAGGGGGCCCAGAGATGCGCCAGCAACACGACCGCGCCGTAGAGCAGAAGGCCCACGACGGAAATCCAGACCAGGGCGGCGAACGCCACGGAGGTGTTCATGCTGCTCTGGGTGGTAACGATCACGTAGCCCAGGCCGCGTTGCGAGGCGACGAACTCGCCGACGATCGCGCCCACCACCGCGGCGGTCGCGGTGATCTTGAGCGCGCTCAGGATGTAGGGAAGGGCATTGGGGATACGGATCTTGACGAAGATTTTCCATTTCGGCGCGTTGAAGACGCGGCCGAGATCGAGCATGTCCGGCTCGACCTGCGACAGGCCAACGGCAGTATTGATGACCACCGGGAAGAAGCCGATCAGTGCGCCCATCAGCATGTTCGGGAAGATGCCGTAGCCCATCCAGATCAGGAACAGGGGAGCAATTGCCACCTTCGGGAGGGTGTTCACGAACACGAGGAACGGCACGAGCGCGTTGGCGAGGATAGGAGACCAGGCGATGGCGACGCCCAGCGCCACGCCGACTACCGCGGCCATCAGGAAGGCGCCGATGATCTCGAAGGTCGTGGTCCAGAGGTGAGGCCACCAGGCCGTATCGCCGTGCCAGAGCGCGTTCCAGACCGAGAGCGGGGCGGGGAGGAGATACTCGCGGATGTTCCCGAAGGTGACGGCGGCCTGCCAGCTCGCCAGCAGGAAGGCGAAGAGGGCGAACGTCGGCCAGTAGCGGTTGGCCATGGCGCCGAGTTTCGTCATGCGCGCCGAGCGATGAAACTGTTCATCGCTTTCATCCCGCTGATATCATGTGCCCCCATGCGATGAGACTGGCGAACGCGCATTTGCCCGTCAAGGCGAGGTTCGTCCGTGAAGCTTTCCCTCTGCAACGAAGTCATCCGCGAGTTGTCGTTCGAGCGCCAATGCGCCCTGGCCGCGGGCCTCGGCTACAAGGGGCTGGAAGTCGCGCCCTTCACCTTGGGCGATGGTGCATGGCGCATGCCAGCCTCCCGCCGTGCTTCCGTGCGCCGGGCCTGTGCCGACGCCGGCCTCGAGGTGAGCGGTCTCCACTGGCTCCTGGCAGCACCGGCGGGCCTGTCGATTGCCACCGAGGATCGGGCGGTGTGGCAGCGCAGCGTCGACGTGATGCTGTCGTCTATCGAACTGTGCGCCGACCTGGGCGGCGCCTATCTCGTCCATGGTTCGCCCGGCCAGCGCCGCGTGGCCGCCCCGGATGATGCCAGGCGTGTCGAGGAAGCCTGGGCGGCCGCTGCCGCCGCTGCGGAGAAGGTCGGCGTGGTCTATTGCCTGGAACCGCTGGCGCGACCTGATTGCACCTTCGTCAATACGCTCAGCGAGGCCGAAGCCGTCGTCCGTCGCATCGGCAGCCCGGCCTTCCGGCTCATGGTCGACACGCTGGCTGCCAGCGTGGAAGAGAAGGAGCCGGTCGCCGATGCCATTCGCCGCTGGATGCCGACGGGGCTTATGGCGCATGTCCAGTTCAACGACCGCAACAAGCGCGGGCCGGGCGAGGGGGCGGACAAGTTCGCCCCCGTCGTCGAGGCACTGCGCGATACGGGCTATGATGGCTGGGTCGCCATGGAACCCTTCGTCTACGAGCCCGACGGTCCGACCTGCGCGGCGCGCATGATCGGCTATGTTAAAGGTCTGCTGGAGCAAACTGCATGAAAGTGAAGGTTGAGGCGGTCGACCGCTTCGAGCGCGACCATCGCCTGCGCCTGCCGTTCCGCTTCGGCGTCATCACCGTGACGCAGGGCATCCAGGCGATCATCCGTGTGCGCATTGCGCTGGAGGATGGTCGCACCAGTGAGGGCGTCGCCGCCGAGGCGCTGGGCGCCAAGTGGTTCGAGAAGAGCCCGGACTTCTCCGACGCCCAGAATCTGGATCAGCTCCGGCAGGCCCTGCAGCTCGCCATCGACCATTACACGGCGCGTGGCTTCGACACGCCGTTCGGTCTCTATGCCGGCAGCTATCGCCTGCAGATCGCGCGCGGCGCCGAGCTGGGGCTCAATCCTCTGGTCGCCTCGTACGGACCGGCCCTGCTCGACCGGGCGATCATCGATGCGCTCGGCAAGGCGACCGGCCAGTCCTTTGCGCAGATGATCACAGCCAATGTGCCGGGCATCGCCGCGACCGATCTGACACCCGACGTCGAGGCGGGGCATCTGGCGGGTTTCCTCGCCGGATTGAGACCGCGCCCGTCGATCGATCTGCGCCATACAGTGGGCCTGGTCGATCCGCTGACGAAAGCCGAGCGGCCGGAGTCGGAACGCGTCAATGACGGGCTACCCGAGACGCTGGAAGAGGTCGTCTCCTACTATCGCGGCCGCTACTACAAGCTGAAGGTGGGCGGCGACGTCAGGGCCGACCTCGACCGGCTGACGCGTATCGCCTCGGTGCTTGATGCCGGTGCGGGCGACTACAGGGTCACGTTCGACGGCAACGAGCAGTACGACGATGTCGAGGGGATCGTCGAGCTGTGGCGCAAGGTCGAGGAGACGCCGGCGCTCGCGAAGATGGTCAAGGCGACGCTGTTCATCGAGCAGCCGATCAAGCGCCAGGCGGCACTCAGCCGGCCGGTGACGGCACTGGCCAGGTATCGCCCCGTCATCATCGACGAATCCGACGGCGAGCTGTCGACCTTCCCGGAAGCGCTGAAGCTCGGCTATGCCGGCGTCTCGAGCAAGAACTGCAAGGGCTTCTACAAGTCGATCCTCAATGCCGCTCGCGTCGCCAGACTCGGACCCGGCTACTTCATGTCGGCCGAGGATCTGACAACGCAGCCGGGTGTCAGCGTGCAGCAGGACCTGGCGCTGGTCTCGCTGCTGGGTCTTACCCATGTCGAGCGCAATGCCCATCATTTCATCGACGGCATGTCGTCGGCCTCCGATGGCGAACAGAACGCGTTCGTGGCGGCCCATCCGGATCTCTACGAGCGACAGCCGGGCAGACCGGCGCGGCTCAAGGTGCGGGACGGCGCGCTGGCGCTGGGATCGCTGGGCTGCCCGGGCTTCGCGGTGGGCGTCGATCTCGATTTCGCGGCGCTCCGCTGGATGCCCGACGCGCCGCGTGAACGCCTGGTCCCGGCCCATCCTGGAGGCAAGAAATGAGCGCCAACCTCCCCGCCCGCTTCGACAGCGTCGAAGCCGTCGAGGACTTCATGACCGCCCCGTCGGCCGAACTGGTGGCTGACCTCGCCGCGACGCCGGGCGACATAATCGTGCTGGGAGTCGGCGGCAAGATGGGACCCACGTTAGCGCGCATGGCCAAGCGCGCCGCGCCGAGCAAGCGCGTGATGGGCGTGGCGCGCTTCAGCGAGCCTGGCGTGCGGGAAGCCCTGGAGAAGGCGGGTGTCGAGGCTATCTCCGCCGACCTACTGGATCGGACGGCGCTGGAAGGCCTGCCCAAGGCCGCCAACGTCGTCTTCATGGCCGGCCGCAAGTTCGGCGCGACGGGCGACGTGCCGCTCACATGGGCAATGAACGTGCAGGTCCCGGCAATGGTCGCGGAGGTCTTCAAGGAGTCGCGCATCGTCGCCTTCTCGACCGGCTGCGTCTATCCGTTCGTGCCGGTCGACAGCGGCGGTGCGACGGAGGAGGTGCCGCCGGTGCCGCCCTCGGGCGACTACGCGAACTCCTGCGTCGGCCGTGAACGCATGTTCGAGTATTTCTCGGCGCGCCACGGCACGCCCGGGCGGCTGTTCCGCCTCAACTACGCGATCGACATGCGCTACGGCGTCCTGCACGACGTCGGCCGCAAGGTGAGGGACGGCGAGCCGATCGACCTGTCGATGGGCCACGTCAACGTGATCTGGCAAGGCGATGCGAACTCCGTCGCGCTGCGCTGCCTCGCGCGCGCCACCACGCCCACGACCCCGATCAACGTCACCGGGCTGGAGACGATCGAGATTCGCTGGCTGGCGGCGGAGTTCGGCAAGCTGCTGGGCAGGACGCCGACGCTCACGGGCAAGGAAGCCCCGACCGGCTGGCTGAACGATGCAAGGCGAATGGAAAAGGAGTTCGGGGCCCCCAGCGTGCCGCTGTCGAAGATGATCGAGTGGACGACCGACTGGCTGGAGCGCGACATGGCCACCTTGAACAAGCCCACGCACTACGAGGTGCGCGATGGCAAGTACTGACGGGCTGGACGTCAAGCCGATCGATCCTGAGCAGAGCGACGCGGTATGGCCGCTGTCGATCGAGGCGGGCTGGAACCAGAACGTCGCCGACTGGCGCTTCATGCTGGGCGCCGGACGCGGCTTCGGCTGCACGGCGCCAGACGGAACGTGGCAGGCGAGTTCGCTGGTGCTCCCGCTCGGCCAGAAGCTCGCCTGGATCAGCATGGTGCTGGTGACCAAGGACCGCCGGCGCGGCGGCGTGGGCACCGGCCTGCTCAAGCGCTGCATCGAGGAAGTGCAGGGCGCTGACGCGGTGGCGGGCCTCGATGCCACGGAGCAGGGGCGCCCGATCTACCTGCCCCTGGGCTTTCGCGACCTCTACCCGATTGCCCGCTGGCACTTCGACGGCGTGAAAGGCGAGGTCGTGGCGCCGCCGGCCGGCATCACGATCCGGCCGATCACGCCGGCCGACCTGCCGCGGCTCGCCGTCTACGACCGGCCACTCACCGGCATGGAGCGGCCTTCGATCCTCATGCATCTGGCCTTGCGTCAGCCCGGCCGTGCGTGGCTGGCCGAAGACGTGGGCGGCAAGATCGCGGGCTTCGTCCTGGGCCGCGAGGGCCGCATGGCGACGTCGCTGGGACCGGTCGTGGCCGACCGCGAGGCGATCGGCCTGTCGCTAATCTCGCGTGCCGCCTCGGCCGCGCCGGGGCCGTTCATCATCGACGTGCCGGCGGCGCATCGGGCCGTCCGGACCTGGCTCGAGGGGCAGGGGGCGACCTCGCCCCGCGGCTACATGCGGATGACCCTGGGCACCGCCAAGGGACTGGACGATCCCTCGCACGTCTTCGCCCTCGCGGGCCCTGAATTGGGATAGAATGCTGGCATGAGCACCGACACGGCCCTCCACTGGCGCGATCTTCCGGCGCCGGTCCTGTCCCTGCTGCGGCAGGGCACCGTTATCCCCGCCCATCCGCTGGCGCTCGACACCGACCGTAACTTCGACCGGCAGTCGCAGCGCGCGCTCAGCCGCTACTACCTGGATGCCGGATCCGGCGGACTGGCAGTGGGCGTGCATTCGACGCAGTTCGCCATCCGCGAGGTGGGTCTTTATCGCCC
>CANIEC010000118.1 GCA_947466085.1 Rhodospirillales bacterium
CGTCGGAAGCTCGTGCAGACGGCCATGGATGAACGGGTAGGCGCCCGCCGGCCGTACCGTCAGCGCCCGCAGGATCTGGTCGTGGGCGCCCTTGCCCAGCGCCACCAGGATTCGCAGCCTCGGCATGACGGCCAGTTCGGACTGCAGGAACGGCCGGCAGGCGGTGAACTCGACGGGCAACGGCTTGTTCTCGGGGGGCAGGCAGCGCACCGCATTGGCGATGCGGCAGTCGACGAGCTGCAGCCCGTCGTTCGGATCGGCGCCGTAGGTGCCCTGTGCGAAGCCGAACTTCAGCAGGGTCGAGTACAGGAGGTCTCCGGCATAGTCGCCGGTGAAAGGGCGGCCCGTACGGTTGGCGCCCTTCATGCCCGGCGCCAGGCCGACAATCAGCAGGCGGGCGTCGAGCTTGCCGAACGAGCGGACCGGCGCATTCTTCCAGTCGGGGAACTTGCCCTGCAGGTCTTGGCGGAAGGCCTCGAGCCTCGGACAACGAGGGCAGTCGAGCGGCGGCTCTTCGAAGGTTTGGGCGGACACTGACGCAGGCGGCCTCAGGCCGATCGCATCAGCGACTCGGCGGGCGCATCGTCGCCGTCCGCCTCGCCCTCTCGCGGCGCCAAGGCGGCCGGACGGGGCGCGCGTTCGGACGGGTTGCGGGCGATCAGCGGCGCCAGCTCGGACAGCTCGATGAAGTCGTCGGCCTGGCGGCGCAGCTCGTCGGCCACCATCGGCGGGGCGGACTTGATGGTGCTGACGACCGAGACCCGTATCCCGCGGCGCTGCACGGCCTCGACCAGCCGGCGGAAGTCGCCATCGCCCGAGAACAGGATCACATGGTCGAGATGGTCGGCCATTTCGAGCACGTCGATGGCCAGTTCGATGTCCATGTTGCCCTTGACCTTGCGGCGGCCCATGGCGTCGGTGAATTCCTTGGCCGGCTTGGTGACCATGGTGTAGCCGTTGTAGTCCAGCCAATCGATCAGCGGCCGGATGGGCGAGTACTCCTGATCCTCGACCAGGGCGGTGTAGTAATACGCCCGGACCAGCCGGCCTTTTTCCCGGAACACTTTCAGAAGGCGACGGTAGTCGATGTCGAAGCCCAGGGAGCGGGCGGCCGAATAGAGGTTTGCACCGTCGATGAACAGCGCAACGCGCTCGTTCTCGTAGAAATTGCCCTTCATGGTGACCGAGCCCTGTTTTTATAAAATGCGCTGGCGAGCGAAAAATATGAAGCTGCGAAAGGCTGGTAACCCATACCTCTCCTGGAACATATTAAGAGTAGGTTGTTAACCTAGGGATCACAAGGGGTTGAGGGAGCTTGCTGGTGGACAAGACAGGCGACCGACCGGTCTTCGTGGGGGCCGGCGCCAATCTACCTCACCCGTCCTACGCCTCGCCCCGCGAGACCTTGCAGGCTGCCCTGCTCGAACTGGACCGACAGGGTGCCCGGGTGCTGCGTTACTCCCGCTGGTACAGGACCGCCCCGATGCCGGTCTCGGATCAGCCCTGGTACGTGAACGTGGTGGCGGAGATTGCCACGTCGCTGTCCGCGGACGACCTGCTGATCACCCTGCACGAGATCGAGGAACTGTTCGGCCGGGTTCGCAGCGTGCCCAATGCCCCCCGGCTGATCGATCTGGATTTGCTCGATTATCGCGGGAAAATTGCCGCTCCGGGTGCCGGCAGAGCCATCCTGCCGCATCCCCGGATGGCAGGGCGGGCCTTCGTCCTGCGGCCCTTGGCCGATCTCGCGCCAACCTGGCGCCACCCATTGTCGGGCACGTCGATCCACGACCTCCTGAAGGCCCTGCCGGCGGACCAGGTGGCCCAGCCCTTCCAGCCGGCCGGCTTGCCTTTTGAGCCGGGGCGGGTATAACCGCCCGCTTCTAGGAAATTCTGAGGTTCCCGCCCATGGCGCGTGTCACCGTCGAAGACTGCATCGTGCAGATTCCCAACCGTTTCGAGCTGGTCATGTTTGCCTCGCAGCGCGCTCGCGACATCTCGGCCGGCGCCCAGATCACGCTCGACCGCGATCGCGACAAGAACCCGGTCGTGGCGCTGCGCGAGATCGCCGAGATGAAGCTCGACCAGGCGGTCCTGAAGGATTCGCTGATCTCGGGCATGCAGAAGCACGCCGACGTCGACAAGCCCGAGGAGGTCAACGAGATGGCCGAGCTCGAGCAGGAACTGGCCGCGGCGCTGGCGCAGGGCGGTGCGGAAGCCGCCCAGCCCAAGGCGCTGCCGATGGCCGAGGAAGACGACGTCGCGGAGTGATCCGGTGGCGGCCTGAGCCTCAACTGGGTTAAGGCCGCTATTCGCGCAAACGTCGTGGAGTGAACGCAATCGTCCCCATATAGTGGGACGATCGCCATGATTCGCCAATTCGAACTCGTCGAGCGCGTACAGTCCTACGATCCGGATGCGGACGAGGACATCCTGAACCGCGCCTATGTCTATGGCCTGAAGAAGCACGGCAACCAGCTCCGCGCCTCGGGCGACCCCTATTTCTCCCATCCCGTCGAGGTCGCGGGCCTCCTGGCCGAGATGCGGCTCGACACCGACTCGATCGTCACGGGCCTGCTGCACGACACGCTCGAGGACACCGACGCGACGCGCGACGAGATCGCCAGCCTGTTCGGCGAGGACATTGCCCGCCTGGTCGACGGCGTCACCAAGCTTTCGCGCCTGGAGATCCAGTCGGAGAGCACCAAGGAAGCCGAGAACCTGCGCAAGCTGGTGCTGGCGATGTCGTCGGACATCCGCGTGCTGCTGGTGAAGCTCGCCGACCGCCTGCACAACATGCGCACGCTGCATCACATCAAGGAGCCGGCGCGGCGCCGCCGCATCGCGCGGGAGACCATGGACCTCTACGCGCCGCTCGCCTCGCGCATCGGCATGGAGAAGGTGAAGCGCGAACTGGAGGAGCTGGCTTTCGCCGAGCTCAATCCCGATGGCCGCGCCTCGGTACTGGCGCGCCAGGGTTACCTGCGCGAGCGCGGCGACAAGCTGGTGCCGCAGATCGAGGTCGAGCTCGTCCGGACGCTGAAGGAGGGCGGGCTCGAGGCCCAGGTCTCGGGGCGCGAAAAGACGCCCTATTCGATCTGGCGGAAGATGCAGACGAAGAACGTGTCCTTCGAGCAGCTCTCCGACATCATGGCGTTCCGCATCATCGTCGCCGACGTGGCCCAGTGCTATCAGGCGCTCGGCCTGCTGCACGGCCGCTACCAGGTGCTGTCGCAACGCTTCAAGGACTACATCTCGGTTCCCAAGCCCAACGGCTACCGCTCGCTGCACACCGGCGTCATAGGCCCGCTCGGCCAGCGCATCGAGATCCAGATCCGCACCGAGGAGATGCAGGACCAGGCCGAGCGCGGCGTGGCTGCCCACTGGATCTACAAGCACGGTGGTCCGTCGACCGACGCGCCGCAATATGCCTGGCTGCGCAGCCTGATGGACATCCTCGACAAGGCGCCCAATGCCGAGGAATTCCTCGAGCACACCAAGCTCGAGATGTTCCAGGACCAGGTCTTCTGCTTCACGCCCAAGGGCAAGCTCATCGCCCTGCCACGCGGCGCGACCCCGATCGACTTCGCCTACGCGGTCCACAGCCAGGTGGGCGACACCTGCGTCGGCGCCAAGATCAACGGCCGCATGCTGCCGCTGCGCACGCAGCTCTCGAACGGCGACCAGGTCGACATCATCACGTCGAAGGCGCAGACCCCGTCGCCGACCTGGGAGCGCTTCGTCGTCACCGGCAAGGCCAAGGCCGCGATCCGCCGCTTCATCCGCACGCGCCAGCGCGAGCAGTACATCCAGCTCGGCAAGTCGCTGCTCGAGAAAGCCTTCCACGAGGAGGGCTACGAGGTCACCGAAAAGGGCCTCGACGGGGTGCGCATCAACTTCAAGCAGGCCTCGACGGACGACCTCATCGCGACGGTTGGCGCCGGCCTCGTCGGTGCCCGCGAGGTCCTGACAGCGGTCTATCCGGGGCTGAAGCAGCCGCGCAAGGGCGGCGCCGACATCGTGCCGATCTCGCGGGCCCGCTCGAAGTCCGGCAAGACCGGCGAGGGCGCGCGAGGCGGCAAGCTGGAGGGCGAGCAGATCCCGATTCGCGGGCTGATCCCGGGCATGGCCGTGCATTTCGCGCGCTGCTGCCACCCGCTGCCCGGCGATCGCATCGTCGGCATCATCACGACGGGCAAGGGCATCACCATCCACACGATCGACTGCGCCACGCTGGAGAGTTTCTCCGAGGCGCCGGAGCGCTGGATCGACGTCGGCTGGGATTCGGTGAGCGAAGGTGGGGGCGGCGTCTACACGGGGCGGCTCAAGATCACCGTCGCCAACCAGCCCGGCAGCCTGTCGAGCCTGTCCACGGTGATCGCACGCCACCAGGGCAACATCTCCAACCTTCGGATCATCAACCGGTCGATGGATTTTTTCGACATGGTGATCGACGTCGAGGTGTCCGACGTGAAGCACCTGGCCGACATCACCGCGGCGCTGCGCGCCACTCCCGCCATCAACGCCGTCGAACGCGCCCGCAATTGACGGCTTCCACGTTCTCTCTCCGCGAAAGTTGCGTATGACTGCGCCCAATTCCCTGCGTCTCGGCATCAACATCGATCACGTCGCCACCGTGCGGAACGCCCGCGGCGGGCATCTGCCCGATCCTCTGCGGGCAGCCCGCCTGGCCGAGGCGGCCGGCGCCGACGGCATCACCGCCCATCTGCGCGAGGACCGGCGCCACATCCTCGATGGCGACATCGAAGGCCTGATGCGCGAACTCAAGGTGCCGCTCAACTTCGAGATGGCGGCAACCGAGGAGATGGTCGAGATCGCCTTGCGCCACCGGCCGCACGCCGCCTGCATCGTGCCGGAAAAGCGCGAGGAGCGGACGACCGAAGGCGGGCTCGACGCTGCCGGCCAGCACAATCACCTGAGGCCGCTGATCGCCCGCCTGCGCGATGCCGGCATCCGGGTCTCGCTGTTCGTCGAGGCCGACCCGCGCCAGCTCGAGGCGGCCGTCGCGCTGGGTGCGCCGGTCGTGGAGTTGCACACCGGCCGTTATTGCGAGATCGAGGGCCCGCCTAAGCAGCTGGAATTGCAGCGCATCGCGTCGGCGGCGAAGCTGTGCGCCAGGCTCGGCCTCGAATGCCATGCCGGCCACGGGCTGAGCTACGCCGACGTGGCGCCGATCGCCGCCATTCCCGAAGTGCGCGAACTCAACATCGGCCATTTCCTGGTCGGCGAGGCGATCTTCGTGGGCTTGGAACAGGCGATCCGGGAGATGCGCCGCATCATGGATTCAGCCCGCGCCGGGGGGTCGCCGGCGTGATCATCGGTCTCGGTAATGACCTTTGCGACATCCGGCGCATCGAGAAGTCGCTGGAGCGTTTCGGCGAGCGCTTCGTACAGCGGGTCTTCACGGAAACCGAGCGGAAGCGCTCGGAAGGCCGCGCCACACGTGCGGCCAGCTACGCCAAGCGGTTCGCCGCCAAGGAGGCCTGTGCCAAGGCGCTGGGCACCGGCCTGCGGGCGGGCGTCTTCTGGCGTGACATGGGAGTGATCAATCAGAAAAGCGGCAAGCCCACCCTGGCCTTGACCGGCGGGGCGTTGGCGCGGCTGCAAAAGATCACACCGGCCGGCATGACGGCCCAGATCGACTTGAGCATCACGGACGAATACCCGCTCGCTCAAGCAGTTGTGATCATCTCGGCGGTCCCCAATCCATGATCACCAGGACGGTCTGGACGATCGCTGAGGCTCCGATGCCGCGCTTGGGGCGGGAGACAGGGGCTCCGGGCCCTGCTATAGCCCCCGCTTGTTCAAACTGGGACGGCGATGACGGACGTGGCTGAGCGTCGCAAGAGAGCACAAGAGAAGACCGGCGGTTGGGGCGAAACCGTCCGGACGGTGGTGTATGCCGTCCTGATCGCACTGGTCGTGCGGACGTTCGCCATCGAGCCGTTCAACATCCCCAGCGGCTCGATGATCCCGACCTTGCTGGTTGGCGATTATCTGTTCGTGTCCAAGTACTCCTACGGATACAGCAAGCATTCCTTCCCTTTTTCGCTGGGCGTGTTTTCGGGTCGCGTCTTCGGCTCGCCGCCCGAGCGGGGCGACGTCGCCGTGTTCAAGTATCCCGGCGATCAGGGGCAGGGCGTAAACCGTACGGACTACATCAAGCGGATTGTCGGCATGCCGGGCGATCGCATCCAGGTGACGAACGGCCTGCTGCACATCAATGGCGTTGCCGTCGACCGGCTCAAGATCGGCGACCATGTCAAAGGCAACAACGGCCACTATCAGAAGGGCACGCTCTACAGCGAAACGCTGCCCAACGGCCGCCGCTACACGGTATTGGAATACCGCGACGACGGCATGGCCGACAATACGCCGGAGTTCCTCGTGCCGGCTGGCAGCTACTTCGTCATGGGCGACAATCGCGACGATTCGCTCGACAGTCGAACGCGGCTGATGCTGCGCGATTTCTCCGGCTCGACGCGCGACCGCGACCAGCTCGGCTGGTACGTGCCCTCGGAGAATCTCGTCGGCCGGGCGGAGTTCATCTTCTTCTCGCACGATCCGTCGGCGGCCGGCTGGCTGGAACCGTGGAAATGGCCCGAGGCGATACGCTGGAACCGCTTCTTCATGGCAATCAACTGATTTCGACGGACGTCGATCTCGCGGCGCTGTCGAAGGGTGTGGGTCATGTTTTCGCGCATGCCGAACTTGCTTCGGAAGCGCTGACCCATCGCAGCGCGCTCGACCGCCGGCCCGAGCTCAAGGCGGCCTTCCCGAACGGCAACGAACGGCTGGAATTCCTCGGCGACCGCGTATTGTCGCTCGCCATGGCCGACCTCCTGTTGCGCAGCTTTCCGCATGAGCGCGAGGGCGAGTTGGCACGCCGACATGCCGCGCTGGTGCGCGCCGAGACGCTGGTCGAGATCGCCACCGAAATCGGCCTCGGCAGCCATCTGCGCCTGGGCGACTCCGAACGCACTCCCGGCAGCAGCGTGCGGCCCAACATCATGGCCGACGCGCTCGAAGCACTCCTCGGCGCCATCTTCCTTGATGCCGGCCTGGAGGCCGCGGCGGCCAGCGTGGCCCTGCTGTGGGGCGACCGCCTCAGTAGCCGGGTGGCGGTGCCGCGCGATCCCAAGACGGCCCTGCAGGAATGGGCGCAGGCGCGCCGTCTGCCCCTGCCCGTGTATCTCGAGGTCGATCGCGAGGGCCCGCCGCACGCGCCGGTGTTCGTGGTCGATGCGGTCCTCAAGGGGTACGATCCCGCGCGTGGCCGGGGCGGCAGCAAGCGCGAGGCCGAACGGCTGGCTGCCATGACATTGCTGGAAAGGTTGAACGGGGCATGAGCACACCTGCAACGCGGGCCGGCTTCGTCGCCGTCGTCGGCGCGCCGAACGCCGGCAAATCGACCCTGGTGAACGGCCTGGTCGGCTCCAAGGTGAGCATCGTCTCGCCCAAGGTACAGACCACGCGCATGCGCGTGATCGGCATCGCGATGACGGACCTTCCCGACAAGGGGGAGGGCCCCTCGCGGGCGCAGGTCGTGCTGGTCGACACGCCCGGCATCTTCCGCGTCGCCAAACGACGCCTGGAACGCGCCATGGTCGCCGCCGCGTGGCAGGGCGCCGACGATGCCGATCTGGTGGCGCTGGTGGTCGATGCCGAGCGCGGCATCGGGCAGGAGACAAAAGCGATCGCCGAAAGGCTGAAGGACTCGCGCACGCCGCGCTTCCTGGTCCTGAACAAGATCGACCTGGTGGCGCGCGAGACGTTGCTCGCGCTCACCGCCGAGCTCAATGCCATTGTGCCGTTCGAGCGCACCTTCATGGTGAGCGCGCTCAAGGCGGACGGCATCGGCGACCTGCTGACCGCCTTCGCGCAGGCCGTGCCGCCGGGGCCGTTCCTCTACCCCGAGGACCAGGCGGCCGACCTGCCGCTGCGGCTGCTGGCGGCGGAGGTGACTCGTGAGCAGGTGTTCCTGCAGCTTCACCAGGAGCTGCCGTACGAGGCGGCGGTGGAGACCGAGAAGTGGGAGGATCGGCCCGACGGCAGCGTCCGGGTCGAGCAGATCATCTATGTCCAGCGCGAGGGCCAGCGCGCGATCTTCCTCGGCAAGGGGGGCGCCCGCATCAAGCAGATCGGCGCGCGCGCGCGACATGAGCTTTCGCAGATGCTGGAGCGCCCGGTGCACCTCTTCCTGCACGTGAAGGTGAGCGAACGCTGGGCCGAGGACCCGTCGCACTACCGCACGATCGGGCTGGATTATCAGTCTTAGGACGGCGCAGTTCAGCTTACTCCGTCATCTCGACCGGAGCCTCGCGTAGCGAGGCGTAGTGGAGAGATGTTCTCTCAACGATTTGCTGGCTTTTTGTGGAGAGAAGGTCTCTCCACTTCGCACCTTCGGTGCTCCGGTCGAGACGACGGGGCTATGCCGCTTACATTGGTGCCAGTTCAAGCGAGTGGATGACTGCGCCGCTGGCATCGCGGTGACTGACCGTCATCACGCCTGAGCGGCCGTCGATCCTGACATGCCCGAAGTGGCAGGAGCCTTCGAGCGGCGAGAGATCGAAGCGGCCGGGCGGCGGCACCTTCTGGAACACCACCTGTGGGCCGAACGTGCCATCGAGCGCGTTGGGGCCGAAGCCGCCCGCGCAGAGCGGGCCGGACACGAATTCATAGAACGGCGTGAAATCCTGGAAGGCGGCCCGCCCGGGATCGTAGCGGTGGGTGGCAGGATAATGCACGTCTGCCGTGATCCAGTGCACGTTGCGGATGTCCTCCCGCCGGATGAAGGACAGCAGGTCGGCGATCTCCAACTCACGCCCGAGCGGAGGCCCGTCATCGGCATTGGCCACAGCCTCGAAGCCCGACTTGCGGCGCCAGTCGTCATAGACGACGAGGCCGAGCGGCATGTCGGCCGCGATGATCTTCCACGTGGCCGTCGAGGCCTTGAGCGCCTGCTTCAGCCAGACGATCTGTTCGATGCCGAGAAAGGCCGTGTTCGAGCCCGTCTTTTCCTGCCGGTTCGGGCCGTTGGGCGCGCGAAAGCTCCTCATGTCGAGTCGGAAGAGATCGAGACGCGGCCCGAACGAGAACCTGCGATACAGGCGCATGGGCCCGTCGAGCCCGTCGGCCAGGGGCATGAACTCGCGAAACGCCCGCTCGGCGCGCCGGGCCAGCACGCCGACGTCCTTCTCGCCGTAGCGCGGATCCTCGTCGAGGCGTCTTTCCCAGTACCAGTTGTCGAGGACGTCGTGATCGTCCCATAGGGCGATCGTCGGGACTTCGGCGTTGAAGCGGCGGAGATTGGCGTCGAGGAAATTGTAGAGGTGGTTGCCGCGGAAATCGGCGAGCGTCTGGGCGACCCGGGATTTTGCCTCCGTCATGACGTTCTTCCAGAGGCGCCCGTCCGGCAGCGCCTTCTCGGGGGCCAGCGGATCGTCGGCATAGATCGTGTCGCCGCAATGGACGAAGAAGTCCGGCGCCAGAGACCGCATCGCCTCGTAGATCGTCATGCCGCCGATCTCGGGATTGATGCCCCAGCCCTGGCCGACCGTATCGGCCGACCACACGAAGCTTGCATCTGCTTCGGCAGGCGGCGGCGTGCGGAAGCGTCCCTGCACCCAGTCGCTCGTCGCATTCGGATCGGAGAGATCGCCATAGGCGATGCGATAGAAGATTGTCTGGCCCGCTGGCAGCCCGTCGAGACGCAGGCGTGAGGTGAAACCGGTCGCCTCGAGGGCGAGCGGCCCTTCGATGCGCCGCGCATCGGTGAAGCTCTCCGTCGTCGCATAGTCGGCGATCATGCGCGCCGGCCTGTCCGCACGGCTCCAGAGGGTCGCGCCCGCGCTTCCGACATCGCCGGATTGCACGCCCTGAAGCAGACGCGGCCGTGCGGCGGCGGCTGTCTGGGCGAAAACACGGAAGGGCAGGGCGGCGGCGCCGGCTCCCAGCATGGCCCGCCGTCTCAGTTTCGGCATGCCGCAACCTAGCGCGATTCCGCGGGACGCGGCATACACGGTTCCATGGATTGGACCGACGAAGGCATCGTACTGACAGCCCGGTCTCACGGCGAGACGGGCCTCGTCGTATCGCTGCTGACGCGCGACCATGGACGCCACTCCGGCTTCGTGCCGGGCGGCGTCTCGCGGCGCGCCCGTCCCATCTGGCAGTCCGGCAACCTGGTCGAGGTTGGCTGGCGGGGGCGCCTGCCCGAGCAGCTCGGCAACTATTCGGGGGAACTGCGGGAGGCGCACGCCGCCCGGGCCATGGACGACGCCTCGGAACTGGCCGGACTCGCCGCAGCCTGCGCCGTCATCGATGCCGCCCTGCCCGAGCGCGAACCGCACCCGGCAATCTTCGATGGGTTCCGCGCGTTCCTGGGCTCGCTCGGACATCCCGGCTGGCCCACGATCTATGTCCGGCTCGAGTTGGGCCTGCTGCAGGAGCTGGGCTTCGGCCTGGATCTGGAGAAATGCGCGGCCACCGGCTCGACCGAGGACCTGGGCTTTGTCTCGCCCCGGACGGGCCGCGCCGTCTCGCGCGCGGCTGCGGCGCCCTACAAGGAGAAGCTGCTGCCGCTTCCGGGCTTTCTGGCCACCGGCGGGCTGCCGTCGGACGAGGACGAGCTCCGCCAGGGCCTGGATTTGACGGGATTCTTCCTGGAGCGACACGTTTTTTGGCCGCACAACAAGCCCTTGCCTCCCGCACGGTCGAGATTTATGGAATCGATCCAACGCTAGAATAATCACGGTCGCGGCTGGAACTGCGGCCCTTCCCCTCGTCACGCTGGTCCATGGCAAAGCGCAACAACGTCGTCCAACTGGCCGAAGTGAAGCCGGTGCAATTCGGAGACGCGCTCCGCGAGCGCTATCTGTCGTATGCGCTGTCGACCATCATGTCGCGGTCGCTGCCGGACGTGCGCGACGGGCTGAAGCCGGTGCATCGCCGGCTGATGTACGCGATGCGCCAGCTGCGACTCGATCCGAACAGCGCCTTCAAGAAGAGCGCCCGAGTCGTCGGCGACGTGATCGGCCAGTATCACCCGCACGGCGACCAGTCGATCTACGACGCGCTGGTACGCCTCGCCCAGGAATTCGCCGCGCGCTACCCGCTGATCGAGGGGCAGGGCAACTTCGGCAATATCGACGGCGATAACCCCGCCGCGATGCGTTACACCGAGGCCCGGCTCACCGAGGTGGCCGAGGCGTTGCTGGGCGGGATCGACGAGAATGCCGTCGACTTCCGGCCCAACTACGACGGCTCGACCGAAGAGCCGGTCGTCCTGCCGGGCGGCTTTCCGAACCTGCTGGCCAACGGGGCTGCGGGCATCGCCGTTGGCATGGCGACCTCGATCCCGCCGCACAATGTGGGCGAGCTCTGCGACGCGCTGCTGCATCTCATCAAGACGCCCAACTCGCGCATCGAGACGCTGGTCGACCTCGTCAAGGGTCCGGATTTCCCGACCGGCGGCATTCTGGTCGAGCCGCGCGAGGCCATCGTCGAGGCCTACAGGACCGGTCGCGGCGCATTCCGCCTGCGCGCCCGTTGGGAAGTCGAGCAGCTGCCGCGCGGCCAGTACCGCATCGTCGTCACGCAGATCCCGTATCAGGTCCAGAAGGGCAAGCTGATCGAGCGGATCGCGGAGATCATCAACGCCAAGAAGCTGCCGATCCTCGAGGACGTGCGCGACGAGTCGGCCGACGACGTCCGCATCGTGCTGGAGCCCAAGACCGGCAACGTGCCGGCCGAGTTGCTGATGGAGCAGCTCTTCAAGCTCAGCGATCTCGAGACGCGCTTCCCGCTGAACCTCAACGTCCTCGACAAGGACAACACGCCGCGCGTCATGGACCTGCGCGAGGCGCTGCAGGCCTTCCTCGATCACCGGCGCGAGGTGCTGGTGCGGCGTTCGACCTTCCGGCTGGCCGCGATCGAACGGCGCCTGGAGATTCTCGACGGCTACCTGATCGCCTATCTGAACCTCGACAAGCTGATCAAGATCATCCGCGAGGAGGACGAGCCTAAGCCCAAGATGATCAAGGCGTTCGGGCTCACCGACATGCAGGCCGAGGCGATCCTGAACATGCGCCTGCGCGCGCTGCGCCGGCTCGAGGAATTCGAGATCCGTGGCGAGCACAAGAAGCTCAGCGCCGAGCGCAAGGACCTGAAGGCCCTGCTCAAGGACGACGGGCTTCAGTGGAACGCCATCGCCGACGAGGTGCGTGAAACCAAGAAGAAGTTCGGCGGCAAGACCGAGCTCGGGCGCCGCCGCACCGAGCTGGCCGACGCCCCGGCCGAGATCGAGCACGCGATCGAGGATTTCGTCGAGCGCGAGCCGGTGACGGTGATCCTGTCCGAGAAGGGCTGGATCCGCGCCGCCAAGGGCCATCTCGACGACAAGGCCGCCGGCGAACTCAAGTACAAGGAAGGCGATACCGCACGCTTCGCCATCCATGCCCAGTCGACCGACAAGATCCTGCTCTTCGGCTCCAACGGCCGCTTCTACACGGTGGGTTGTGATCGCCTGCCGAGCGCCAGGGGCCATGGAGAGCCGATCCGGCTGATGATCGAACTGGGCAACGACCAGGACATCGTTCACCTCGAAGTCCTGAAGGGCGGCCGCAAGTTCCTCGTGGCGTCCGATGCCGGACGCGGCTTCGTCGTACCGGAAGACGAGGTCGTGGCTCAGACCAAGAACGGCAAGGGCGTCCTGAACCTCGCCGACAAGGAGAGGGCACAGGCCTTTGCCGTCGTGCCTGACGGTGCGAATTCCGTTGCCGTGCTGAGCGAAGGTCGCAAGCTGCTGATCTTCCCCCTCGAAGAGGTGCCCGAGATGGGCCGTGGCCGCGGCGTGCTTCTGCAGAAGTCGAAGGGCGACCGGCTGTCGGATGCGCAGGCCTTCGTCCTCTCGGAAGGGTTGCCGTGGGGCAACCGGACCATTCCGGCGGCTGAGCTGAAGTTCTGGCGCGGCGAGCGTGCGCAGGCAGGGCGCATGCCGGAGAAGGGCTGGCCGCGGGCCAAACGCTTCAAGGATTGAACATGGACCTGACGCTGATCTGGAAGGCGCTGCTGATCGGCGTTGTCGAAGGTCTCACCGAATTCCTCCCCGTCTCGTCGACGGGGCACATCATCCTCGCCGAGGAACTGCTCGACTTCCAGGGGCCGCCGGGCAAGGTCTTCGAGATCGTGATCCAGCTGGGCGCGATCCTCGCCGTCTGCCTGCTCTATCGCGCGAAGATCTGGACGACCGCGATGGGTGTCCTGGAGCGGGACAGGCAGGCGACACGGTTCGCGTTGGCCATCCTGGTGGCCTTCCTGCCGGCCGTCATCGTGGGCGTCGCGGCCCACAAGTACATCAAGTCGGTGTTGTTCAGTCCGTGGGTGGTCGCCATCGCCCTGATCGTGGGCGGCATCGCCATCCTGCTGATCGAGCGTTTCGCACAGAGGCCGCGCGTCAAGACCCTCGACGACCTCGACCTGAAGACCGCGCTCTACATCGGTCTCTGCCAGTGCGTGGCAATGATTCCCGGCGTATCGCGCTCGGGTGCCACGATCATGGGGGCGCGGATTTTTCGCGTCGATCGTGCAACGGCGGCGGAGTTTTCTTTCTTTCTCGCCATGCCCACCATGCTTGGGGCGACGGTCTACGACCTCTACAAGAACTGGTCGTCGCTGAGCTGGGAGCATGGCGGCGTGATCGCGCTGGGCTTCGTCGCCGCCTTCGTCTCGGCGATGCTCGTGGTGCGCGCGTTCGTGCGATTCATCAGCCGCCACGGGTTTACCGTTTTTGCCTGGTACCGCATTGCAGTGGGCACATTGGCGCTCACCTTATTGCTCATGCGTTGAGCCTTTCATCCGGTGCAGCGCGCATATCATAAGCCGCGCAAATCAGGCGGCATGCGCGTGGTCCTGGAACACGGGTGCACGAGTTTCATGCAGCGTCGCAAGTTCATTCGCACGGCAGCTGAACGAAAAGAACCCCAGGTGGAAGAAGATCTTCGAACCGTGGAAGCCCTTCCGTAACGAGGAAGTGCTCTGGTCCCGCGTGGCCGAGGACACGCTCGGCAACTTCATGGCCCGCCAGTCGGCTGCCGGGAAGCTCTGATCACGGGCTTGCGAGACAAAGGAATACCCCTCTTAGGTGGGGTTTTCCTCACCTGCAGCTCGACCGCAATTGCTTTTCATCGACCTTGCGCTATGCGATAACCCGGCACCGGAAGGTGGTTCGCGCTGCGGAAGTGCGTTCAGAAAGCGAATTTAGGGAGTTTACTCAATGCAACGTCGCAAATTCTTGCGCACGGCCGGTGTCGGCGGTGCGACGGTCGCCGCTGCCGGCGTCCTGGCGGCTCCGGCCGTCGCCCAGTCGATGCCTGAAGTGAAGTGGCGCCTGGCGTCGAGCTTCCCCAAGTCGCTCGACACGATCTATGGCGCGGGCGAGTACTTCGCCAAGCGCGTCGCGGCCCTCACCGACAACAAGTTCCAGATTCGCGTCTTCGCCGCCGGTGAAATCGTCCCCGGCCTGCAGGTCGTCGATGCCGTCCAGAACGAGACGGTAGAGTGCGGCCACACCGCCTCCTACTACTATGTCGGCAAGGATCCGACTTTCGCCTTCGACACGGCGCTGCCGTTCGGCCTCAATACCCGCCAGCACAATGCGTGGGTCTATTTCGGTGGCGGTCTCGAGCTGATGCGGGACTTCTACAAGGAATACAAGATGACCTCCTTCCTGATGAGCCACACCGGCGCCCAGATGGGCGGCTGGTGGCGCAAGGAGATCAAGAC
>CANIEC010000119.1 GCA_947466085.1 Rhodospirillales bacterium
CCATGAACGACACGGTCCGAACCCAACTTGCCCCCACTGGCGTCCTGCGCGCCGGCATCAATCTTTCCAACTTCCTGCTGGTCACCGGCCGCAGCGAAAACGGTGAGCCCACCGGGGTCGCGCCCGACATGGCGCGCGAGATCGCGACCGCCCTGGGCGTGCCCGTGAAGTACGTGACCTTCAAGTCTCCCGGCGAGCTCGGCGACCAGGTCGGCAAGGACGTATGGGACATCGGCCTGATCGGCGCCGAGCCGCAGCGCGCCGAGAAGATCCAGTTCACCGCCGCCTATGTCGAAATCGAAGCGACCTACATGGTGCCCGAGGGCTCGCCGATCAAATCGATCGCCGACGTCGACAGGAAGGGCGTGCGCATCGCCGTCTCCGCCCGCTCGGCCTACGATCTCTGGCTGGTAAACAACATCAGGAACGCCACCTTGGTGCAGGTGAGCGGCCTCGATGCCGCGTATGAGAAATTCATGTCCGACAAGCTCGAGGTGCTGGCGGGTCTCCGCCCCGGCCTTCTCAAGGATGTCGAGAAGGCGCCGGGGCTGAAGATCCTCGACGGCAAGTTCACCGCAGTGCAACAGGCGGTCGGCACGGCCAAGGCCAATGTCGAGGCCGCAGCCTTCCTTGCCGACTTCGTCGAGAAGGCCAAGAAGTCGGGCATGGTGCAGGGCTTCATCGACCGTCACAGGGTCAAGGGCCTCTCCGTCGCCCCGCCCGCCTGATCCTCCAAGAGACCGCACGGCCCTTCATGGAACTGAACATCAAGACCCTCTACCTGATCGGCGGCATCGTCACCGTCGCCGGTGCAGCCGCGGTGCTCTTGACCTGGTATCACCATCGCAATGCGCCGGGCCTTCGTGCCTGGGCAGCCGCCCTGATGCTGACGGTCCTCGGCGCGCTGATCCTGCGCCTCCGCACCTCCGATGCCGATCTGGCCCCCGTCCTGGCAGCCGACATGATGATCGTCGCGGGCTTTGCCGCGATGTGGCTGAGCCTGCGCTTCTCCAACCAGGGCCGTACCGACCTCGTCCGGCTGATTGCCATCGCGATAGGCATCAGCGCGGCCTTCCTCGCCCTGTTCGTCATCCTGAGAGCCTTCGGTGCGGGACGACAGGCGGCGTCGATCCCCTTCTCCCTGCTCCTCGGCCTGCTGGGACTGGCTTGTGCCTGGGAAATCCGACAGGGCCGCCACAAGGACGATCTGCGCAGCCGGCTGCCCGCGGCGCTCGCCTTCGTCGGCCTCGGCGTCGCGCGCGTCGTCCGCGCCGGAGTCCTGGGATTTGAGGTGATCCACCTCCTCCCACCAGGCGCGGCGGCAGCGACGCATCCCTACACGCTCTACGCCACGATCGTCTTCACCCTGGGGGTGACCTATGGGCTGGTGATGATGGCCAACGAACAGGCCGGTCGCCTCGAGGCGATGCAGTTCGCCGAGCGCTGACGCCTAGAGTTCGCTGCCGACGAACGGGCCGCTTCCGACTCGTCTGGAAGCTCAAGACCGCGTCCAGGTCGTCGACCGGATCGGAACCGGCGCACGGCTCGCGGTGCTACCCGTCTCCAGAATTGTTGCTGCTGGTCGATCTGCGATCAGTCCAAGCGCTCTGGAAACAGGGCGAAGTCGGGGCGGTTCCCGGCGTAATCGAGGTCTGCGTCCTCAACTTTCGCACCGACGTGCCGTTATCTCCCTCCAACCAGGAGGTGATACGACACATGGCGAGAGATGTTCGAACGACACCGAAAGGCCTGAGCGCGCCGCTTACCCAGGCCGCCCTGGCTTCGCTGCGTGCGCTGACCGCAGGCACGGCGAGGCGATGCCCGAAGTGCATCGCACTCGTCTCTTCCACCTGGCCTTGGTCGAGACGAGCCCCGAAGGCGATGCCATCACAGCGCTCGGTCGCGAGCGGCCGATCTGCGATCGCTAGTAGTTGCCACCCGTAACCGTGACGCAACCCGGATCGACCGCCGCCTTGACGATCTTGAGAAAGGCCTCGAGAGGACAGGCATTGTTCACGAGGTCCGCCGAACAGGCCGGCAGCGCCACCTGCACCATGCCCGGCGGATCGCGGTAGGTGAGCGGCGCGCGACGGCGCATTTCATCCAGTGTCTGCGCATAGTAGGCAATGCGCACGTAGCGCTTCGCTGTGCTTACGTCGCGAAACTGCTCGAAAGCCAGCGCGCCGCCCGGCGTCGCCTCGCCCGGGAGGAAGCCCGGTATCTGCCAGGTAATGTCGAGCAGGGCGGCGACGTTGTGGATGTTGCTCTCATGCCCCACCAGAAAGCCAACCCGTACCGGCTGGCCAGTCGCTGCATGGGCGGGGAAACTGTGGCCATTCACCAGAATGGCACCGATCAGCGTCAGGAGGTTCGACCCACGCTGCCGGGCGATCGGCTTGGTCTTCTGGGTGAGATCCTGATCGAGCTGATGGAGCGTCAGCAGTTCGCGCAGCGTGGCATCGTGAGCCAGTCGCCCCCAGGCGACCTGATCCTTCGGCATGCCGTTGGCTGACTGCATGAAGAAGTCTTCCGCAGCTGTCGAGGCATAGCCGATCGGGCCGAGCAGCCGGACGCCGTCCTCTTTGCCGCTCACGATGCTCGTCGGCACGCCCGCTTCGCCACAGCTGCCGCCGCCGGCTCCCCGGGTCGCGTCGGCCGGACACAGGACGGACTGCATCATGGAGAGCGCCGCGGCGTAGTCGCGCTGCACCGACGCGAAGCTGCCGCCCACACGCGCCAGGATGGCGGCGCGGTTGGCCGCGAGATCCATGGGGCAGGACGCCGTCGGTTGCGGATTGAAGAGCGGATCCGGAACCGTGAAGTTCGCCTGGTTGCGCAGGGGCAGGTTGGCACAGCGCGGATACATGCCGGCCAGGAGCGCCGCGCCCGAGGTGCGCGTCCGCTGAGAGAGATCGGTCCACGCCGCGACCGTGCCGGCGGTCGGGCAATCGTCCGCCTGGACCAGCCCGCGCCCGCCATAGAGCACGCGGTAATAGCCGCCCATCAGCCGCATCAGCTCCTCGCCGCGGGGCGACAGGAACCCGGGCTCGACCGGCCAGGTGGGCCAGGGCGTTGCGCTGTATTTGTCGAGTTGCTCGTTGGGAGCGGTCGGCGAACGGACGCCGTGCCGGTTGACCAGCACGGCACGTTCGATCTGCCAGCCCGGCGGCGTCGGCAGGATTTCGGCGCTGGCCGGCATCAAGGCCGCCAGAAGCGAGGCAACGAGGACGACGGTAAAGACGCGAATGCTCATGATACTCCCCCGGAGGCCGCACTATGCCGTCTCCAGGTCCCGCGCGTCATCCATTCCGTGCTAGAATTAAATGCATGCCCGTCCAATGGACGATCTCGCACACCGGCCGACCGGTCGTCGCCGCCTCCGACAGCCGCGTCGAACAGGCCGAGACCTTTGCCGCCGCGGCGACGGCCCGGCGCCCCCTCGCCATCTTCCGCGAACTGCACCACGCGCGGCAGTGGCTGGATGCACAGTCCCTACCCGATGACTGAGCCGGAACCCGCACCCCCTCGCCGGGGTTAGACCGGGATGCCCTCGCCGTCGACGATCAGCACCAGCTCGTTCCGCGAACGCGTCGGCGCGCTCCGGAACCTGCGGCCCTTCCTCGCCATGGTCTGGGCCACCAGCCCGTCGCTCACCGCCACCACCATCGCCCTGCGCCTGATGCGCGCCCTGCTGCCGGCGGCGACGCTCTACATCGGCAAGCTGATCATCGACGACGTGGTGATGCTGGTGCAGCTTCCGGACAAGCCGTCGACGCTGCAACAGTGGCTGGACAGCGGCCATCTCAACGAGCTCGGTCTCCTTCTGCTGGCCGAGTTCGCGGTGGCGGTTCTGGCCGACGTGTTGGGGCGCGTCGTGACCTTGCTCGACGGGCTGCTGGCCGAGCGGGTCAGCACCAGCTCGAGCGTGCGGCTGATGGAGCATGCCGCAACGCTCGACCTCGAGGATTTCGAGGATGCCGAATTCCAGGACCAGTTGGAGCGGGCGCGACGCCAGACCAGCGGCCGCATGACCCTGATGAGCCAGCTTTTCTCCCAGGCCCAGGACCTGGTGACGGTGGCAAGCCTCGCCGCCGGTCTCATCGTCTTCGCGCCCTGGCTGATCGTGCTGCTGCTGGTGGCGCTGGTGCCCGCCTTTCTCGGCGAGGCGCATTTCAACGCCAAGAGCTATTCGCTCGATTTCGGCCGCACGCCCGAACGGCGGGAGCTCGACTATGTCCGGCAGACCGCGGCCAGCGCCGAGACCGCCAAGGAAGTCAAGATCTTCGGCCTGAACGGGTTCCTGATCGATCGCTATCGCCGGCTCGCGTCCTCGTTCTACGAGGCCAACCGCCGCCTCGCGCTGCGACGTGCCGGCTGGGGTGGGCTGTTCACCACCATCGGCACCATCGGCTACTACTTCGCCTACGCCTACATCGCCTGGCGTACGCTGACCGGCGAGTTCTCGGTCGGCGACCTCACCTTCCTCGCGGGCTCGTTCCGCCGCCTGCGCACCTTGCTCGAATCGCTGCTGAGCGGCTTCTCCTCGGTGGCCGGCCAGGCGCTCTACCTCGACGACCTCTTCTCCTTCTTCGAGGTCAGGCCGGAGATTCATTCACCGGCCAATCCGCTGCCCTTTCCCAAAGAGATCCGCGAAGGCTTCGTGTTCGAGGATGTCGGTTTCATCTATCCCGGCGCCGAGCGCTGGGCGGTGCGCCATCTCTCCTTCACCCTCAAGGCCGGCGAGGTCGTGGCGCTGGTCGGCGAGAACGGCGCCGGCAAGACCACGCTGGTCAAGCTGCTGACGCGGCTCTACGACCCCGACGAAGGCCGCATCCTGCTCGACGGCCGCGACCTGCGCGACTACGGGCTCGACGAGCTGCGCGGCAGCATGGGCGTCATCTTCCAGGATTTCGTCCGCTACAACCTGCCGGCCGGCGACAATATCGCGGTCGGCCGCATCGAGGCGCGCGGCGACCGTGAGCGCATCGCGCGCGCCGCCAACCGCAGCCAGGCCGACGAGGTGATCGACCGCCTGGCCCACGGCTACGACCAGATGATCGGCAAGCGCTTCAAGAACGGCGTCGAACTGTCCGGCGGCGAATGGCAGAAGATCGCCATCGCCCGCGCCTACATGCGCGAGGCCGAAGTGCTGATCCTCGACGAACCGACCGCCGCCCTCGATGCCCGCGCCGAGTTCGAGGTGTTCCAGCGCTTCAAGGAACTGAGCAAAGGCAAGACCGCGGTGCTGATCTCCCACCGCTTCTCCAGCGTCCGCATGGCCGACCGAATCCTGGTGCTGGCCGACGGCAAGGTCGAAGCGCAGGGCACGCACGAGGATCTGCTGGCGCAGCAGGGCCGCTATGCCGAGCTCTTCGAGCTGCAGGCGGCGGGGTATCGCTAGCGCCATGCGAAGTCACTTTTGAACAGCGGCGCTCCCGGACATTGCCGAGGCAATGTCCGGCCGCTTTGCCGGCTGAGCTTCGCTCAGCCTCACATCGCCGGCGGAAGCTCCTTCAGAGCCTTCTCGGCGATCGGCATCATCTCGGCGCAAAAGGCCTTCTTGTTCTTCTCCGCTTCCTTCTCCATCTCGGCGTAGGCCTTGTCGAGCTTGCGGTCGGCGATGTTGAGCTGCTTCTCGGCCCACTCGGTCCAGAACTCGAGGCGCGTCTCCTGGTCCTTCGTCATATCGAGGTCGCAGGTGTCGACGGCGATGGAGACGGCGTAGAGACCGATCACCATTTTCTCGGCGTCGTCCTTCGTGGGCTTCTGGGCGGAAGCGGTTGCGAACGGCAGTGCGAGCAGGACGAGGGAGCAGAAAAGCAAGCGGATCATCGAAGACTCCTGGGTGGGGCGCCACGCCAGGCGGCGTCCCGGGACTGAAAGCGGGAATGCTACTTCAAAGTCTTGTTGAGCGTAATCTCGGCGTTGAGCAACTTGGAAACCGGACAACCTTTTTCGGCCGCCTCGGCGAGCCTGCCGAAGGTCGCCTGGTCAGTGGTCTCTGACCAGCCTGCGAGAGAAGCTCGTGAAAATCGGTGCCAAGGTCGTGCGCCACGCCCGCTACGCCGTCTTCCAGATGGCCGAGGTCGCAGTGCCGGGAGAACTGTTCGAGAAAGCACTGCGACTGATCGACGGGCCGCGACGACGACGGGCTGCCGCGCAAGACCGAACCGGGCGGATCCGTCATCACCACGGGAGGAGTGCGTCCGAATGACGTGGGAAAGCGCCAAATCGATGGATCAAGGATCGTTCGGCAGGTCGTGCGCGGCGGAAGCGGCAGGGAAACCTGCGTCGGCCGCTCATGGCTACCGCGGAACCCGGCAGAATGATAGCATTCCTGGCGTTCCAAAGGTTGATCTGGGAAATGGCGGATGAAGGCGACAAGGACGCAGGAGGCGTTACCGCCAGGTCTCGTGAGACTCGACTCGGATGGTACGATCCGCTTCCCGGATGAAGCCGCGCGGCGGTTTCTCGAAAGGGATGGAGTACCCTGCGAAGGTCGAAAAATGGCGGAAATCATCGGGCCAGTGGCCGGCGCGTGGCCGCCCGACGGGCGCCAGAAGGCTGCTTTCGCTGACTGGGCCGTGGCAGACCTGTGCATCGAGGTCCGTGTTTGGCCGCTTCCAGGCTCATCGAATGGCGAGTTCGTTGCCGTTCTGAGTGATGTGACCGCTGAGCGCGCATCCATCGCATCCCTGGAAAAGACCGACGCCCAACTTCAGGCGGCCATCGAGGCGTTACCCGACGGCTTCGTGATGTTCGACGCCGACGACCGCATCGCCTTTTTCAACAAGACCTATCGCGACATGTACGGCGAGAGCGCCGACCTGATTTACCGAGGGGCATCCTACGAACTGGGCATTCGTGAAGGGGTGCGCCGGGGCCAGTACCCCGAGGCGCGCGGCCGGGAACAGGCTTGGATTGACGACCGTCTTCGACAGCATCGCGCCGCCGGAGGACCGCTCGAACAGTACACAGCCGGGGGGCGGTGGATCCGCATCCTGGAGCGCCGAGTCCCTGGAGGCGGCACGCTAGGGCTGCGCATTGACATCACGGACCAGAAGGAACGCGAGTTGGCGTTGCTTCACAGCCAGGAGCGGCTGGAAAAGCTGGCAGGTGCGGCGATTGATTGCGTCATCGGCATCGACAATCAGGGGCGGATTCTCGAGTTCAATCCTGCTGCCGAAAGAACGTTTGGATATCTGCGGGCGGACGTGGTCGGCAAGGAGATGTCCAACCTCATCGTGCCTGAAAAATACCGGGAGGCTCATCGCAACGGCTTGCGTCGCTATTTCTCGACGGGAGAGAGCAACGTCCTCGGAAAGCGAATCGAGATCGAAGCACAACGCAGCGATGGTTCTGTGTTTCCCTGCGAGCTTTCGATCGTTGCCATCAGGTCGCCGGATCAGCCGGGCTTCGTCGCCTACCTTCGCGACATTACCGATCGCCGGCTGTCGGAGGAGAGGCTGCGATTGTCGGAGCAGAGCTATCGGCAGCTGTTCGAGAATTCGAGCGAAGGGATTTTCGTCATCCAGGACGAGCGAATCGTACTCGCAAACCCAGCAGCCGAGAGTCTCCTCCGCGACCGCCGGCGACCCCTCGCAGGAACACCCATCCAGGACCTTGTCGTCGCCGAGGATTGGCGTGAAGTGCGCGAGCACTACGGTCGCGAGATGCGTGCCGAGGGGGCGTCCCGCAAGATGGAATTGCGGATACGGTCCGGCGGAGAGACGGTGCGCTGGTTCGAACATTCGGCCGTCTCGATCGAGTGGGAGGGCCGGCCGGCTCTGTTGTCGTTCGCAACCGATGTGACCGATCGACGGCAGAAGGAGCAGGATCTGCGGCAGGCGAAGGAGGCGGCGGAAATCGCGGATCGTGCCAAGTCGGATTTCATCGCGAAGATGAGCCATGAAATACGAACGCCGATGAACGCCGTGATCGGGTTGTCCAGCCTCCTGGCCGATTCAGCGCTCGATTCAACACAGAAGCATTATGTTCGCATCATTGAAGAGTCTGCGGGGAATCTCCTCACCATCATCAACGACATCCTGGACTTCTCCCGGCTGGCGGCGGGCCGGCTGGAGATCGAAAAGAGACCGTTCAATTTACGCGCACTGGCGGAAAGCGCCGTCGACCTCGCGCGGAGGCTGCCGGGTGGAGCGAACCTCGGTCTATCGACAAAGCTGGCTGCGGACCTGCCCGACGTGCTGGTGGGTGACGCGGGCAGGTTGAACCAGATCTTCCTGAACCTTCTCGGCAACGCCGTGAAGTTCACGGAGCATGGGACGGTTACCCTGTCCGCGGAAATCGTCGAACGTCGGATCGATGAAGTTCGCGTGCGCTTCGAAGTGCGCGACACGGGCGTGGGGATATCCCCCGCCGCCAGAATCCGTCTTTTCAAGCCTTTTGAGCAGGGCGTTGACGTGCAGGTACGCAGGAAGGGCGGCACCGGTCTCGGGCTCGCGATCTGCCGGCAGCTCGTCGAGTTGATGGGCGGCCAGATCGATGTTGCGAGCGAGTCCGGTCACGGTACCCGTTTCTGGTTCGAGCTCGACCTTGAGCGGGCCCCGGCTCAGGATTCCTTCGCTCCTGCCATTCCCGCGACAGCCACCCCAGCTTCGGTTGCGCGCCGCCTTCGTGTGCTTGTCGTCGAGGACACGCCAGCCAACCAGATCGTGGCGCGCGCCGTGCTGGAGAAGATGGGACATGAAGTCGAGGTGGCGAGTGACGGCGGCGAGGCGCTCGTTGCCGCGAAGACCGGGAACTTCGACGTGATCCTGATGGACGTACAGATGCCGACCATGGACGGTCACGAGGCGACCCGCAGGATTCGCGCGCTGGGGGGCGCCGCAGGTCGTGTTCCGATCATCGCGCTTACTGCATTTGCTGGGGAGGTCGACCGCGAGCTGGCACTGGCCGCTGGCATGACCGACTACCTCAGCAAGCCCATTCGAGCGACAGACCTGGTCGCGATGATTGAGAAGACGCTGAAGCGAGAAGCCGCCGCCCCTCTGACACCTGCCGCGGGCCTGCTGGACATCAAGGCGCTCGTCGAGCTGCGTGAGGCGGTTGGGGCCGATTCCTTCGTGCAGCTGTCATCCACGTGTCAGCAGGATGCCGTGGCCTCGCTCGCCGAGGTCGAGAGCGCCATGGCGACGGGAGACGTGGCACGCCTGCGCAAGGCGGCACATCGCCTGAGGGGCCTGTTCGGCCAGTTCGGAGCGCCGCAGGCTGCGGCGGCTGCCGGTGCCGTCGAGAGCGCCGACGATTCGGAGATCATGCATCGTGTCGCCGACCTGCTGCGACTTGGCCCCGCCGCAATGGAAGCACTGAAGATCTGGAGCGACGCCAGCTCCTGATTCCCAATCGTCGCAGCATTCCGCGGATCGGGGTTTGCTACGGAGGGGGAGACGACGCCGGTCGGACCCGCGCCCCTCTGTGCTAGTCTCAGGCGTCGGGCGAGGAGATCAAGTTCATGCGTGTTGTTTTCGCGGCGCTGATGTCGGCGCTGCTGTTGATCGGGTTTGCGACCGGCTCCTGGGCGCAAAACGGGCTGGAGCGCTTCGAGAAGGAGATCAAGCCCCAGTTCGAGCTCAAGACGCTGAGCTATGCCGGCGCCGAGCCGCTCGGCGCCACGGGCTTCGTGCTGACGGACGTCGTGGCCGTGGTGCCGGCCAATCCTGCGACCGGCGACAAGGAAAGCACGATCAGGATCGACAAGGTGACGGTCGACGACCTCGACTTCGATCGCCTCAGGAAGGATTCGAAGAACGATCTCGCGCCGCGCTTCGCCAGGCTCAGGATGGAGGGCATGACGGGCGACGACGAGATGTTCACCGCCCTCGAACCCTACGGCGTTCCGAAGGTGCCGTTCGACATCTCGCTCGACTATCGCATCGACCCGGCCGCCAAGGTGCTGACGCTCAACATGCTGGAAGTGACCCTGCGCGGCCAGGCCCGCTTTGCCCTGTCGATGATCGTGGACGGGGTGAGCGACGACACCGACATGGACACCGCCAAGGACGAGGGCCGGCTGCGCAGCGCCTCCCTCACGATCGACGACAAGCAGCTGCTGGACAAGCTCGTCCCCGCCGTTGCCAGCGAGGAAGGCATCAAGTCCGAGGAGCTGATCACGACCGCGCTCGACGCGCTGGCGAGCTTCGCCCAGGCCCAGACCGGCGAGACGCTGAAGGCGCTCGACGCCCTCGCCTCCTTCGTCGGCGACTGGAAGGCCCCCAGGGGACCGCTGGTCCTGGGCCTGAAGCCCGCCAAGACCGCGGGCCTGGACGACCTCGACAAGATCATGGTCCCCGACGCGCTCTCGACTCTCTTCGGCTTCACCGCGACCTATCCCGGCACGCGCGGCGGAGCGGCCAAGGCAGGCTCCAAAGGCAAGTAACCAACCAAGACGTGAATGGAGGAAACGATGAAGCGGCGTACCCTTCTGGCCGGCGCGGCGATGCTGCCGCTCGGCCTACCGCTCCAGGCCCAGGAGGCCTATCCGTCGCGGCCGATCACCATGATCGTACCCTTCCCGCCCGGCGGCGTGGCCGACATCACCGGCCGGCCCACGGCGCATGTCATGGGCAAGCTGCTCAAGCAGTCGGTCGTCGTGCAGAACAAGGGCGGCGCCGGCGGTTCGGTGGGCACCGCGCAGGCCGCGCGCTCGGCACCCGACGGCTACACGCTCCTGATGGCGCTGTCGTCGATCTCGGTCCTGCCGGTGGCCGATCGCCTGCAGGGCCGCGCGCCGGCCTACGAACTCGACCAGTTCGCGCCGATCGCCCTGATCAGCGCCGACCCCACGGTTCTGGTCGTGCGGGAGGACGGTCCCTACAAGACATTGAAGGATCTGGTCGAGGCCGCGAAAGCCAAGCCCGGCACCATCAACTACGGCTCCTCGGGCGTGTACGGCACGCTGCACGTGGCGATGGAGATCTTCGCCGACGCGGCGGGCATCAAGCTGTTCCACATCCCCTACCAGGGCGGCGGACCCGCGGTCGCGGCGCTGCTCGGCGGCCAGATCGACGCGCTGGCCTCGGGTCCGTCGGCGGCCATCGGCCAGATCAAGGCCGGCAAGATGCGCGCGCTCGCGGTGTGGGGCGACAAGCGACTGGCCTCGCTGCCGGACGTGCCGAGCATGAAGGAGCTGGGCTACGACGCCACCTTCTACATCTGGTCGGGGCTCTTCGCGCCCGCGGCCACCCCCTCGCCGGCCCTCATGACGCTGCGGGACGTGGTGCGTCGCACGGCCGAAGATCCGGAGTTCAGGGAGGCAATGGCCAAGGTCGAGACCCCGATCGCCTATCTCGACGCGCCGGATTTCAAGACCTTCCTCGACAAGGATGCCGCACGACTGAAGGTCGCCGTGGAGCGCATCGGAAAAGTGCCGGAGAAATAGAAGCCGTCCGTGGAGCACGACCGGCTGCATGAAGATTCGCTGCAAATGCGTGATTCTCGTTCGAGCCTCGGCTCCGCAAGAAACAGCAGTACGTGCAACTCCTGTCCCGAGGGAGGCGTTTGGTAAGCAGCGGTCGTCGTTCCGGCGATCGCGGCGAACATGGAGAAACGCCCTGAACGACCAGAAGCAGAATCCGTCGCAGCAGCAGGATCGCGATCGCCAGCAGCCGCAGAACCAGGAACGCTAGACCCTGGTCCAAGACAGTCGAATGCCCGCCTCCCGGCGGGCATTCGTTTTGGCATTTGCGCGAACGAGCAGGAGAGATCGATAACGTTCCAGGCCGCCGACCCGCCGCGTGAGATTCCCGCCGTGCCGCCGGAGATGGCGGCGCGGCCCGACATGCCCATGCCGGAGGATGAGCCGATGCCGGCCCCTGGAGCATCGACGCCGCGCGCGGGAAGTAGGGCTTAACGCGCCTTCGCCGAAACGCTATGGAACGAACGGACGGCTGCCTCGCGCAGCCGTTTCGCCGTGTGCCCGACCGAAGAAAAGAATCAGGAGGAGCGTTCATGTCCCAGCCGGTCTCGATCAACCGCCGCCGCTTTGCCGCCCTGGCCGGCGCGACGGCACTCACCGCTCCGATGGTCGCCCCGGGGATCGCCCGGGCCCAGCCCCGCTGGAAGCCCGAGAAGCCGATCACGATCTACAATCCCTTCGCCGCGGGCGGCGTTACCGACGTGCACATGCGCCTGCTGGCCGAGGCCGTGGGCAAGATCCTGGGCCAGCAGATCATCATCGATATCAAGCCGGGTGCCGCCGGCACGCTGGCCCCGGCCATGCTGCTCAATGCCAAGCCCGATGGCTACACGCTGGCCGTCATGAGCATCAACACGCTGCGCTATCCGCACTATCAGCAGACCAGCTGGAATCCGCTGACCGACTTCACCTACATCACCGGCCTGTCGGGCTACACGATGGGCATCGTCGTGCGCGCCGACTCTCCCTGGAAGACGTTCCAGGACATGATCGCCGCCGGCAAGAAGGAGCCGGACAAGTACAACTATGGCACCTCGGGCGTCGGCGGTACCGGCCAGCTCATGATGATCGAGGTCGAGCAGGCCACCGGCGCGAAGTTCACCCATGTCCCCTACAAGGGCGGCGCGGAATGGATGCAGGCGCTGATGAGCGGTGAGATCCAGTTCATCGCCGACGCCGCCCAGTGGGCGCCCTTCGTCGACGACGGCAAGTGCCGCGTCCTGGCCTTCGCGACCGAGAAGCGCATCCCGCGCTATCCCGACACCCCGACGATGATCGAACTCGGCGTCAACGTGGTGGGTCAGAGCCCGTACGGCCTGCTCGGCCCCAAGGGCATGCCGCCGGCCATCGTCGACACGCTCCACGAAGCCTTCAAGCAGGCCTCGGCCGAGCCGAAGGTGACCGAGTATCTCGCGAAGTTCATCCAGGTGCCGTGGGACAAGAATCCCGCCGAATTCCGCGCCTTCGCCGAGAAATATTATGCCGAAGTGAAGCCGCTGCTGATCAAGGCCGGCCTCGCGAAGCCCTGAACAGGAGAATGTCATGGCGCTGAAGAAAGTGGCCCTCGAGATCGGCATGGGCACCGATATAAGGGGCGGCGACTACACCAAGGCCGCGGTCCGCGCCCTGCGTGACGCGCTGTGGCACAACTCGCTCACCGTCGCGACGGCGCTCGGCAAGTCGAGCGACGACATGGTGGTCGAGGTCCTGATCGGCGTGCCCCAGCCTGACAAGGTCGACACGGCCCAGGTGCTGGCGGTCCTGCCGCACGGCACCGGCACGGTGAAGGTCGTCGAGGGCGGCCTCGAGATCGAAAACGAAGCCGGTACGGACAAGACGGTGATCGCCCAGGCGGCCGCCATCGTCCGTCTCGATCTGTAAGGGAGCCAAGACCATGACCGCCAAGCGCGTGATCCTCGAACTCGGCACCGGCAACGATCTGCACGGGGGCGACTACACCAAGGCCGCCCTGCGCGCGGTGCAGGATGCCCTGCACCATTCCTCGCTCGCGATGATCCGGACCCTCAAGGTCGACACCAAGACGGGCATGTTCGTGGACGTCACGATCGGCGTGCAGCAGCCCGACAAGGTCGACGCGGAGAAGGTCAAGGCCTCCCTGCCGCACGGCATCGTCACCGTGAAGGTGGTCAAGGGCGGGCTCGACATTGCCGATCCCGAGAACAACGATCCGGCGGTGATCGCCAGCGCCGCCATCGCGGTCCGGATGGTGATCCCTCAAGCGAAGTGAGCGCCATGCTGCTCTACGAACACCCGCTCTCCTCCTATGCCCAGAAGGTGAAGATCGCGCTGCGCGAGAAGGGACTCGACTTCACCGTGGAGACCCCGGCCGCGCTGGGCACCGGGACGGCCGGCGGGGTGTTCGCCGCGGCCAGCCCGCGCAACGAAGTGCCGACGCTGATCGACGGCGAGGCGCGCATCTTCGATTCGACGATCATCCTCGAATATCTCGAGGACAAATATCCCTCGCCGCCCCTGCTGCCGCGCGATCCGGCGGCACGCGCCGAGGCGCGGATGATCGAGGATCTCTGCGACACGCTCTACGAAGCGGTGAACTGGGGCCTGAGCGAGATCCGCTGGTTCAAGCGCGCCGAAGGCGAGCAGGCGGAGAAGATGAAGGCCACGGCGGCGCGCCAGACCGCCCAGTTGCAGGCCTGGCTTGCGGACAAGCTCGGCGACCGGCCATGGTTCAATGGTGAGAGCTTCGGCTGGGCCGATCTCAGTGTGGCGCCGTACCTCAATCGCTCGTTCTTCTACGGGTTGGGGACGCCAGCAGGGTCATCGCTGGCGAAGTGGCGCGACCGGCTCATCGAGCGTCCGTCGGTTGCCGCGACCTTCAAGGAGTTCGAGGCCGCGGCCGCCGGCATGGCAAGCGCGGCCGAGCGGCTCGCGTCAGGGCAGATCCGACGCGAGTATCGCGATCATCGCCTGGAATGGATGATGAAGTCGGGCGGTCAGCAGGTCGTTCTCGACGGCCTGGCCAGGAACAACATCCGCTTCACCTGGCCTCTGGGATAGGAAGCGCACTCCTCCCCGTTCAAACGGCAGGGTTATCGCATCTCGCCCGAAGGGCCGCTGCACTTCGCTTGTTCGCGAAAGACAAAGGTCCCTCACTCCGTTCGGGATGACAATTTTGTTGGGATTTGCGCAGTGCGCCGATCGAACAAACGGTGTCATCCCGAACGGAGTGAGGGTGTGGATTCAAGTTTGAAGTGCAACGGTTGAGCAGAAAGTACCTCTGCCGGCGTCTTGAACCCAAGGCATTTGCGCGGGGTGTTGTTGTAGGCGGCGATGCAGGCGAG